>JACIVX010000001.1:356204-712408 GCA_014361295.1 Methanomassiliicoccales archaeon | reverse complement strand
TTTTGTCGAGATACCGAGAGCTGAGGATTTGGCGGCGAGAGTTGAGAAGCTTCTCTCTTCTTGGAACGTTGAAGGTATTGCCGAGAGAATTAGAGAATTGAGCGCGCATCACGATAGAGAAGAAGTCTCATTACTTGCCGCCAGAGAAATCGCAAATAAACCTGCAAGGTCGAGAGAGGAGGCAATCGATAGAGCGATTCGCGTGGGACTTGCGGTTCTCACTGAAGGAATTCTCGTAGCTCCCCTTGAGGGTATTGCTGGAGTAAAAATCGGTCGCAACTCCGACGGGAGCGAGTATCTCGCGATTTCATTTGCTGGCCCTATCAGATCAGCTGGAGGCACGGGACAGGCATTGAGTGTGCTTATCGGGGATGTAGTGAGACGGGAATTTGGAATTGGTCGGTATCAACCTACTCATGGGGAAGTTCAGCGATTCAAGGAAGAAATACCGCTTTACAAGCAATGCCAGCATCTACAGTACACGCCATCAAATGAAGAAATCGAATTGATCGTTAAAAACTGTCCTGTTTGCATCGATGGTGAAGGAACCGAAGATGTTGAGATATCCGGTTACAGAGACCTTCCTAGAGTGGAAACAAACAAGGTTAGAGGTGGTGCATGTCTCGTCATCGCGGAAGGGCTGTGTCAGAAGGCACCAAAGATCCAGAAACATGTGAAGCGTCTGGGAATTGATGGCTGGGATTTCATCAATGAGTACCTTGATCTCAAGAAAAAGTCTTCGGAGGAATCGGAGTCCACCAAAATCGCGCCTGACTACAGATATCTCAAGGACATTGTTGCTGGGAGACCTGTTCTTGCGCATCCTTCAAGGGTTGGTGGCTTCAGATTGAGATACGGTCGCGGGAGAACAACGGGACTCGCGGCTATCGGTTTGAATCCGGCCACAATGTACGCACTCGATGGATTCATTGCAGTTGGTACTCAGATAAAACTCGAGAGACCTGGAAAAGCAGGTGCGGCGACGCCGTGCGATTCGATCGAGGGGCCGATCGTACTGCTCGATAACGGTGATCTCGTTCAGGTTAATTCCGTTGATGAATTTGAAAAGATCCGTGGTAGAATTAAGGAGATCGTTGATCTAGGCGAGATACTCATTTCCTTCGGGGAGTTTGTCGAAAACAATCATGTATTGGTTCCCGGTGCTTATTCTATAGAGTGGTACAGAGAAGAGCTCAGGCGGGCATGCGGCGAACTACCGGAAAGCTGGATAGATCCGGATTTCGAGGAAGCGGTAAGAATTTCAAGAACTTATGGTGTCCCGCTCCATCCGAAATTCAATCTTTTTTGGTCGGATGTTGAGATAGACGGCTTAAGAGATTTACGGTCGTATTTATTGAAAAATGCATCTTGGCAGGGCGGGATTCTCAAGATTAAAAGAGATGCGAAAGTAAAGAACATACTGGAAAGACTCGGAGCTCTGCACAGAGTCGTTGACGACTTTGTTGTTTTAGAAAATTATGCCGAGCCGGTTCTCAGTGGGCTCGGTCTCGGCCACAATGGTGAGAAGATTGTTGAGGTCGCGGTTTTCGAGGGCGAAGATCCATTGGCCGCGGTTTCCAGAGCGATGGGGATTACGGTGCGACCGCGGGCAGTGACGCGGATCGGCGCTAGAATGGCAAGACCGGAGAAGGCCAAGGAAAGAAAAATGCGACCACCTCCCCACATACTCTTTCCTCTTGGACAGAGCGGAGGTCTACAGAGATTGGTGAGTGAGGCTGCGGCCGAAGAAGAGATTGAGGTGGAGGTGGGAGTCAGACAGTGCAGAGCATGTGGGAAAAAGACATTTCAGTGTGTGTGTGAGTGCGGATCTCACACGGTCGTTTCGGGCGATCCGGAAATCCAGCGCATTCCGATATCTAAAATTCTCAAGCAGGCGATGGAACGTCTCGGAGAAAGAAGCCTACCAGAGATCAAAGGCGTTCAGGGGATGATCTCTAAAAACAAGACCCCAGAGGCAATTGAGAAAGGGATTTTGAGGGCGAAATACGACGTTTTTGTGTTTAAAGATGGAACAATTCGATATGATATGACCGATGTCCCGCTCACGCACTTTAGACCGCGTGAGATTGGGCTAACCGTTGAAAAAGCTCGATCCTTGGGATATGTGAAAGACGCGTTTGGTAATGAGTTAATCGATGACACGCAACTTTGCGAACTGAAAGTTCAGGACATAATCCCCTCGTCTTCTTGTGGGGATTATCTCGTGAAGGTTGCTAAATTCGTCGATGAACTTCTACAAGACCATTACGGTCTTAATCCATACTACAACGTCAATCACCGATCGGATCTGATCGGGCATCTGGCGATCGGTTTAGCACCTCACACTTCTGGAGGCGTGTTATGCAGGATCATTGGATTTACAGATGCAAATGTTGGTTATGGCCATCCGTTCTTCCATGCGGCAAAGAGGCGAAATGCGGATGGTGATGAAGACAGCTGCATTCTCCTTCTTGATGCACTGATCAACTTTTCCAGATCATTTCTTCCCGATAGGAGAGGTGGCTTAATGGATGCTCCGCTCGTTCTCACGACTCGCATTGATCCAAATGAAATTGACAAGGAAGCGCATAATCTCGACGTGCGATGGCAGTATCCGTTGGAGTTTTATGAAGCCTCTATGTCTTTCAAACATCCAAAGGAAATTCAGGAAATGATGGATCTTGTCGCGAATAGGATTGGTTCAGTTCTGCAGTATGAAGGATTCGGTTTTACTCATGATACGAAGGACATCGCTGAGGGTCCGAAAGAATCCTCGTACAAGACTCTCGAAACGATGATCGATAAGATGAATGCACAGCTGGAATTGGCGAAGAAGATCAGGGCAGTCGACGAGACTGACGTTGTCTATAGAGTGATCACGAGACATTTCTTGCCTGATATGATTGGCAATTTGAACAGTTTTTCAGGTCAGCGTCTCAGATGCACCAAATGCAATGCGAGTTATCGTAGAATGCCCTTGAGGGGCAAATGTTATTGCGGTGCCAACCTCACTCTGACTGTGCACGAAAAGAGCATTAAGAAATATCTTGAGATCACGAAGGAAATTGGAAAGAAATTTGGTCTGCCAACTTACACCTTGCAGCGAATTGCCCTCATCGAAAATTCGATTAACTCGCTGTTTGAAAATGATAAGGTAAAGAAGTGCACTCTCACTGATTTTATGTGATTTTTCTATTGACTTTCGAATGAGGAGACTAATTCCCTGAATTCCTCAAATTTCTTCTCCATGATTTCGAGAGCTGTGAGGAGTGTCTTCTCAGCGCTGAGGGATCCGTCCGTTTCAAATTCGAAGATAAATTTCTCTTGATTTCCCCTCACGGTCACCGCCTTGTTGGCGCATGCTTCGACGCATGCCATACACAGGGTACATGCTTCTTGATCAACAACAACGGTCTTTCCGTCTTTCTTACCAAAACAGCCGCGGGGACACGCTTTAATGCAGGCATCTTCGCCCTCGCATTTGCTGTAATCAATGGAGACTTCTGGGTAGTACTTATATCCAACACCGCTCGTGACCTGCCATTTTGCATGTTGCTTAGCCGTGCCAAGCTGTGCCGACGCATAAATCAAAAGTGCTTGTCCTGGGCCGAGCTTGACGATAGGGATCAATTCGTCCTTGACTCTCAGTTCATTTCCGCCGAGGGGTTCGAGATCACCGGAATAGACCTCACACGGTCCCTTTTTGTTGAGTGAATACATGATGGTGCAGTTAGGGCACCCCTCTCCGCCGCACGTGCATTTTTCTCGGAAGGTAAAGAGATTTAAATCTGTTGGTATGGGAACCATTCCCAGTCTGTGAGCAATGATCTCATCAAAGAGAGGGCTGACACTCTCGTATTCGTTGCCCTCCTCATCTCTGATAGGACCCAGATGGAATTCCACCGTGTCGATAGCCATCTTTGGTATTTCGGAAATGAGACATCGACGCAAAGCGTTCGCGACCTCAGGTCTCGTCCCAGAAAGAATGAATCTTGCCTCTGTTTCCATTAATTCGAGTACTTTGATCTCCATAGGTTGCCGCCTCTAAACACGCCTTCCTCTTCGGCCACCTTTCTTCTTCGTTCCATCGTGGGGTATTGGTGTCACGTCCTCGATGCGTCCGATTTTAAGCCCTGCGCGCGCAAGCGCCCTAATTGCTGCCTGGGCTCCTGGTCCAGGCGAAAGAGACTTGTTACCACCTGGTGCGCGGACTTTTACATGTATCCCTTCGATACCCTTTTCCTTGGCTATTTCGGCGACCCTTTCGGCTGCTCTCATAGCGGCGTAGGGTGATGCCTCATCCTTCGCGGCTTTAACCACCATACCGCCAGAACATTTGGTGATTGTTTCCGCTCCGGTTATGTCAGTTAGTGTGATGATGATATTGTTGTAACTTGCAAAGATATGAGCAATTCCCCATTTCCCCATTATTTAGCCTCCTCTGTTTCAACTTCGCCTTCATCAATGTCAAGTTCTTCAAGGGCTTCGCCACCTTCTTCAAGCACCTCGACGACTTCTTTGACTTTAAGTATCTTCTTCGGAACTTTTGGCTTCTCTGCCGCTGCTTTCTCGATAGCTTTCTCTTCCTTCGACTTCTTCTTAAGGAGTCTCATGGGATGCTGTTCGTCCGCAAGCGGGGAAGCCGGATTGAACTCAATTTTGTCTTCCTCGTTCCTGCGCACGATGTACCCTGGAACGGTGACCTTTCTACCATTAACGGAAATATGTCCATGAACAATGAATTGCCTTGCCTGTTCCATTGTGTTGGCAAGTCCTTTCTTATACACTAATGTCTGAAGACGCCTGTTCAGTATGGATTCGGTAGTCAAACTGAGTACATCATCGAGTGTCGAACCATCGAGGGGCAAAAGTCCAATCATACCGCACTTTCTCAGGAGATTTTGCGTCTCGATCCGTGCCTGTTCTTCCCCGTATCTCAGCCTCGCCTGTAGATTTCTTGACTGCCGTCTGAGATTTCTCACAATCGATTTGGCTTTCCAGATTTCTCTCTTGTTCTTGAGCCCGTACATTCTGACGAGTTCTGTCTCCTCTTTTATTCGATCTGCCTTCCATGGATGCGAAGGCGTGTCATAAGTCCGACGAGGGAATTTCGGATCGCCCATCTAAACACCTACTTCTTCCCACTCTTTTCGCTGCTTTCAGCCTTTGCTGGTTGTGTTCTTTGTCGACTCACACCGAGCGTGAGACCTGTCCTGCCATTTGATCTTGTGCGCTGTCCTCTGACTTTCTGGCCCATTTCATGTCTGATTCCCTTGTAGCATCTGATCATCTTCATCCTGTTAATGTCATCTTTTCTGTACAATTCTAGATCAGCGCCGATCAAATGCATATCAAGGCCCGTTTCAAAATCATGTTGTCTGTTGACAGCCCAACTGGGAACAAAATCTGCATAAGTCTGAAGCAATTTCTCAATTTCTTCAATCTTTGAATCTGGTAGGCTACCAATCTTTTCGATTCTGCTCACACCAGCTTTTCTTGCGATGATCTCGGCTACTCGGTTACCGACGCCCTTGATTCTTTGCAGTGCTACGACAACGCCTTTGTTTCCGTCCAGATCGGTATTTGCGAGCCGGACGATGTACTTGAAATCGTCCTTTTGCATTTGTTGTGTTCCGCCGGTTTCGACCAAATTGCCTACCTCCATGTGTCAATTAAACGACTCAATATACTTGCGGAGCAAGTCCCCTACACGCAAGTTCATATTTAAGAGTTTCTGTATCGATGTGGTCCGCCCAGTATTAAAATTCTTCGATGAAATGGCGAATGAGCTTGTCACGCTGCATGCAAGATATCCGCTACTGACTGAGATTCAATAGCCACCGAAAAATACCACAATGATCAGAGCCGTTAGGATGCCGACGAGTACAAATCTCAATCCGCTGAGTATCATTCTTTCTCTGGCTAGCTTTCCAAAATAGAAGCCCATAATGAAAAGGAATGAGAGTGTGATGGTGATCGAGACAAGCGCAGCGGTTCTCACATCGAAAAACACGAACGGAACGATCGGCACGAGAGCAGCAAGCAACGGGGCAATGCCATGAATAATTGCCGAAATGATTGCGGAAGCCCTGAGCGCTTCGTCGAATTCCGTTCCAGATATCTCTGACAACATTGCCTTTTCAATATTCATCTGGACAACTCTTGACTCCACCCTTTCAGCTTCGTATGCACCAACAATCGAGGAAACCGCAAGCGCAATACTTCCTCCGATGCCAGCGCTCATAACGATCTCTCGATTCAAATGTCCAGTCGATGCAGCCCCTAATATGACTCCAAGAATCGTTAAAGCGCCGTCGAATGCACCGATGATGAAATATCGTCTGAGAATCGCATCGAGTTTCGTCACCTTTGAATAGATTCTAAGTCTTTCGATCAATCTCTTATTGTTCATTTCATCAAGCACATCCTGACATCAACTTTCTCACAATTTCGGGCACGTTCCGCAGAACCTCATCGATCATTTCCTCTCGCAACCCACCTGCTTGCGCAAACTCCCTTTTCCCGCCACCAGCGCCGCCCGCCAACGCCGTAATCTCCTTGAGAACTAATCTACAGTCGATCTCGACATCTTCGCCACACGAAACTAAGATTCTCGGATTCTTTTCAGAACTTACGATTACGGATAAAACATTTTCTCTTGTCGCAAGTGCTCTGGAGATCTCTATAGGATCTTCGAATCCCCTCACGCGATATGCAACAATTTTCATATTGTCGATAACAGCAGCATTCCCTAGTAGACGATCAAGAATGGTATTATTGTAGGCTGTTCTCAGATCCTCATACGCCCTTTTTGTCTGTTTCAATTCTTCGAGAATCTTATCGCATATGGGTATCAGCTGCTCTGGTGTCGTTTTCAATTTTTCTGAGAGCAGCCAAACAATTTCCTTATCCCTGATCACGTTTTCCACTGCGGACATTCCAACGGAATATTCAATGCGAACGACACCGTCCTGAATTCGTTTTGTTCTCGAAATACGAACGAGCCCAACCTGCCCAGTGTTTTTGCAGTGGAGGCCACCGCAAGCCTCAGCATCGACTCCTTCAACTTCAACGACTCTTATGATCGCACCTGGAACCACTCCTCCCTGGTACAAACGGAATCCATATGACTTTTCCGCTTCGACCCGCGGCATCATCTTGATCCTTACTGGTAGATTCTCTAGGACAATGTGATTAACTTCTTTTTCGAGTGCATTGATCTGTTCTCTTGTCAAGTTCTGATGATGAGTGATGTCGAGGCGACCAAAATCTTCGGACTTGTGTGCACCAGCTTGCCATACGTGATTTCCAAGAAGTTTTCTTGCAATGCCATTGATGAGATGAGCAGCCGTATGGTGTCTCATAAGTTGAATTCTTCTTTTCTTATCGACGATCCCCTTAACTCTCGTTCCGACCTCGAAGAGATCACCTTCTAAAAAGTGAACAACTGAATTCCCCTTTCTTAACACTCTAGTCACCTTCATGCCGTTCAGTGTACCTGTGTCCCATTCCTGTCCTCCCCCTTCTGGATAGAATGCAGTTCTGTCAAGAATAACCCCTCTGTCGATCTTCGCAATGACCGTCGCTTCGAATTCGAAGAGTTCTGGATCTTCGTAATATAGAAGTTTCGTTTCTGGAAGGTTTTCGGGTACTTCGGATGAAATACTTTCCTCTTTCATCATTTCAGGTTTCTCGTGCCTTGCCGCAACCCGAATATAGAAATCGTCTGGGATATCAACTTGAAGAGATGCAAACTCCTGCACGATTTCGGGATTTAAACCGTGTGAGTCATAGAGTTCTATGAGCATTTCAGTCGAAATGCGTTCCTCAGGTCCGAGATTCTTAGTAATCCTCGAGACGAGCTGTCTTCCCCTCGCCAATGTCTCTTTGTATTTTTCTTCTTCATAATCAACGAGTCCCAAAATGTCTTCTTTGTTTTCCTTCATTTCAGTGAAAATGGCGCTGAAGAAATCAATCTGTCTGTTGACGATCTCTGATAGCGGAATGTTGATGCCCAAATCGCGCATTGCCCTAAGCGCTCTTCGAACCAGTAATCGCGCGAAATAACCCTCTCTGACGTTTGATGGTACGACACCGTCGTTGAGCATGAATGCCAGAGCCCTTGTGTGATCGCAGATCACGTAAATGTCCTCGAGAGGTTTGACGCACTGAATGAGCTCTCCATAGGATATCCCTATTCGCTCCGCCGTCATCTCTCTGATTCTCTTGATATCCGCGGCAGTACGGGCATTGGTCATGCCAGCGACTTTGCAATACTCGTCGAGAATTCTTGAATCCGTGGATATGCCAGCGATTTCCTTGAGATGCTGAAGCACTGGTCCGAATACCGCTTCATATGCTGAGGATGTCCCCTGCGATACCCATGTAATTCTCTCGAGACCGTATCCAGTGTCAACCACAGTCATGTTCAACGGCTTTCTTCCATCTGGTTCGTCTTTATACATCATGAACACGAGTGTGGCTAGCTCAACACCATCGAGAATAACTTCAAGACAAGGACCAGAGTTTCCCCCACCTTCCCACCATTCCTCAATGTATCTCATCTTCTCCGGCGAAACGCCGAGACAGTTTGTAAAGAATTCATGACAGAGTTCCACGGTTCGATCTTTAAAATATATCTCTTTGTTCCTTTTGTTAAAAGCGTGATGAGCGAGCATCTCAAAAAAGGTAAAGTGCCTTCCAGTTTTTCCCACGTTATCAATATCATTAAATCTGACGCATGTCTGTGAAATAACGAGGGGATTCGCAGGTGGATCCACTACACCCTCGATAACCCAAGGCTGAAAATCGTATATCGATGCCTGTGTAAAAAAAACGTCATCTCTCCACCTGGCAACGATGGGATAGCGGCTCACACGGGTGTGTCCATTTTTCTCAAAGAATTTGAGATACGCTTCCCTCATTTCATGGAGGGTAAGTGATTTGTTCATTGGTGAATTTCCAATGAACGTGTACTCTTCGCAGGGTGGCTCGCCGCAAGTCTCCCACGGCCCCAGAGTCCAGTAATATCGGCCACATTTACTGCATTTTTTCCTTGTGAAGCCTTTGCTTTTAAAATAATCAAGCTCATATTCCGAGGTATTCATTGCTCTGCGTATTGGGGGGTCTTTATTTTAATCTTTTTAATCGCACTTGTCAGCCAGCGTTAGATCAAAAGTGGACATTTATTTTTTCAGTGATGTTAATTTTTTTATCATTCAACCAAATGCACGTTTTCGTTGTAATCGATGCGAACATCGATTACCGAGAGCTCGTCATTGCTGAGACAATTCATCAGGACTTCGCTGAGTTCCTTTGCCGTTGAAACTCTGTATCCATTCGCACCAAATGACTCTGCATACTTGACAAAATCAGGATTTCCAAAGTCAACACCAATTGTCCTGCCGAAATTCTTCTGTTGCCGGATTTTTATCATACCGAATCCACCGTCATTGAATATTACCGTTGTAAATGGCGTTTTCAATCTCGATGCGGTTTCGAGTTCGGAAGAAGTCATCAAAAATCCCCCGTCTCCACAAACTGCAACGATTTTTCTTTCAGGGCATACCAGCTTTGCGGCAATTGCACCAGGAATAGCGATACCCATCGGAAGCAGTCCATTGGATGCAATCAGTGTTCTCTCCGCATATGTTGGATATAGTTTTTCCATCCAGAGCAAGTGCGCTCCAACATCCGAAACAACGATGTCCTCTCTTCTAAGACAGTCCCTGATTGCACGCACAGCGAGTTGAGGTTTGACAGGGCTCTCATCTGGAGGTAGATTAAACATCCTTCGATGTAATTGTTCCCTCAATTCAGAAGTCCAGTTGTTTTTTCTCACGTCGCATGATGCTAATAAGGACAAGGTTTTCTTCATGTTACCAATCAACTGAATATCCGGACTGAACTTCGGTGCTGTTTCCGCGTGAGAAACACCAATATAGGCGATTTTCTTCTTTATCCCGATATTCCAAAAAACAGGCTGGAACTCGAGTACATCGTAACCGACGGCAATTACCAGATCTGAAAGCTCAAACGCCTTTCTCATGAAATCGTGAGTTCTTAACCCGACTGAGTGAAGGCTGAGGGAATCATCAAATGGAATCAAGCCGCTTCCCATCCAGGTATGAGCGACCGGAATGTTGAGCGTCCTTACAAATTCTCTGAATTCATCCTGCGCACGCGCCCTCAAAATCCCCCGCCCAGCGAGAACTATTGGAGTTTCAGAGGATTCGATCAGTTTTGTGAGAATGTCGATCGAAGAATCGTCTCCTCCGGAAATCTCGACCGGAGATCTTGGCAATGGCTCTCCTTCTGCGATGCCTCTCATCACATCTTCTGGCAATTCCACATGAACAGGACCAGGTCTTTCTCGCGTAGCGATATCGAAGGCGCTCCTTACGATCGTTGGAATTCGTGATGAAGCGCGAACACTCAAGCTCGCCTTCGTGATCGGCCGGAAAAGCTCGACAAGATCAATGTACTGTTTTTGCGGTGGATACGCCCTTTCAAGCCAGACTTGCCCAGTTAATGCAATCACTGGTATATAATTGAGATAAGAATCGGCTATTCCCGTCACAAGATTTGTTGCACCGGGACCCAGCGTGGAAAGACACACCGCTGGCTCATTGGTGAGAAACGCGGCGATTTCAGCCATCAGAGACGCAGACTCCTCATGTTTCGTTAGTATGAACTCGATCCCAGAATCGATGAGACTATCCATAACTTCAAGGTTCTCTTCCCCTGGGATGCCAAATATCTTAGTAACACCCTCGTTCTCAAGACATTTAACTAGGAGGTCAGATCCTCTCATTGATACACCTCACTCAAATACTCTCGAACGTTTCTCAAATAATCGCCTGATCGCTTTCATAATTGCGGTTCTTATATCACCCGCTTCCTTCATCGCAACAATTCCGCGACGCTTCAGGGCTTCGACCGCTCTATCGCCAAATTGGCTCGCCAATACGATGTCAAATCCTTTGAGAGCCTCGGCGATTCTCTCAATTTTATTCGTATGGCTTTTGCCGAACATCGGGACTTCCATCATCGCATCAACCGTGATCTCGCCTGCTGGCGTTATCTCATTCTCTTCGACATTGTATACCAGGAAACGATCGGTATGCCCGAAATGCAGGTCAACGTGTGAGCCGTCGCTGGAAGCAACAGCTACCCTGTACTTTGTCTTTCCTTCCATTTGCACAGAGATCAAGCCTTTCTCTGGGAACTGAGTATCGCATGTGATGTGAGCAAACTCCGCAGAGCGATCTTGATCAAGCAGACCGATTGCATCCGCTCGGCAAAACCTGCAGTGTCGCATCTGTCGAATCTCTGATTCGCACATATCCTGCAGAATTTTCCTTTCTTTTGGCGTTGGAGCCCTCAGATTTGCGAATTTTGTTCCAGGGACAGGAATGAGTGGAATGATGTTAACGATATAGGCCCCGATTTCCTTGACTTTCTTTGCGACCTCGGGGATGTGAGTCTCATTGATACCAGGAATCATGACTGTATTGACTTTTACAAGCATCCCTGCTTTTGAAGCTATCTCCACCCCTTTCAGCTGATTCTCAAGGAGGATTCTCGCTGCATCGATCCCTCGCCATATTTTTCCTTCGTACGAGATAAAATCATATATCTTGCTGGCAATTTCAGGATCAACCGCATTAATGGTCACAGTGATGAATCTGACGCCTAAGGAATTCAATCTCTCGACATATTTCGGCAGCAAGAGTCCGTTCGTGCTAAGACACAATGTTAATTCGGGAAATTCCTTATGGATCAGCTCAAGCGTTTTAAAGGTCTCTTCATTGGCTAGTGGATCACCAGGGCCTGCGATGCCGATAACCGTAAGATTCGGAATTCTCTCTTTGACATAACGAACTTTCTGGACTGCTTGTTCTGGTGCGAGGATCTCACTTGTTACGCCCGGTCTGCTTTCGTTTGCGCAGTCGTATCTTCGATTACAATAATTGCACTGAATATTGCAGCGCGGTGCGACGGGAAGATGCATCCTTGCACAATTCTCGCGGGCACCCTCACTGTAACACGGATGCATTTCAAGCATTGACCTAATCTTTTGTTCAAGTTCCGACTCCATTGGATCCTCTCATCATTAATTGTTCAAAATTAATGCTGTACCTCTCTGATTCCTTATATGTGGTGCTTTTGATAAATCGAGAAGATGAATATAATATGTGTGACGAATATGAGAGCAAAGGTGTAAACATGGATCTCCAATCCTGTTCATAATCGATATTCTGCTGTTACGGTAATATCATCGACTTCGTATTTTAGCATCGTTTCCCATGCGACGGTTATTCCGATCGCAACCCACAATTCACTATGCGTCTTCTCAAATTGAAATTGTTTTTCCAAATAAAATTCAATCCAGCCACTCTCTCTGTTTGCATTTCCGAGCTCGACAAAATCTGATTCATTGCTCGGTGCTATCACACCTATAAATGCTACAACTTTCGCTATAACATTGAATGAAGTTTCCTCGTTGAAAACATAAAATGCAATCCTAATCTTCCCATCTTTCATATCCGTGAGATTGATTGATCTCTGAATCCAAATTGTTCCATCGTCCTGTCTTCCATCGATTTGCAACACGAGGGACATGTTTCCTGTTCTCGCACGAGAGTCTGTTATCCATGCGGATGCATTGACCGGAAGTTGAGTGTTGGGATCGATGGGAAGGTCCTTGCCGATGCTCCATTCAAAAACCTCGCCTTCAAAACTTTCTTTCAAAAGGATTTCGCTCTTCTTGATGCATCCTGTAAGCACAACTGACAGTATGAAAAAGGAAAATACGAGCAGAATCGTTAGAAATTTCCGCATTTGATATAATCCCTTCATTTTAATCCATAATCATCTTCTCGGAAGAAAAAAGATGTGTTGCTTATTCTTAGCTTATTCTTGGCAAATCATCCGTCAGTGAAAAGATAATATTAAGCTATTCTAGTCGAACTGTATTCGTGAGGGTGTTTGATGTTCAGCAACGGAGCATTCGAAAAATTCATCGCCTCGATGAACCGCCATCTTCCGGCAATAAGAAGGCGTCTGATCGATCTTCTCAACGAGGAGGATCCTTGTTACACCGGAAAAGATGGAAACACTTATGCAATTTCAAAGAACGAAATCGAGTATATCGCCTCTCTCCTCGACGACATGGAGAAAGAACGTCTCAAGCTGCCAATCTTCATTATGACAGATACCTCGTATCCAGGTGGAGCATGGAAGGTCTCAGGACGGATCGAAGTTCAAGTCGTTTCAAGAATCATTGATCGCGAACCTGAGAGTGAAGATGAGATCCGCATTTTCTATCCGCACCTGATGGAGCTGAGAAAGCGTCTGCCTACTGCCACCACTTGCCTCTACGTTCCTTGACCAAGAGACCCTGGTTTCAGAAAACTCCTCGGAAGGTTTTTAAGACGTGAGCGTCTGAGAGATTGTTGTGCCGAAGGTCGGTCTCGCGGATCTGCCACTTCATGGAGGAAGCGCGCCTCGATGGCTTTTCGAAAGGATGGTGAAACTCGCCTCCGCGATCGCAGATGTCATGATCATTGAATACGACTCGAAGGAAATCATCAGGAGGCTTGCCGATCCCTTCTGGTTTCAGGCATTTTCATGCGTTCTCGGCTTCGACTGGCATAGTTCAGGGACAACGACCGTTACATGTGGGGCCTTGAAGGAGGCCTTAAAGACAAGTGACGAAATCTGCATCGCTGGGGGGAAGGGAAAGCGCTCGACTGAAGCCCCGAATGAGATCAAGGCATGGGCAGATTGCCATGAAATGTCGCCTGATCTCGAAGCTAGAATGATCTATGCGAGTAGGATGAGCGCAAAGATCGACAATGTTGCGGTCCAGGACGGACATGAGCTTTACCATCATACATTTGTTTGTGATAGAAGGGGGAATTGGACCGTTGTTCAACAAGGCATGAATCAGGAAAAGGGTTATGCAAGGAGATATCACTGGTACTCGGGCGAGTTAAGAGAATTCGTCGAGGAGCCCCACACAGCTATATTAGGTATTGAGGCGAACAAGGTTCTCGACATGACTTCACGAAAGAGCGGGGAATCTAGGAAAATCTCGGTAGATCTGGTCAACGAAGGAACGGATCGCTTGAAGCGAGAGATCGTTTTCATCGGGGAGGGACAAAGCTCCATCACAGAGTGGGCAGGGGAGCGAATATTGCGTCTGAGCATGCCTAGATCGATCAACTGGGAAGCATTGAGGGAAGCTTATGAATTCCATCCAACGAATTATGAGGAGTTGCTCTCGATAAAGGGCATTGGGCCTTCTACTGTCAGAGCCCTTGCGTTGATAGGAGAACTCATATACGGTGCCGAACCTAGCTGGAAGGATCCAGTCAAGTTCTCGTTTGCCGTTGGGGGTAAGGATGGAGTCCCGTTTCCGGTTGATAGGAAATCGATGGATGAGTCGATTCAGTTGTTGATCGATGGCGTTGAACAGGCGAAAATCGGAGAGCGGGAAAAGCTCGATGCGCTCAAGCGCCTCAGAAGATTCGTACCACATGATTTTGACGCTATTTGATGAATGATTACGCATCAGCAATTTTGGTTGAGTTGTTCGAATTCTCCGAATCAAGTCCTCTTTTCTTCAATAAAAAGAGAAGCTAGGACATTGATCAAAGCGATAAATGGAAGGACATACGCAGCCCGTATGACGGTTAAGCCGAAGCCAACCGCATTGCTCTGCCGACAGTTTAGGCGGCCGTAACAACGTTAGTGACCGCGGACTGAGTACCTCGGCGAACCTTGGTACGTACATCCCGGTCCTATCAAACTCGTCATTTACGAGTGTTGTAAGGTGCCTCTTTTCCGAGGTGGTTTCGAGCTTAGATGCTTTCAGCTCTTACCCACGACGGCGTGGCTGCCCAGCTATGCCCTGCCGGACAACTGGTTAACTAGAGGCCGCGAACCCCCGTTCCTCTCGTACTAAAGGGTTCTTCTCGTCAGGCACCAATGCACTTCCACCAAAAAGCAACAAACCTGTCTCACGACGGTCTAAACCCAGCTCACGATCCCTTTTAATGGGCGAACAACCCCACCCTTGGCAGCTGCTGCACCACCAGGATAGGAAGAGCCGACAGCGAAGTAGCAAGCCTCCAGGTCGATATGGACTCTTGCTGGAGACGACTCAGTTATCCCCGGGGTAACTTTTCTGTCATCAATGGCCCCCATTCAGAAGGCTCATTGGTTCGCTAGGCCCTGCTTTCGCATCGCGGATCCTTGTTGTCCGGATCCACGTCAAGCCAGCTTTTACCCTTACATTCTCCGGCAGATTTCTGACCTGCCTGAGCTGACCTTTGGGCGCCCTTGTTTCCTTATTGAGGGCGTGGCGCCCCACCCAAACTGCCCACCTATAGTTGTCCTTCCGAAGAAGTTAGTGATACGAACCCAAAAGGGCGGTGTTTCATCGTCGACTCGGTACCTACCTAGCGGCAGGCCCTGATAACGTCTCCCGCCTACCCTACACAGTCGGATTCATACCACAGCCACAGGCTGCAGTAAAGCTCCACGGGGTCTTCGCTTTCAGGTGGAAGATACCGGATTGTGCGCCGGTACTATCAGTTTCACCAGCCTCCAGGCGGGGACAGTAGAGCTCTCGTTGGGCCTTCATGCAAGTCGCCAATTAAGCGACAAGGTATTACGCTACCTTAAGAGGGTCATAGTTACCCCCGCCGTTTAACGGTCCTTCGCTCCGTTGAACCGGAGTTTCAGATACCGTCACTGGGCAGGCTTCAGCGGCAATACACATCCTTTCGGACTTGCTGCCACCTGTGTTTTTATTAAACAGTCGGAGCTCCCTTGCCACTGCGACCAGCCACTTTCGTGGCTGGCACCCCTTCTTCCGAAGGTACGGGGCTAATTTGCCGAGTTCCCTCGCCTGGATTACGCCGACACGCCTTAGGCTTCTCACCTAGGGGCACCTGTGTCGGTTCTCGGTACGAACACGCCAGCTGTTTACTCATGTCCTTTTCACGGGTACCGGGAATCGATCGAAGAGGGCCTTCGCCCTCCTACTCGCGCATTCACCCAGTTCTCACCATTACGGTTCTCCCCGGGCTTCTACGCTTGAACAGACAGGCAAGTCTGCTCGATCTATCCTGATACGTCAGACATGAGGCAAAGACTGGCATGGCGCAGGAATATTAACCTGCTTCCCTTTCGGCATTCTCGATTAAGGAATGCCTTAGGATCGGCTAACCCTCGGCTGACGATCATTGCCGAGGAACCCTGGCCCCTACGGCGGAGCGGATTCTCACCGCTCTTTGCTGCTACTCCTACCAGGATCCTCGTTCGAACACGGTCCACTTGACCTCACGGCCAAGCTTCTGCCCGTGCACGACGCCTCCTTACCAGATCACCTTTCGGTGCTCTGAGGTATCGGTGACTGGCTTAGCCCCGTCCATTTTCAGCGCCCGCAATCTCGACTGGTGAGCTGTTACGCTTTCTTTAAAGGGTGGCTGCTTCTAAGCCCACCTCCCAGTTGTCTTAGACTGCGGACTACCTTTGTTATTACACTTAGCCAGTACTTAGGGACCTTAACCTCAGGCTGGGTTGCATTCCCTTATGGACCCCAAGCTTACCCCAGAGGCCCTCACTCCCAGCGTCTACGGCGACCACGAGTTCGGAGTTTGACAGGATGCCGACGGATTTCTCCGCCTAAGCGCCCAATCAGTGCTCTACCCCATGGTCGGCCTCAGCTGAGGTCTAGCTGCGACTAGTTTCAGGAGGAACCAGCTATTCCCAGTTTAGATTGGCCTTTCACCCCTAGACGCAGGTCATCCGAGTGATTTGCACATCAACACCGGTTCGGTCCTCCACCTCCCTTTCGAGAGGCTTCAACCTACCCACGCCTAGATCAACTGGCTTCGGGTATCCCACCAATGACTCCGGGCGAGCGCACCCCGCCCCTCGCTTCTTGCGAAGCTGCGGGCATGTCGGTTTCCCTTCGACTCCGCGCGTAAAGCGCTTAGTCTCGCCATTGATCGGAACTCCCTGGCCCGTTATTCAAAACGGACGATACGACGCTGGTCTGCCCAGAAGGGCTTCTTCCCTTTCACGCCGTATCTGACTATAGCCGTCTGGTTTCAGGCTCTTTTCACCTCCCGCTAAGGGTACTTTTCAGCTTTCACTCACGCTACTACTGCGCTATCGGTCTCGAGACGTATTTAGGGTTGGAAATGAATGATTCCCAGCTTCGCGCGCGAAATCCAACGCACGCTACTCTGGATACTCGGCAATCCTCTTTTCAACGTACCCTTACGGGACTATCACCCTCTTTGGTGTGGCGTTCCAGCCAACTTCAGGTTAGTTGACGAAGAGGTAACCGAGTCCAGCAACTCCACATCTCCCGCTCATTTCTGAACGGGATTCGGTTTGCCCTCTGCCGCGTTCGATCGCCTTTACTGACGGCATCTCGATTGATTTCTTTTCCTGCGGGTACTAGGATGTTTCGATTCCCCGCGTTCCCGATCCTTACGGATCATTCCGAAGAATAGGAAGTCCCATTCGGCGATCGCCGGATCATAGGCTTCTTGCGCCTACCCGGCGCTTATCGCAGCTTGACACGACCTTCTTCGGCGCTCGAGCCGAGCCATCCCCCAAACGGCGTAGCAGGCCGCTGACTATCGGCTTAACACACGTCCGGGCTGCGTATGATTGGAATCATGGAACGCCAGGAACCTTCCACCTTCCTGGTCGTTCTCTCCGCTTCCCCGAGAAGGAATCCTTCACGGGTGCATGCAATGAATCATGACCTGCCATAGACCATCAATAGGCATGGTCTGCGGCGGCTTGCCTCCATATCTAAGGGGCTATAAATACGTTATTCCTTGGGGGAACAACGGCCTGTTGGAACATTCCGACAGGCAATCTCTTTTATCATTCGGTTCTTATTTAAGCATTTCGAACCTTCTACATTTTTTTCTCAATATGAGATTCTTGATATGAACTCCAATTTACATGAATTAGTCTAATTTTATTTTTTCCGATGTGCTTGAGGAGTTTCAACGAGGATTCGGTTTAATATCTTAGAAGCTTTGTCGCCTCTTTTCAATATCATCATTCATCTTTTTTATATGGTATTATTGGAAAGAGAAATTCCACATCAGTAAGAACTTCGACTTTGTTGATCTCGCCGATTTTTCTAGCTAACCTGTTTCTATCGATCCACACAGGTGTTATACCAGCATTGCGTGCTCCAACAAGATCTATTTCAGGCACATCTCCAACATACACACACTGTTCTGGCCTCAGGCTGAACTTTTCAATTGTCAACTGAAAAATCCGCGGGTCAGGTTTTTCGACACCAACATCTTCGGAGATCGTAATGACGTCGAGATATTCTGCCAGAGATAATTTAACGAGAGCCTCTTTGACGTAGTGTTCGCCGTTCGCAATCACACCAAGTAGACATCCTCTCTTTTTCAACGCTTCAAGTGCGGGTTGCACGTCGGGATAAGCAACCCAAATATCTGGCGATCTAAATTTCTTTGCAACGAGCGCAGCGATGGTACCATCTTTATCTTCGATACCACAATTTCTTATAAGTGTGGCAGAAAATTCGTTCCAGAATTTGTTTTTTTCCTCCTCAGATTTAATCGTGTACCCTCTAGATGAGATCAGCATTTCTGTCGTCAGAAAAGCTATTTTCGCAGACGGTATCGTCGTGCGTATTCCAAGCTCTTCCAAAAGGCTGACGAGTACTGATTCCTTGCTACCCTTATATGTGATTAGTGTTTCGGACGCGCTAAAAAAGAAAGCACACTTCTCTTCAATCCATCCGAACTGCATCTTTTATAGACACCCCTTTCAAGTAATTCTTCACAAGTTGTGGAATTTCAAAAGGAACTTTAGCAACCATCGCCCCCGCTCTTTCAAGCGCCTCAATCTTGCTCTTTGCCGTCCCTTTTCCTCGCGCAATGATCGCTCCGGCATGTCCCATTCGCTTTCCTTGCGGAGCTGTTCTGCCAGCAATGTAAGCGAAGACTGGCTTGCTTACATATTGATCAATGAATTTTGACGCCTCCTCTTCCGCAATTCCGCCTATTTCCCCAATGAGGACGATTGCCTTTGTATCATCATCTTTTTCAAAAAGATCAAGAACATCGATGAAGCCCGTGCCAACAACAGGATCGCCACCAATTCCGATGCACGTCGATTGCCCAATTCCAGATTGGCTGAGTGCATTAACGATTTCATATGTTAGTGTTCCGCTTCGGGAAACAACACCAATATTTCCCTTTAGAAAAATTGAGTTGGACATGATGCCAATTTTTGCGATGCCTGGTGAAGCGATTCCTGGGCAATTTGGCCCAATAATCCTCGCACCCTTGAGTTTCGCATATTCGATGAATTCGATTGTATCGCGAACTGGTATATGCTCGGTGACGACCACGATTGTTTTGATCCCAGCGTCAATAGCCTCCAACACGGCATCACGTGCATATGGTGCAGGTACGAATACGATCGATGAGTTGGCACCAGTCTTCATCACGGCATCTTTCACCGTGTTGAACACTGGGGTACCGTGCACCTCCTCTCCTCCTCGGCCAGGGGTAACACCGCCAACGATTTTCGTACCAAACTCCTTCATGGCCAAAGTCTGCTGCCGGCCTTGATGACCAGTGATTCCTTGCACAATGACTTTCGTGTCTTCGGAAATGATGATCGACATAAGTCAGTAACCTCCGAGCTTGCTCGCGATCTTGCATGCTTCATCCAGCTCTTCCAATACGAAAATTCCTTCCCTTTTAAGCATTTCCTGTGCGAGTCTCTCGTTCGTGCCCTTCAATCTGATAACGATAGGAACATTTAATCCCAGTCTGTTCTTCACCGATATTATTCCCGAAGCGACACTGTCGCAACGCGTCATTCCGCCGAAGATATTTATCAATACAACTCTTGGTGTTGCTCGTAATGCAAGTTCAAGAGCACATTCAACCTTCTTTGGATCGTCCGTACCTCCGAGATCGAGGAAGATACCCCCTTTGCCGCCATAGAAACTGAGGTTATCAAGTGTAGCCATCGTCAATCCGGCGCCGTTTGCAATAACAGCGATATTGCCATCAAGTTGAACGAGGACCAGGGAGTTCTTACGTGCCTCCTTTTCAAGAGGCGTTAATTCTTCCTCGAGTTCCGAAAACTCTCGATGTCGATATAGCGCGTCATCATTAATCGTCATTTTCGCATCGGCTGCCACAATTTTGTCATCGTCAGTTAGAACGAGCGGATTGATTTCGAGCAATTCGCAATCGAGAGACCAGAAAATGTTCCATAGGTTCTTGATGATTCTCCCAGCTAAATCGCTGATCCCCTGCGGCACTTTAATGAATGAGAGTATTTCTCTAACATGATATTCCTGTACGCCGATGAATGGATGGATAATGAATCTACCAATTCTTTCCTCTGGTACCTGTTCAATATCAACGCCTCCATCAGGACTCGCTAACATAACAGGTAAGCCAACACCTCTGTCAATCGTGACGCCGATGTAAACTTCCTTTGCGATGCTGAGGTATTCCTCGACAAGGATTTCCTTCGGAAAATATCCATTAACGTTCGTTTCGAAAACCTGAAGAATGGCATTTTTTGCATCATCACGATTCATGACCTTCTTGATCGCACCAGCTTTTCCTCGGCCGCCAACAGGTACCTGTGCCTTTACAATGGCGGGTATAGGCATTTCCATGAGTTCGTCAACATCTCTTATGACATACCCTTTTGGAACTGGAATACCGTATGATCGCAGCAATGCCTTGGCCTGGTGCTCAAGGAGTCTCACTCTTCCACCGATCCTCAAATCAAGTGAAATATATATTTGCATTGTTCACGCCATGTTTTTTATGTTGTTATCAAAAGTATCTAAGAAAATCGATGGTCATCATTTTTCTTAGAATTCGAGCAACGGCGGGTTTATGAAAGAAATTAAATATTGCATCAAGCTTCAGAATCTTGAAATGAGCGTTCATTGCCTGCCAGGAGTAGGACTGGATTCAAATATTTATGTGGTTACAGGCAATGATCCATTCATTGTTGATACTGGCACAGGTATTCACATAAGACAAGTTATCGATCAAATTTCACGAGTCATTTCTCCTCAGAAAATCGGTCGAATTGTTCTAACACATCGACACTATGATCACATCGGAGGCGCGCGATTTCTGATGAAGGAATTTGGAGCGGAAGTGTACATTCATAATTTGGACGCTCCTCCGTTGCGAGAAGGTGACGGGTGGGCAACTCTTTCGGAATTGGGTGGTATCAAGACTGAACCGATCGATGTGAAATCAATTCGAGAAGGTGATGTGTTTTCGAGTGGCGATCATGAATTCAGGGTTTACCATACACCTGGGCATACCGCTGGAAGCATCGTCCTTTTTGATGATATAACGGGATCTCTGATCTGTGGAGATACTGTTTTTGTCGGGAGCGTCGGACGATGGGATCTTCCTTCTGGTGATTACGATGAATTGGTGAAATCTCTTCATCGCCTCCTCAGTCTTGATGCGGTTAATCTTTACCCCGGTCATGGTCCTTTTTCATTGGGAGATGCAAAGCATCAGATTCTGAGTGCGCTGAGATGTTTGGGAGAGGTCTGAATGGAGCTGATATCGTGCAAAAAGAAAAATTGCCTCGTATGTGATTTGCCAGATTCGAAAATCAAAGAAATAGCGGATAGTGTGAAACAAGGGAAGCTCGTGATCTATCCAACGGAAACTTTGTATGGATTGGGTGCGAACCCTTTTGACGAGTCTGCAGTCAAGAAAGTTTACATGGTAAAGAGAAGACCATTTGATATGCCATTGTCGATAGCAGTACGTGATGTGAATATGCTAGAGGAGCTCGCGGTGCTCGACAACAAATCAAGAAAGCTCATTTCAAAATTCACGCCAGGACCGATAACGATTCTCGTGATGAAAAAAGGGAACATTCCAGACATATTGACATCTGCATCGCCTGAAATAGGAATTCGTATCCCGGATCACCCTCTAGCGCTCCGTCTGATCGAACAATGTGGTCCAATCATTTCAACCAGCGCCAATCTTCACTCGCGACCTAACCCAACGACGGCTCAAATGGCGATCGCCGATATCGGGAACGAAGTCGATTATTGCATCGATTGTGGCCCATGTCGTGTTGGAAAACCGTCGACGATCGTCCAGGTCACTGAGAACAGCATAGAAATTATCCGACAAGGTGCAATTCCGCGTGAGGCGATAGAGGCGGCGCTCGATGAATGAATACGCACTTCAGTGCTTAAAGAAAGCTGGTGCCATCGCCGGAGAAGCACGTCAATTAGGTATTGATTTGATCGATGAGGGCGTTCGTTATCTTGATGTTGCAGTCGAGGTGGAAGAATTCATCATTAGGAAAGGTGCTAAGCCAGCTTTCCCTGTCAACATCAGCGTGAATGAGGTAGCAGCTCACTACACACCGAGCTCCAATGATGACAAGCGTTTCAGGAAAGGAGATGTCGTTAAGATTGATGTTGGAGCCCATGTTGATGGATATATCGGTGATACAGCGGCGACGGTTGAAATCAAAACGCGGAAGCGCGATAATCTAATTCGCGCTGCCGATGAAGCGTTGCGTATTGCCCTTGATATTGTTGGTGATGGAGTTTCTGCCAGTACGATTGGTGGGGCGATTGAACGTACGATCAAAGACGCAGGATTCCGTCCTGTTGTCAACCTAACAGGTCACAGTATGACTCAGTACAATTTGCACGCTGGACTTAGCATTCCGAATATTGATGACGGGATACCCGCAAAAATCCGCAATGATATGGTGCTTGCGATCGAGCCATTTGCAACTGACGGAATTGGAGAGGTGAAAAGTGGCAAGCCTGGAAACATCTACAGGGTGCTCGCAGAAAGACCGATGAAGGACGAGAAAGCCATTGAGTTCTTCAGGCAAGTTCGCGAGCGATTCAATACCCTTCCTTTCTGCGAGAGATGGTGTTATGAAATCGATAGAAACGCCTCTGCTATGATTAGGACGCTTCACAGGCATGGCTTGATTTCAAGTTATCCGATGCTGAATGAAATCAAAGGGGGAATCGTCAGTCAGGCTGAACACACTGTTATCGTTCACGACTCAAAAAGCGAAATCACGACGATCATAAGAAGAAATCTGTAAATGATGTTACTTCTTTTTTCTGCTGTTGAGATATTCCCCAGCGCGCTGCAGTCCTTCTCTGATCTTTTCTGGTGTTTCGACAAGTGGGCCATAGGACACACGAACTCCATTGATAAGCGACTTGCCGAATCCGATCCCGGGTATGAAAAGAACGCCTGTGTTTTTCAGGATCTCGTGGACCAACGGCTCCGCCGTGTCACCGAGATCCATAACTGTGTATAAAGCACCCTGCGGAACCAATCTCCTACATCCGCAGTACTCATCGATCGTTTCCACAGTAACCTTCGCAGCATTCTTGTATCTTTTATTCCACATATCCACATATGCCTTAAGACTTCTATCGGCAATCGATTCCTCGAGATAAATCGCCATGGCGAGTTGATGAAAATGATCGCCACAAAGAATTGAATAAGCAAGCATCGTTTCCATCGCTTCAACGATCTTTCTCGGCGCGCAGATCCAACCCAACCGACGACCAAGAGCTCTCGACCATTTTGATGCTGAATAAATGAGGACTAAATTCTCGTATTCCTCTGGGGACCAAGAAAAATAATCGGGGAGGGTTTCAACGAAATACTGCCATTTATATGCATAATCAATCACAAGGTATGATCCATTGTTCTGACAGATTTCCAGCGCCGCCTCCATGAATTTTTGTGGGATGATTTGACCAGTTGGATTGTCGGGGCTTGCAAGCATCATGACCTTTGGCCTATAGATTTTGAAAATCCTCTCGAGCTCAGTAATTGCATGATCAACATCGGGGAAGTATTCCCACAGAACTGGATCGAAGACCCTTAGATGTATGATTCTTGCATCGGGAACATGGGACTTGCCATTGTTGCAAGATTGATTTCCTGTCCAATCCGTCAAAGCAAGAACGAGTTGACCATGATAATTAACATATGTAGGGTCGAGCAAGAGGATGTTATCATGGGGATCGGCGAGCACACGTAAGAGGTCATAAGTAAGCTCAGTGGAGGATGCGCCAACATGAATATTGGCCTCACTTGCCTTAACGCCAAAAAGAAATTCGTCCATATGAGCTAACGCTCTTCTGCATTCTGGTATGCCAGGAATTGGCGGATAGCCTCCTGCGCGATGAAATTTTTCCCGATCTAGGCATATATCTGCATAAATCTCTCGCAAACGGTCAGGTGCATGATGTCCGACCCAACCGCCGCCAAATGATATGACATCCCTTGGATCGAGTCCCATTTTTCGGATGTTTCTTTCATCGGCTAATTTCATCATCGATCGGATGGCTGACGGCCTTGTTAACATAGCGTTGATCAACTTCGAAAGACGATGATCAGTCAAGGATTTCACTGGGCAGTGATATCAATCCATGTATAAATATCCAAAGTCGAACATGTGGATATCGGCGATTGTTGATATGAAATCAGCAATTAAATTGTTGGCTAGAGCAAAGAAGAGAAAAGAAATTAGAAAAATTGTCATGCGTCCAATTCAGTATCTGCCGATATCGCATGGCAAATTTACTAGCCAGGTGTAGATTTTCTATTACTATTTTTTTCGTATATAACCTCGCATCTTTGCGATAGTGATCCCGTTCAATAAGTTCTTTCAATTACGAGACCTGGTATATGAGACTAAACTTTTTATTGCGAATAAGGTTTAATTAGGAACCTGTTGTTTAGGAGAATTCGTAGTGCGAGGGTAGCCAAGCCTGGTCAATGATGAAATCAGAAATCATCGACCAATGGCGACAGACTCAAGATCTGTTCCTGAAGAGGTTCGCCGGTTCAAATCCGGCCCCTCGCACTTTCACATATTTGAAGTATATTTTGCATCTTCGTGTCTTGAAACAATTTTTAGTTCCACTATCTTTACTGATTTTTTGATCGATTATTTCCTCATGATTTCTGCGAAATCAAAACCAGCACTAGAATTCAGTTACGGAACTTGGGTCTCTTCAGCAAGCTTCTATCATAAGTTTCCTGTTTAATCGAAAAGATTTAATCAAGCTGAATTCAATTCAACGTTTGCGACACTTATCGTTTTCAAATGGTTTTGAGATCAATAAGAGGAAGGATATCGCGTGGCGTTTATTGATGGTTGTAATGTGGTTCCGCTCGTAGATTCCGAATCTTCTTCGGCTGAAAATTTATTTTGATGTTGAGGTTCAGCAAATAAGGAGTCAGGGCTACAATTAGGAATGGGTCATTCCCGCCACCGTTTCATCTCATTCCAGATGTTCAAGTGCCTTCAAACCGTCGCCGCTTGTAGGATCACTTTTAATTTGATGCCTGCATTGTTTAATTCTCTCGTCGCAGCAGGCCCTATTGAGTCTGTCACGGCGATCTCAACCTTCTCCTCAATTAGAGCGCACGGCTTTCAGTCAGAGCGCACGGCTTTCAGTCCAGCAGCTTCATTAATGAACTCAATATTTTTCAGAATTTTCCATTATTTCTTTGTTTTTCATTGCTTATCAGGAAAAAACATATGAACAGAAATTCGGGTTCAAACGGTGGCTCAAGACTTTCGCTTCTTGATGTGACGCAGACCGTCGTCATGAATATGATTTGGTTTCATTGATTTTAATCATTCTCTTAGAGAATTTTCCATTGAAACTGAACCCCATGAAAATGATTTAAAGACCCTTCTTTTCAGGTTTATCGTCTAATTTTGAGCTTCGTTCTAGTGTTGCATGAAACCACTTCATGGTGCAGTAATGATGAATGTAATAGTCTCCAAAGATCCTTGTCTTCTAATCCTCAAGAATTAATTTATTTACTTTTTTGCAAGAATATTTAATTGGGGTTTATCCTAAGCCCTTTTCGTTGTGATGGGAATGCCCGCTGCATATAGAACGATCGAAACGGATGTCCTCGTCATCGGTAACGGTGGAGCTGGCCTTCGCGCGGCAATCGAAGCGAGTAAATATAACGTAGACGTCCTCATTGTATCTAGAACTCTTCCCGGAAAGGCTCACACCGTCATGGCAGAAGGCGGTATTAACGCAGCGTTAGGTAATAAGGATCCCACTGATTCGATTGATGAGCATTTCAGGGACACGGTTGTTGAGGGTGCATTTCTCAACAACCAGAAGCTTGTTGAGATTCTTGTCAAAGAAATTCCTGATAGAATTTTTGATCTCGAAGAATACGGCGCAGTTTTCGATCGTACGCCAGAAGGGAAAATCGCCCAGCGACCCTTCGGCGGACAGAGTCATCCGAGAACCTGCTACCTTGGTGATGAGACAGGTCATGAGATGCTCATGGCACTTGTCGAAGAAACTCGCAGGCGTGGTATCCGACATATGGATGAGGTCATGATAACACGTTTACTGAATAATGATAGGAGATGCGTCGGCGCCTTTGGCATTGAGATGAAAACTGGTCATTATCTTGTATTCAAATCGAAAGCAACGGTTCTGGCAACTGGTGGCGGATGTAGAGTTTATAAAGTCACATCGAATCCCGATGAAGCGACTGGAGATGGTTACTCGATGGCCTATGATATCGGGGCTGAGCTAATGGATATGGAACAAGTGCAGTTCCATCCCACGGGAATGATCTATCCCGAGTCTGCTAGAGGAATCTTAGTGACCGAAGCCGTCAGGGGCGAGGGGGGAATTTTGATCAACGCTCTCGGGGAGAGATTTATGGCAAGATACAACCCCACTCAGATGGAGCTTTCCCCGCGGGATGTCGTTGCACGGAGTATTTATTCAGAAATACAAGCAGGTCGCGGAACTTCCAGGGGTGGCGTCTATCTTGATATTTCGCACAAAGACCCTGGATATATCAGAAAAAAGTTGCCGCGGATGGTAAAACAATTCAAGAATTTTGCTGATGTTGATATCACTAAAGCGCCGATGGAAGTTGCGCCCACGGCACATCACTTCATGGGAGGTATCAAGATAAGAGAGGAGGACAATCGTTCTACGACAGTAGAGGGACTTTATCCTGCTGGTGAGGCTGAAGCTGGTGTGCATGGTGGGAATAGACTCGGTGGTAATGCATTGGCCGAAACTCAGGTTTTTGGTGCGAGGGCTGGAATGTTCACGGCGCTTTACGCTAGGAAATCATCTAAACCCATTATAGTGAAAGATCAGGTGGATGAAGAAGTCACAAGACTGGACTCTCTTTTCCGGCCTGGCAAGAAACCTCAGTTATTGAAAGAAGAAATCCGAGAGATTATGTGGAAATATGTTGGAATTGTCCGTGATGGTGATAAGCTCGAATTCGCACTCAGTGAAATCGAAAGGTTGAGGGAGGAAATATCGAGAATCGGAGTTGCTGGGTCAAAGAAATATAACCTTGAATGGTATGATGCGATCGTTCTGCCTCATATGTTGTTGACCTGCGAGGCAATCATTCGATCTGCACTCTTCAGGAAAGAAAGCAGAGGAGCGCATTATAGATCTGATTTTCCTAAGCGAGATGATCTAAACTGGCTTGTCAATATCAACGTAAGAAAGGGAGAAAATGGCATGATGATCGTCTATCCTACCCCTGTAGTTTTGACAAAACTCAAGCCAGATGCCATCGGAGGCGGGACCGATGGCTGAAAAGACCATCAGACTTCGCATTTTCAGATACGATCCTGATCTGGACGACTCGCCTCACTACGAAACCTACGAGGTGCCTTATGTCGAAAAGATGAGGGTTCTAGATGCGTTAAATTACATTCACGAGTTCTATGACGGATCACTGGCATACAGATGGGTTTGCAGGGCGAGCCAATGCGGATCATGTACTGTCATGATCAACGGGAAACCTGCGCCGGCCTGTAAGACAGAAATACCTGTTGGGACAACGGAAATCACAATAGAGCCACTCCGTTTTTTCCCAGTGATCAAGGACCTTGTGGTTGATCTTGAAAAAGGATATCGGAGATTTCTCACGCTGAGACCTTATACTGAGAGGGCCTCCAAACCAAAAAGGCCAGAGATCATCATGCCGGAGGACATCGAACCGATCAAGGAGCTGAGAAGTTGCATCGAGTGTTGGGCGTGCGTTTCTATATGTCCAGTTATCGCCGAAATATGGAATGAGTATGCCGGTCCAATTTCAATGAGAAAGCTTGCCGAATTATCGTTGGATAAGAGGGATATCCTGGACAGAGTCAGTATCGCGCTCGTTGAGGGGATGTATCACTGCACGACATGCAAGAATTGTTGGGCCGTCTGCCCTCAAGAAATTAAAATTCCAGAGAAAGCTGTTGAAAAATTGCGTGCGATGGCGATGCAGAAAGGACTCGCTCCCCTACCGCCTCACAAGGTCGCAATCGCATCGATACGCAATTATTGGAACCCCTGGACAGTCCCCCGTGGACAACGGGTCAGATGGGCTAAGGATTTCAATTTGCCAACTAAATCGGAAACGATGTTTTTTGCAGGGTGTTCTCCGTCGCTTCTCAGATCGAATCTCTCTGTCAACGTTGTAAGAATATTCAGGGCGCTTGGGGAAGAAATCGGTTATCTTGGAAAGGAAGAACGTTGCTGTTCATCTCCTCTTCTCAGGGTCGGAGAAATTGAACTTTTTAAGGAAATGGCTAAAGCGAATATCGAATCGATGAAAAAGGCTGGCGCAAAGCGAATTGTTGTAACGTGTGCTGGCTGCTATAAGGCATGGAAAGAAGATTACCGCGAATGGTTCGGAGACTACGGTATTGATGTCTATCACATATCTGAAATACTGGGAAATGCTATAAGAAATGGGAGGCTTACTTTGAAGTATTCGCCGGCCAACGATATGACCGTGACTTATCACGACCCTTGTCATCTTGGTCGTGCTGGCGGAATTTTCGATCCGCCGAGAAAGGTTCTCAAGTCAATCCCTGGCATAAAATTCGTTGAAATGAGCAGGATCAGAGAGAATAGTGCCTGCTGTGGATCTGGCGGCGGGGTCAAAACGGCGAGACCTAATTTAGCGGCGATGATCGGAAGCCGAAGGCTTGAGATGGTCAGGGAAACAGGTGCGGAAGCGATCATCAGTTGCTGTCCCTGGTGTGAGCAGAATCTCGAAGACAGCATAAAATGGGGAGGCTTCCCAGATTGGAAGGTCAAAGACCTCGTTGATCTGGTCGTAGCAGCCCTGGTTGTGGGAGAGTAAGACTGTGTCGAGGGAAGAAAGAAAGCAAACCGAGTCATCAGCGGCCAAAAATAAAGCCGCAGAGAGAAAGAAAAAGAATAAGAAGACGGGTGAGGAAAGTGCCGAAAGGGAGCTTTTCGATAAGAATCCATCGAGGTCCTATATCTTAAGAGACATCTGGTTCGATGGTCTCACATCGGTTATTGATAGTGAGGAAATGCCTGAGCGATCCAAGAGGGAATTGATGTTCTTAGCGCTTTCAAACGCAATACTCGACATGGTAATGGATATTCTGCCAGAGAATCTTTCAAAAGTTCTTGCCCGCAACTTGGATGATTATCTGGCTGTAATGGTTATTAACCATGAATATGACGTCGATTTATTGCAATCATTCCAGGAGGAGTTTGAGAAAGAAATAGGTTCCGATTTCGTCGATGATACACAATTCATGAATGCGCTCACCGAATTTGAAAACAAGTGGTGGAACCAACCCCGTAGGGAACTTAATGGGAAAACG
Organism: Methanomassiliicoccales archaeon; assembly: GCA_014361295.1. Taxonomy (NCBI): domain Archaea; kingdom Methanobacteriati; phylum Thermoplasmatota; class Thermoplasmata; order Methanomassiliicoccales; species Methanomassiliicoccales archaeon. The sequence continues at coordinate 682,651 of JACIVX010000001.1, read as the reverse complement.
CCAAACGAGCTTCTTGAAGAGGTCAGTGAGCGTTACGGTCTTTGAATCATGATCGAGATTTCCGTTCACTAATAATGAACGGCATCGGAAAACGATATCGGAAAAACGATGAACCCCAATGTTCGGTACACCCTCATCCTTTCTTTTGTGGCCTTTGTCGCATTACTTGGAAGCTCATTGATTTCTCCAATTCTTCCATTTTATGCGTTAGCCTTTGGTGTTTCACTGACACTTGTCGGTGCTCTTGTATCAAGTTTCGGTTTAGCGAGTGTAATACTAGATATCCCCAGTGGGTATCTCTTTGATCGCTTCGGTGCGAAAAGGCTAATGGTTTCAGGATTATTCTTTATTTTCCTCTCCGCACTGATATGTGCTTTTGCATCGAATTATTCAATGCTCTTATTCGGAAGGGTGCTTAGTGGGGTCGGTTATGCAATTTACACAGTCACTTCTTTCACATGTATGGGAAAAATTGCGCCAAATGATCATCGCGGAAGGTACATGAGCTTCTATCTCGGCATGTTGCTTTTGGGATCTGTGTGCGGCCCTGCGCTGGGTGGTCTTATCGGCGAAAGTTTCGGTCTCCGCATGCCGTTCATTGTTTATGGCGTTTCATCCCTTTTGTCATGTTTACTCGTGCACTTCGGGATCGGAGAAGAGCTTATCACATCCTCCAAGAGTCTATTGCAAACGAATCTTCGGAGCATTACAAGCATTTTCAAAAATTATACCCTCGTAGCGATCAATCTTGCGATATTCGCGATTTTTTTCATTCGTATGGGGGTCGTTTCCACTCTTGTTCCGATTTTCGCGAGCAAGAATCTTGGGTTGAGCGTCGGAATGATCGGTGGCGTGCTCGCAATTGCTGCCCTCATAAATTTCTTAACAATGTTGCCAGTTGGATCGTTGACGGATCGGTATGGAAGGAAAAACTTCATGTTTGCAAGTCTTTTCATTATTGGCTTGCTAACAATAGCAATCCCTTTTGCAAAGTCCACGATCTCTCTCGTTACTATAATGGCTGGTCTGGGATTTGGTTTTGGATTTTCTGGTCCTATCATGGCTTGGGTAACGGACACAGCTGATGAGGGCCAGCTTGGACTCGTGATGGGGATATTCAGAACAATGAGCGATTTAGGTTTTATCGTGGGGCCCTTAATTCTTTCCGTCGTCGCAAGCTCCTCATTAGACGGAATCGGCTATCAACCGTTTGCACTCGCGGGATTTCTTGCCATTATGACGAGTATATTTATCTTAATGGCAAAAGAGAGTAAGAAATGAGTCGGTATGAAAATTCCAAACGAAATGTTTAATCACTGCTAATAGAATCAGCGCCTGGATGTTGAAAAGCTCAGCGCCAGGCAAAATCATCCTTTTCGGGGAGCACGCCGTAGTTTTTGGGCAGCCAGCCATCGCTCTTGCGATCAACCTCAGGTTGCGATGCAGTATATCTCCTTCCAACAAGTTCACTGTCAACGGCCAGGTGCTTTCGAATAAGCAACATCCCTATATCTACACAGCCATTGATAAATATTGGAACAGTCAACCATTGAAAATCGAAATTGATTCTGATTTACCATCTGGATCTGGCCTTGGATCTTCGGCTGCTATTACGGTTTCACTAATCGGGGCGTTTCAAGCGATGCACGGTAGTATCATCGAAAGACAAGTCGCCGAAAGGTCGTTCGGTATTGAATTAACCGTTCAAGGAAGGGCCAGTCCAATCGATACTTCAACTTGTACACACGGTCGTGGTGTCTTTATCGACAAGACACCAGGAGATCAGCTGCTCTGGGAAATCAGAAATGATTCAAAGTGTTGGTTCATCCATCATTGCGATGTACCTGCAATGAAGATTGTTATTGGATATACTGGCATCAATGCTCCGACGGGCCCTCTCGTCGAAAAGGTAAGGCGATTCGTCGAAAAGAACAGATTTGGCAATGAGGTTGTGGAGGAGATCGGGCAAATCACCATTGAGGGTCTGAAAAAGCTGAGAAGTGGTGACCAGGTTGGTCTTGGCCAACTGATGGAGAAAAATCAGAAATTGCTATCGATCCTCGGCGTCTCGACGCCAGAACTTGAGAAATTGATCGAAGCAGCGGCGCAGTATTCCTTCGGTGCGAAGCTTACAGGAGCTGGGGGCGGTGGTAGTATAATCGCTCTCACCGATCAGCCAACTAAAGTCAGTGAAGCGATCAGAAAAAAGGGCGGGACCCCCTTTATCGTTGAAACTGGTGCCCCAGGTTTGATTGTAAAAAATTTTGATTGATCGAATAACCTCTTGACCAATCCTTTTGTATGTTTTTTGAATTCTCAATCGGGTACATTTGATATTAAATCTATATCAAATCTTCAAATTCTTTGACGAGTTCTGGATGGCGCGACTTTATCACCTTTAAAATATTCCCGACGGACATTTTCTCGACGCCAACCTCGGCAAGAGTCTGTACGAGCTTGTCGAATGTCTCATCGCTGAGCGTGATGAGCTTCTCTTTAGCCATCCAGTTTCGCCACAACTTGTTCTCTAAGCGGTTGCGTAGCAAATTCTCATATTCCATCAGTTTCGCTTCGCTGAAATCCTTTTCCTGAGCTGCTTCCCCGAGGACTTTACCTGCGAGCATGCCAGAAATACATGCATGAGCGATGCCACCACCAGTTATCGGATCAATGATCCTTGCTGCATCGCCTACGAGCAAGAGTCCATCCTTGACTAATTTGTCAGGCGGTGGTGAGACAGAAACTGCACCACTCACGGCATCAAGTGGTTGTCCTTTATTGAGTCTCTCATCTTTCGCGATGAATCTATCCAGTAATTGCTTGACCTGGCCAGGCGATTTGATTTTTGAAAGCAAGACCCCTATTCCCACATTGGCTGTGTGTTCATCCTTTGGGAAAATCCAGATGTAACCCCCAGGAGCGACGCTACCGATTATGAATTCGCAGTATCTAAAATCATGATCTATATTTGTCAATCTGTATTGAAAACAGCTTGTTATATCATTTGGTTTCAGAGTAGTATCAAGACCAGCCCATCGCCCGATCTGCGACTCGAAACCGTCAGCACCGACAACACATCCCGCTTCAAATTCCATCGGTTCGCCTTGAGAAACGACTTTAACGCCTCTAACTTTTCCATTTTCGATTCTCAGGCCGACGGCCGATGTTTTGACTCTGATCTCCGCGCCTGCTTTAGCTGCATCAGCAGCAAGTGCCTTGTCAAACAGAACCCTTTCCAGAACCATCCCCACTTCATTTCCTGCCATTCTCTCGTTGATTGTGAAAACATGCCCACTCGGTGACACGATCTTCGCACCATCGACTTCAGCAGCGATCCATCTTTTATCTGGTTTTATGCCGACTTCATCGAGTGATGCCTTGGAGATTCCTTCGCCGCACCGGACAGGGGAGCCAATTTCTTGTCTTTTCTCGATCATTAGAACACTTGCTCCATTCTGTGCCGCGTGCTTTGCCGTCATGCTACCCGCAGGTCCGGCACCGACGACGATCACGTCGTACTTTCCAGCGATCATTTAATCACCAGCCTCCATCTTGATCGCACCAACAGGACAAACTTTCACACATCGTCCACATTTTGTGCAATCGGAGTTAAAACTGAGTATGACCTCATTCAGATAGATCGCATTGCTCGGGCATGAGCCAACACATGCACCACAGTGCATACATCTTTCAACCACAGCAATCATCGGCAAATCCTCCGTAATCAGGTATATTCGGTTCCTCTGGTTCTTCTCCATTCTTCAAGAGGAATCGAGAATTTCCTTTCGATTTCTTCTCGATATGTTGGTCCACCGTTGTAGGCACAGAAAGGTATGATTCTGCCGTCAGGAACCGCATAATGAATGACGCATCTCTTGACTCTCTCAATGTCGTAGTTATACGCATCCTGGAAGTGCATTCCCCCGACGAACATCATCTTCCACGAAAATTCTGCTAAACCCTCTTTGGTTTCATCACTGAAAACAGTACTCATCAATCTGAGGAATTTTGATAATTCAAGACCTTCTGGCGTTTTCTTCTTGTCGATGTACTTCTTGAGAATCCGCAAGGCTTTGACTTTCGCAGGGAATTTGATACTCGATTTCTCTGTTTTTTGAGATAGGGCGAAAAGTTCCTTGAAAAGCGGCTCGACATCAACGAATCTCGTCAACGGGACGACATTGTTAACGTCCTGAACAAAAAGGTAGCTTGCGAGACCGCAATGAGGGTGAGCCGTAAATGTCACCTTTGGTTGATTAAGGATCGAAGAGACAAACGTTGAAATCGGGACAACCGTTGGAACAGGATACCAATCTTCTTTTTTGGCATACCCGGTTTGCGTCTCGATGTCGTGAACGAGATCGGTAAGAGTGTACCGGTGTTTCTCTCGTTCTTCTCTACTAATTCTGCCAGTGAAAGCCACGGGTTGATAATTAACTCCCCTTATAACATCAGAGTTCTCAATCGCATACCTGAGAATCGGTCCCACCTGATCGTCGTTTACGCCTTTTACTACGGTTGGTACCAAAACAACTGAAGGGTGCCTTTCCATCTTTCTCAAATTCTCGATCACCTTTTTCTTGATTTCGAGAAGCGGTCTCCCTCTTGTCGTGACATATATGTCTTCCCGAAGGCCGTCAAATTGGAGATAAATTGTATTGAGTCCCGCTTCCGCCACTTCCCTGAGAAATTCTTCATCTTCGGCCAGTCTCAATCCATTTGTTGCAATTTGTATCTGAGCGAAACCCATTTCTTTTGCCTTCTTAATGACGTCAATGAACCTTGGGTAAATTGTCGGCTCTCCACCTGAGAATTGAATGGCTGGCGTAGGTACCGGTCTCTCGTCTCGAAGTGCCTTGAGCATTGCAACAACTTCTTCGAATGAAGGCTCATATACATAGCCGGCGGCGTTCGCGTTTGCGAAACATATCGGGCATTTCAGGTTGCATCTATTTGTAAGATCAATGTTTGCAAGTGAAGTATGGCTGAGATGAAGGTCGCAAAGGCCGCATTCATTTGGACATGTCTTTGCCCCTTTGATCGCAGGATTAAGAACCCCTGTTCCATCGTAAGCAAACTTCTCTGCCTTCAAATATAGATCAACATCTGACCAATATACATCGACGAATTTTCCATGTGACGGACACTCCTTTTCCATCAGCACCTTCCCATTTGACTCAAAAATCGTCGCAGCCACAATCCTTTTGCACTCTGGGCACAGGGACTCTGTCTTCTTAGGAAGTCCCCTTGCGAGCGCGCTTTCTCTTGCTATCATCGTGATCAGCTCGGACGCTTCGATTATTCAGATAATGATTTAATACTTATGTCGCTTTGTTAGCTACAAGATCAACCATGAAGAGCGAGAGAAAGAATCAATTTAATTTGATAGATCTCGGCGGCGACTATAGTGAAATATTGGTCTCGCTACGTCGAGTGGGCCTATCCGATTATGAGTCAAGGGCATATATCGCCCTCGTCGCTCAGGGTCATGGTACAGCAGAGGAAGTTGCTCGAATCGGAGGTATACCCAGAACTTCCTCCTATAAGACTTTAGAGAGTTTGAGATCGAAGGGTTTCGTCCGAATGAATGAAAGTAGGCCAGCTGTATTTTACCCAGTTTCACCGACGGAACTCAAGAAAAACATCACAGAGGCGATTGGAAAAGCGTTCGACATTTTAGAGAATCTGCAAGGAGTTCTCAGTGAGAAGGGGACGCCCCAGTTAGTCTATATGATTATGGGAAGAGATAAAATACTTGCAAAAATTGGTGAAATGCTCGATGGAGCTACAACTCGATTCTTTCTGTCGACACCTTCAATGGCTCCCATTCGGACACTGCACTCGCAACGATTTAGAGAAGCTGTAAACAGAGGGGTTGAGGTCATTATCGTTGCTGAGCCCTTTGTAAAAGTCCCAGATTGCACACGAGTTCACAGGCGGTCTGATCTTATTGCGACAGATGTCATATCTGACGGGAGAACGGCGCTTATCGCGTCACCGGATTACTCGATTTGTGGCTATTCCGACAATCCGTTTCTGGTAGGACACCTTGAGGTTTTCATGTTGTCGCCTCTTCATGAAGCGCATCCTCCCGAAGTAAAGCCGTAATCCGACTTTTCAATTTGTATCCAGATTTTAGAACAGCTAATCGGGCGGCTGTAGATTCTCCACTAATGATTGGTCCGCAAAATCCCTTTTGATTCAGGTTGTAGTTTGCAGTTAGTTCAAATGGTTTTTATGTCGCATCACTTCGACTAATTTGATGTCAGGAGTCGCAGGAATAGAAAAATGGTTGAAAAAGAGATCATGGAGTCCTGAGCGGTCAAAAACTGGCCAAATGGCATTTTCGCTCATTGCAGTGATTATATTGTTGATCGCCTCAGTTAGCATCGTTTTGATTTCTAATCTAGAAGAAAGAAAGAATGACCAGAAGATGTCAGTAGATACTATCCAAAAGCTGATCCAATCGGCCGATAAAGCTGCAAACCAGCTAGAACAGGAAGCCTATTTTCTTGCAGTGGATGCAATTAAGAACGTCGCAGGAAGGGACGAAAGCGAAATCAATGACTTGTTCGCGAGTTATTTGCAGCAATACTTGAATAACACTTTTCCCCTCCTGATAGGTGAATGCCAGATATTCGTCAAGGATTTGAATATTCATTTGACGTTCTTGAAAATGAGTTTGCAAGAGCTTTACCCACAACCATACGATGGGAACACAAACTATTCCACGGATTGGAATGGTGCCACAATACCTGCATACTTCTCATTACGAGGAACTTATTGCATCGTTGCCAACTCGACGACTGGTGATCTCGCAAAGAATTTTGAAATTTCAAGACCGATCTATCTGCCCTTTCCATTTCTCCATAATCGATTCGAATCTTTTTCAAATGCAATCTCAGGGGAACGGAGTGAGCTTGAGAATATTGTTCGGTACGAATTGATGGCGCTGGTGCAGGATAGAGTTCTGCGGGGCTATGGTGTGGGTTCAAAGCACGGCACGTTTGGCACGGAGAATATTCTCACGGAGAGAGATGTTGAAAATGCGTTGAATCTTGCGATACTACTGGAGCAGCGCAAGTACCTGCGAACCTTAGACGGTGCATTTATCCTGTCGTCATTTCTCAATAGCAGCTCATCGGATGGAATATCATCGTTGTTCGATAGAAACATATCTAGCTCGATTGATCCTGCGGAACTCTTTCTTGATTTATTCTCGTCAAGAGAGTATGATTTGAATATCCTGCTTGCTCAGACGCTGTATGCAGTCGCTGATGTGTTTGTTCTGAGGTGGCTAGAGTATTTTCACATAATCGACTTATGCGAATTTATCGATCAAATCGGCGACGTGTCAGATCTTGCTGTTTCATCCTTGATCAATTATGTATTTCACAAGGACATCCTTAAGGAATCGATCATCAAATGGATTCAATCAAGACTTGAAGATGCTGGATACCCTGATTGGTCGTATCGATATTTCAATTACGGATGGCCAGATGACATGATCGAAATCCCCGGTCGAATTATTACGTTAATAAACGACTTCAATGAAACCCGCTCTTTTTATTTGGATGGAACGTACCCTATTGATTTCGCATCTTTAGATCTATTTTCAGTTGAAATCTGGAAAGAGTTCGCCGTTCAATACAGGATTAGCACCTGCGAACTAGCTGAAACGCTTGAGAGTTTTGTGAAATCAATTGCCTGTAGTATTCTCGACAAAAAATTTCTGCCGCTGGTGGAAATCACTGGAAATGCGATGGATGGTAATCACTACCATTCTTCCTTGAAGGAGTCGCTCAAGGAAGCTGTAGAGAACGGCAGATTAGAGATTAAACAAGCGATCGACGAAGCCCTAAACGCTTCTCTTCTCATTGATAAAATGGGCGAGGCGCTGATCGATTTCATAGACATGAATTGGAAGGAGATTTTCAATCGCAATGCTACCGTCGATCAGGCGATTAAATCGCTTGCTAATGCAGTTGTCAACAATATTGTACCTCAATTACAGGACTTCGGAAGCGAATCTCTGCGAATCGCAGTCAATCAGGTTTACTCAGAAATAAAGTGTTCATCAACTTGGGGGCTAAGAGAAAGAATCGAAGAGTCGTTTGACAAAAAAGTGGAGCGGGTTATTGGCATCTTTAAAGACGTATTTGGTCATCTTCCATCACGGAGCTCTATCAGCTTTTTTGCTCGAACTTTAGGAAATCTTGCATTCGGTTGCACAGAAGAAATTCCAGGCATTGAGGATATTCTAATGAAAGCGATTCTTCGCTTACTCGATGAGATGGAGAGTGCCTTCAGCCTAAGAACTGATCCAATTCTAATTTCACTTCCTGAAATGAAGGGATTCACTCTCTTGGCTGAAGATGGGACTACAACCCGCGAAGTCATAAGAGTGGAATGTGCATTCAACAAAGAGAGAATCAATACGAATGGACCCCCGTCGGAAATAGAAAATCCTTATGCTATTGAAATCACAAAACCGTGGGAGTATACCCCATCATCTGAATTCTATCCAAATAGGCATCTCACGGATCTCAAGAACCTTTCATTTTCTCCATATGTCACGCAATGGGAGGTTTCAGCATCTGGTTCACTCTATCTTTCAATTTCATCAGACTTGGATACAAATCCTCTCATTTCATCCATACCGCTGAGTGTTGGTGACTGGGTAACTTTCAATATGACCTTTTCAATTTCAGTCCAGAGTGGTTGGCCGCTAGAAGGGGTCTATTATGAATCAACCTCAACGCTTGGAAAAGATATCGTCAACTTTTTGGAGAATGTCTGGACAAAGATAAGCGGCGGCGTAGGATTAATTTTTAACATTGTAACTCACATATTTTCTTTCGCCAGGACGATTCTTCCAACAGCTCTTTCATATGCTGTAAAGGCGATCCAAATTCTTTCAGATTCACTGCAAGACATCATCACTAACATTGTAAAATTCTTCGAATGTGGGACAAATTCCGCTCTTTCATGGGTTGTCGAAAAAATCCTTTCATTGTTAGGTGAAATCCAGTTCAATTTGACGATTTATGGCCTCAGATTCCTAATCGCAATAAATCCTCTTGATCTCGCACTTGGCTCTACAAAAGATATTCTAAAGATCACATCTTTCTTATCATGCGGAGAGACGGAACTCTCGATCTCTGTGAGATTTTTGAAAATTGCTAAAGGCGATTACGATTTGATTTCCAATGCGACAATCGCAAATGGAAAATGGAGTCTTGATATCGTCATCGATCCACTAATGAAAATCTTCAATCATTTTATCGAAGTGAAGGGTCTATTTGGTAATACCTCCTTCGAATTCCACATGCCAGAAATTATACAGTATAAGAGTTTGCGGTTCTCTCTGGCCGAGGTCCCTATCATTGGTCAATTCCTATCTAGAATCCCTCTTCCAATACCAGGCGTTGTTGGTTCGATTGACGCTGGCTTTGAGATGAAATATAACTATCCAGTAGCAAATCATGTAGTCATCAACGAATATGAACAGAACCCTCCTGGTACGGACTTTGGGCGTGAGTGGATCGAGCTTTTCAATCCCACTGATTATGCGATCAGTCTTTCAGGCTGGAGGATAGAAACCTCACATGGCGTTCAGAAAATAGATACAATTGGTGATGATCAGATTCTCCCGAAATCGTACAAGATAATTGTCCTTTCTGGGCAAGCTTTGGATAACGGTGGAGAGAGAAAGTTCCCTCTGAGTGAATGCATTGTATTGCTGGATTCGTCGGGTCATCGCGTTGATGTAACGCCATGGACAACTGACTTTTACAACGACGATCGTACGTGGCAACGCGCTTATGATGGGGGAGATCGATGGGTGTTCAAGTCGGAGAGCTGTGGTAGGCCGAACGGCAAAAAAACCATTACGCCTTCGAGCACAGAATGGGTAAGAAAAACACTTTGGGATGCCGCAGCTCAGGTTTTCGCTGACCTCTCCCTCTCAAGCACTGACCTCAATGCATTGGGAACATTGGTGAAAAAAATCTTGCACAACATTACGGAAAGATGCATTCGCACAATCGGGGATTCGATAATAGAATTTCGTATATTTGTTGAAATTGCAGTATCTGACGCGACCTCAGCAGCGAAATCTGGATTTGCATTGAGCCTAGTGGCGACGGGAGATTTTATCGAGAAAGCACTTGAGAATATTTCCTCGATCATCGTGAAAGCTATCAAGAGAGTTGCGACACCCGGCATTTCCGATTCTTTTGGAAAAAACATTTCTTCGATCCTCGATGATGTGTACGTTCGATTCGAGGCTTTTGGCTCCATCGGCGTTCCGGAATTGCTATTGAGTGTGCCATTAGGTGGGACATTCCGATTTGAAGCAATCATCGAGGCAAATATCCCCGCGATCTCGTATGCTTTGGGCGGATATGGTGAGAGGATGAAGATTAATCTCGGATTGCGAATTTGTGGCGTGCCTGGTCTTATTCTTTCTCCTTTATTCAATACAGGAACCGAAAAGAATGTCGATATATGGATATTTAAGGTATCCTTATTTCCTCAAGGCCTCTAATTGCTTGAGCCTATTTACAGAGCTTTTAATCAGAGGTATTCTTCGCCAAGCAATTGATATATCATTAATCTCGCGAAGTTTCAATATATTCCTAATGGATATCCCAATGTATGGATATTTGCGGCACGATGTATGCTCTTGAAGTCGGAAACACCAATTGGCTCGAGGAGTACGGCTGGGCTATTCTGGCATTTTTTGCTCTTTTTGTCGTTTCCCTCTATCTATGGTCATACGTCTCAAAACACTTTGAGAGGATGAAGACTAAGGAAGGCAAGTATTTTGATGCGGACGTTGTTGAGTTTTTGGCGCGTACGATCAAGTCGCTAATTATTATTTTTCTCATTTTTTCGCTAATCTATGTTGCCTCTTTTGTTTCAGAATTCTTTAAGGAGAATATATGGAACTATTTCTCTGGATACATAATTGAGATCATTTTCATTATCGTTCTTTTGCTTCTCACGATCTTGGCAGGGAAGATTCTACGAAGAATTTCAAAAAATGCGAGGATAAGATCATTAAAGGACGGAACTATTCATACAAGTGCAGTTGAGTTCACAACTTTGTTCTTGAGTTATGTTCTATATATTATAGTCGCCGCAATCATCCTTTTCGTACTCATATCAATGATTCCAGGCGTTGATCCCTACACTGCATTGGCAGATTTCCTTGAAAAAAATCAGGCAGCTATCGTGTCGATTTTTATTATTATTCTCGCTATTTATCTCATCGTCAAATTAATTGAGGCAATTTTAGAGGATTATAAGTTCAGGACCAAACGATTCAATCCACAGGCGATCGATCTTTTTAAGATCAGCTTGAAATATGCGCTTTATCTAGTAGCGGCGTTCGCTGCAATTTTTAGCTTCTTTGCGCTTATGGGTTTAGAACTAGTCGGGTTTCTTTTAGTCGCGATTTTATTCACATTTATCATTCTTGGCATCATCTTTTCGTATTCGACCGCTCGGAATATCGTTTCAGGTTTTACGATTATGGAGATCAATCTTTTTGATGTCGGAGATTACATAAAAATTGGAGAGAATCTTGAATGTGAAGTATTGGAGAAGGGACTTGTATACACGAAAGTAAAAACTCCTGAGGGGGAAATTATCGATATCCCAAACCAAGAAATCCTCGGAAATAAGATCTACAACTATTCGCGATCTGGAACCTATGGCATCTCTCTCGTTCTTGAGATCTCTTATGATATCTCTTATGAAAAAGTTGAGGGCTATGTTAAATCCGCAGCAGCTCGTGTCGCAGGGATCGTTGAGAAGCGTGCACCCGAGGTAATTGCGCTTGGAATCAATGATAATAAAATACGGTACGAGGTAGTCGTGTTTACAAACAATCCGACTGAAAGCAGAAGGATCCGCTCGGATCTTATATCTAATCTGCAGAAAATCTTTAAGCAAAATGGCGTAAAGATCGCGTGAATTGAATCAGAAATCTCATCGAATATACAGCTTCATATTTGCCCTTTTCAGTCTTCTCAAGACATTTCTTTTTTTGATTGGATATCCAGCATCGAAATAGTATCTCAAAATGTTGGGTCACTGTAATCTCGATATGCTCTTTTTTTAGAAATCTTATTTAAGATTTAGGATCTAACCAGTTATACCTTTTATTGAAGATTTTGCTACTGTTCTTCATTACATATTTTCAAAACCAAATTGTGATTCTACCATCTTCCAAATTGATGATGTAGTTTTTTGAGTTAACATAGATCTCTTCCATCACTACCAATACAAATTCGTTACAGTATCTTTAGCGTATATCTGAGAAAGTATTTTTTCCACAGAATTGTTATACCGGTCGGGATGCACTCGTGGAAATTAATGCGATATTGGCTCTACTGATCTTCGGCATAGTTTATCTCATAATGGTTCTAGAGCTCGCTGATAGAGCTGTACTCGTGATAGTCGGCTCTCTTCTAATGGTTGGTCTCGGTATCATTTCGGAAGAAGAAGCGATCAGATCGATTGAATGGAATGCTATTGGACTGATATTTGGTATGTTTATCCTTGTGGGAGCGCTTGCTGAAAGTGGGTTTTTCAGGTGGATCGGTCTCCATTTTCTGCAATTGACAAAATTTGACTCGCTAAAAATTTTTGTTGTATTTTGTGGCCTCTCAGCCTTTCTGGCAGCATTCATGGACTCGATTACTGTCATGGTGTTCATGAGTTCACTAACCATTGAAGTGGCCTCGATACTCAAGATTCCGCCGTTGCCGATGATCATAGCTCAAATATGTTCGGCCAATATCGGCGGCAGTGCTACTATCATGGGCGATCCGCCTAATGTCATCCTTGGGACTGCCTTAAACTTTGGGTTTATGGATTTTGTGGAGCATACTGGCGTAATCGCTGTTATCGTTTTCTTTTTCAACCTCTTTCTTTTTATGATCCTCTATAGGCATAATTTCAGGAGGCGCCATGTTAACATAGAGGAAATCATGGAGCAGCATAAAGATCTAGATCCGTTCTCGGCGGTGAAGGATCTTAGACAGATGCGAATTGCTTTAGTCATTTTCGCATTTACAGTCACATTGCTAGTCCTCCACAATCTTTTGGATCTACTAGTTGCATTTGTCGCCGTTCTGGGCGGCGCCCTTGTTCTGTTATTGGGTAGACGAAGATATGATGAACTCATACAGAAGATCGACTGGCACACGATCGTTTTCCTCGCCGGTCTCTTTGTTATGGTAGGAGGTCTGGAATCAGCTGGTGTGTTGACTGGATTTGCTCACGCGATCGCGGGTGTTTCCGGTTCAGATCCAATTATCCTTCCCACACTCCTTTTCTGGTTTATTGCTCTCATCTCAGCGGTCTTTGACAATATCCCAGTCGCAGCTGCGATGGTTCCTGTATTGAAGACACTTTCAGCTGATACTGGAGCGAGTTTGGGATCATTGACCTTCACAACCGCACTAGCGTGTGATATTGCCGGGAACGCGACACCGATCGGTGCGTCTGCTAACGTCGTCGCTCTGGCGGTTGCAGAGAAAAACGGTATCCATTGGTCATGGAAAGATTACTGTAAAATCGCGATTCCTATCCTGATCGCTGTGCTCGCCTTAACTAATATACTTATTCTTGTCTTGCTCTGGTGAACTCGATGGCATCTTCTCAACTAGTTTCAAATCATTCATTTTTTCATCGGCGCCTTTTAACATCGGTCTGAGATCATTCAATAAGTTCTTGGCCTTGCATATATGGCCTCAAAACTTTTGGAATGGTCACTGTACCGTCGCGATTCTGGTAATTCTCAAGAAGTGAAGCAACCGTCCTCGGCAGTGCAATTCCAGATCCGTTCAAGGTGTGGACAAATTCGCTTTTCAGATGGGGTTCAGGTCTGTATTTAATCCTCGCTCTTCTTGCCTGGAAATCCGTAAAACAACTGCAGGAGGAAACTTCGAGCCAGAGGTCTATTCCTGGCGCGTGAGCTTCGATGTCGTAAGTCTTTGCCGATGCGAAGCCGAGATCGCCCGTGCAGAGTAATTTCACGCGATAGGGGAGTTCCAATCCCTGAAGAATTGCCTCTGCGTCAAGAAGAAGACTTTCGAGTTCATCGAATGATTTTTCTGGTAGAACAAATTTGACAAGTTCGACCTTATTGAATTGGTGTACCCTCACAATCCCTCTTGTGTCAGCGTGACGGCCAGCTTCTCTTCTAAAAGAAGGCAAATACGCGGTATAATAAATCGGCAGATCCTTCTTGTCAAAAATTTCGTCCATGTGGAGATTCGTGACAGGTACCTCAGCAGTTGGGTTCAACCATAGGTCATCTCTTTCAATCCAGTACATATCATCTTTAAGCTTTGGGTATTGCCCAGTGCCAATCACTGCCTGTCTGTTAACAACTGCCGGTGGAAACACTTCAATATAACCCTGCTGTCGATGAACATCAAGCATGTAATTGATAAGCGCTCTTTCCAATCTTGCACCGTCTCCTTTCATCACATAAAAGCCGGATCCTGCAATCTTCGCGCCTCTAGCGAAATCAATGATGTCAAGATCTTCGCCGATCTCAAAATGTGTTTTTGGCGGAAAGTCAAATACCCTCGGTTTTCCAAATTCTTTGACAGTGATGTTATCCTCACTGCTGCGACCCACAGGAACAGAATCATGAGGAATATTCGGCATGTTGAGCACAATTTCGTTTCTCACATTCTCCAATTCCGAAATTCTAGTATCGAGTTCCTTGATTCTTTCAACGATTCTCTTCATTTCATCAATCTTGTTCTTTTTTTCATCATCTTTTAATTTCGGTATCTCTTCTGCGACCGAATTCCTCACCCTTTTGAGTCGATTGCTCTCGTCGACCATTTTCCGCCACTCGGCATCGACTCTCAGAAATTCATCGAGAAGATTCTCTGGATAACCTCTGTTTCTAAGGGAGGCCCTTACCAGGTCAGGATTATTTCTGATCAAAGCGATATCCAGCATCGGCTCACCTATACGGCATTATCATTCTGTTTGCTCAAAAAGACTTGCTTCGCAGAGCAGAATGGTGTTACCTCTTACTTCGACCAGTTCCGATCGTGTCCGATCAGCAAGCTCTTTTGCAGCAGTCATCCTTTCTAAACCTGCTGCTTCAAGGATCTTAATCTTCACAATTTTATGCTTCTTCAATTGGCTTCTAATCTCTTCGATTAGATTCTCTGAGATACCACCTTTGCCGACATGGATACTTGATTTGATCTCAGTACCCATGCGTTTCAACTCGGCTCTTGAAATCCTTGACATTTTTTCGCCTTCCTTTTTTCTTTTAAATAAGGTATCCTCTTGATGTTTCCACAGTTATGACAATGGATAACTACTCGATTTGATCTTAGCCTAACATGGCAATTCTTACCTGGAATCAGTGGGTTAAGACATTTTCGGCAATACATAAAGCCTTTTGGCATTGAGGTATTTGTTCTTAATCCGATTCGCCTTGCCAGTTCCACATATCTTTTTCCGCGCAAAAAATTGTCTCTTAAAGCTTCTGATTCGGCTAACGCTAGCAGATATTCAATTCGTTTTTTCGCTATTCGATGCGCGTCCTTGTTATCGATCCTTTTCTTTCCCGTGTTTCTCCCTCGTGTTTAAATTCAATCAAAGATATTTTCTCTTTGCGGTATTCAGCAATTGGTGCGGTTTCGCAATAACTTTCGTTACAGTACCATATTTCGATAAAAAGAAATCGGATCATCGTTTTTTCGGAACTACTCATCAGCCTTATATACCAAAATATTAATCTAGCCACCTCTCAGATTAATAGGGTTACTGGTGATCTACTATGGCACGGAAACCAGGAAGGATGTATCGCCAAATAAAGGGACAAGCGTACACACGGAAGGAGTACATGGGAGGTGTTCCAGCTCCGCGCATTTCCCAGTTCGACATCGGGAACCCGGCAGGCGACTTTCCAGTTGTACTTTCTCTCAGGGTAAAAGAATCATGCCAGATAAGGCATACAGCTCTTGAAGCGGCACGTATTGCAGCAAATAGGGTATTATCTAAAGGCATCGGTACTTCAAATTATCACCTGAAAGTCAGAGTCTATCCTCACAACGTGCTGAGGGAACACAAAATGGCAACGGGAGCTGGTGCTGACCGGGTTTCAGGCGGAATGAGAGCGGCCTTTGGAAAGCCGGTGGGTACAGCTGCTAGGGTTCAGCCTGATCAAGCTGTAATGACAGTGCGCACGACTGTGCAAGGACTTAATGCCGCTAAAGAAGCCCTGTGGCGAGCTGCAATGAAGCTACCCTCCCCATGCTATACGCAGGTTGAGAAGGGTGCTGAGCTGCTGACCTGAAAGCTCTCTTCTCTTCATTTGAAGCAAGGGAATGGACTTGTACGATTTCAAACTCGACTTCGTGGCGAAATGGATCAATGAAAGAAATGCCAAGTCTGTCGCTCTTCAGATGCCCGAAGGTCTCAAGATCTATTCGCAATTCATTGCTGACGAACTTGGTAAAAGGACCAATGCGACTATGCTCATTATTGCAGATCCGTGTTATGGAGCATGCGATATTGCAAAGGACTTTTCGGAGTTTGCAGATGTTCTCGTGCACTTCGGTCATACGGAAATACCGACAATAGCCTACGATGATCGAGTCCTTTTTGTTGAGATCGGTGCGGAGGTTCAATATCAGACTCATCTTGTCGAACTCCTTCCAAAGTTGGAGAACAGGATTGGACTGATCACGACAATTCCTTTCCTCGGGGAACTTGAAAAGATTAAAAAATGGTTGGAAGAAAACGGTAAGCAGGTCTTCATCGGAAGGCGAAAAGGTCGAGCAAAATATGATGGACAAGTCTTAGGTTGCGATATCTCGGCCGCAAAGGATATCTCTGAACTCGTTGACCAGTTTCTCTTCATTGGGAATGGCGATTTTCATCCCCTTGCTGTTTCCATCGAAACGAAAAAGAAAGTCATAATTTTTGATCCTATTACTCAGCAGGTCCGTGACCTTGCGGATCTCACTGAAAGGGTCCTTAGACAAAGACATGCTGCAATCTCGAAAGCCTCGACGGCAAAAAAGTTCCTCATTCTCGTATCCACAAAGGTCGGACAAAATCGGTTGCATCTCGCCACGCGCCTGAGAAAAGAAGCGATAGATCATGGTAAGAAAGCAGATCTCGTCGTAATGAACGAATTCGACCCCGATCTTTTGATACCATTCGAAGCCGACGCGTATGTATCTACGGCTTGTCCACGCCTCGCGATCGACGATTTTCTCAGATATCCGAAGCCGATTCTGACGCCTGTTGAATTTGAGATCGCGATTGGAATCAGACGATGGAGTGACTATCATCTCGACTTTTTGTGATTTTTTGATAGAAGGCAACAATATTCAGAATTGGAATCGTTTGGATGAAGTTATTAGCATCTTAGGACTTTCCATTTCTTCAATCGAAAAGATAGAATATTGCCATCGATAATCATGCTTTGTGTTTACGGCACGCACAATTCTGGAAGTAGCAAGAGGTTCCGACGCGAGAGTTGGAATCGGATTTGTTGGGGGAAATCAGGGCGTTCGTCGCATCACTTCAGCCACAAAAAGAATTGGATTGGAAAAACCCATCATATTCAATGATTCTAGGCGCCTCGTAGAGGCATTAAGTTCCGGCGATATCGACGCAGCGGTCCGGGGGAATTTGGATGCTAATTCAACAATATCTGCCATTAAGACAATTTTTTCTTTAAAACGAATATTGAGAGCGGCTTTCATGCAGCCTAAACAGGGTACGATTATTCTCCTCGGTCCTGTCGGTGTCGACGAAGGCTGGACGGTGGAGGAGAAAATTGAATTTATCAACCTCGGAAGCAAATTCCTCATGAATTTCAACATGGAACCGAAAATTGGGGTGCTTTCTGGTGGCAGGAAAGGGGATAGAGGAAGACATCCCATTGTCGACAGAACACTCGAAGATGCAGACTTCGTTGTTCGGCATTTTGCTGGGTCTGGACTCGATGTGAAGGATTGCGAGATTCTCATCGAGAATGCTATCGTAGACCGAAATCTGATTCTTGCGCCTGATGGCATATCAGGTAATCTCATTTTCAGGGCACTTCATTTTCTTGGCGGCTGGCGCGCCCTCGGTGCGCCTGTTTTAAATCTTGAGAAGGTTTTTATCGATACTTCGAGAGCTAAGAAAAGTTACATTGATTCGATCGCGCTTGCGTCCGCAATTGCAGGAATGAAAAAGTGAAAGTAAGATATATTGGATGAGAAGTGTGTCAAGTATGCGGTTGGAAATCGACGGAAGAGAAGCGAATATCAAGTTTTCTGCATGTCACCTCATCACAGAGCATCCTAAATGTGGTCGCCTTCACGGTCATGTTTACGTGCTCAGGATGATCGTTCATGGGGAGAAAGGGGATCATGGAATGATCATGGATTTCACTGAACTGAAAAAAATCATGAGGAGAATTGTTGACGAATTCGATCATCGTGTTCTTTTGGCGGGCAATTGTCCGAGGATGAAGATCACGGTAGGTGAAGAAGTGATCGCTGAGACATCCGGGAAACGGTATGTTTTTCCAACTGAAGATGTCGTCATTATCGATGCTGAGGAGGCGAGCGCCGAGGAAGTTGCACGTGTTCTTCTTTCCAGGGTGCTATCCGAAGTGAAATTCCCTGCAAATGTGACGAAAATTGAAATAGGGGTTGATGAGGAGCGCGGCCAGAGTGCTTGGATTTCTTATGATCTGAAATAGTAGGGAATAGTGAGCGACTATGAAGCGAGCGATCGTTTTGCTTTCTGGCGGTCTCGACTCCACTGTCACCCTTGCATACGCGATTTCGAAAGGGTACGAGGTAATACCGCTTACATTCGTGTATGGACAAAAACATCACCGGGAGTTGAAATCAGCTAAGGAAGTCGCAGAATATTACAAATTGAAAGACCATGTGATTTTCACTCTTGATCCAAGAATTTTCTCATCGAGCGCGCTTGTCTCATCTTCCCTGCAAATACCAGAAAAGAAAAAGGTCGATGAAATCGGCGAAGGTATCCCCTCAACGTATGTGCCAGCACGCAATATCATATTTCTGAGCATAGCCGCAGGTCTCTGCGAAACGGAAATGGCCGATGCGATTTTCATTGGTGCCAATGCAGTCGATTTTTCGGGATATCCAGATTGCAGACCTGAGTTCTTTGACGCGTTTCGCAAAGTGCTTGAAGTAGGGACCAAAAGAGGTGTTGGGGGAAAACCTCCGGAATTAGAAACGCCGATATTGTTGTTGACGAAAGCCGAGATAGTCAAATTGGGAAAGTCGCTCGGAGCACCATTGCACTTGACCTGGAGTTGTTACAGAGGTGGTCAAAAAGCGTGTGGGAGATGCGATTCATGTCTTCTACGTCTGAAGGGATTCAGAGAGGCTGGTTTTAAGGACGAAATCGAGTACGAGGTGATAGAATGAAAATCTCTGAAATTTTCTATTCACTCCAGGGTGAAGGAATTCTCATCGGTACGCCGACGGCCTTCGTGAGGACATCGGGATGTAATTTACGGTGCAAATGGTGCGACACGAATTATGCCCAAACTGGCGAGGGCGTTGAGCAAACAGTCAGTGAGATTATTGAGGCAATTAGAGGATTCGGTACGCGATATGTCTGTGTAACTGGTGGAGAACCTTTGCTTCAAAAGGATATCTTCAAGTTGATCGACACGCTGCTCGAAAATGACTACAAAGTTTCTGTAGAGACAAACGGGTCCATTTCGATCGAAGAAATGCCGTGCTCTCAGGATCTAGTGGTGAGCATGGACATCAAATGTCCTTCTTCAGGCATGGCGGATAAAATGGACATGCGAAATCTTGAACTTCTTTCTCCGTCGGATCAATTGAAATTCGTTGTTGCTGACAAGAGAGATATGCAATACGCCAAAGAAATCATGCAAAAGTATGAAATTCAAGCAACGATCATTATGACCCCTGTGGGCGGTCTCGATTTGAAGCCAGTTGCTGAATGGGTTCTGGAGAACAAGCTGCAGGTGCGTGTTCTGCCTCAACTGCACAAGATCATCTGGGGAGAAAGAAGAGGCGTTTGATCTGGGGAACTTATTCTGGTTGCTAGAAAGCCTATTCAAGCGTCAATGGCTGATTTTCCTGTATGAACCCCAAATTTTCAGAAAACCGCCCGTTTTGCCGGGAGAATTCCCTGGCGTCCTGCCTTGTTGCAGAATCGAAGGACACGTCCGAGACAGGTGATAGCATAGCAATGATTAAATAGGGGCTTGGAAGTGTCATTTTGACTACAGCCGGGAGAAATATGAGCGAATGGAGACTTGATTTCATCTTGCTTTTGCGCTCCGCTCCAGTTTCATTGCTGTAAACCCGGCTTGGTCGAGGTGTTTCTCATGACTTCGCATCAAGCTGCTGAGGATGTATCATATCAAATAAAAAGAACTTCGGGTCTGGACCGCAAGAAAGTGTACACAAGTCACTTTAATGTCTATGCCGCGGCGGATTCGATCCCTTCCTATGTGGAGATTTTTGACACAACGCTCAGGGACGGAGAACAGACGCCGGGAGTTGCCCTTTCGCTCGAGGAGAAGATGAGAATCGCTGAAGCACTCAACGACCTGGGAGTTGATGTGATTGAAGCAGGTTTTCCTGTCATTTCTGAGGGGGAAAAGGAGGCTGTCAAGCGGATCGCTTCAATGGGCTTTCAGTCGAGAATTTGCGCGCTTTCTCGGACGACATTTAAAGACATTGACACAGTCATCGATTGCGGTGTTGATTATGTCCATACATTCATCGCTACTTCGGACGTGCATTTGAAATACAAATTAAAAATGACGAGGGAAGAGGTGAAGGCTCGAGCGGTCGACGCCATTGAATACGCAAAGGCACACGGTTTGACGGTCGAATTCTCTTGCGAGGATGCGACGCGGACAGATCTCGAGTTCCTGAGAGAAATGCATCTCGCAGTACAAGATGCGGGGGTTGATAAGATCAACCTCCCTGATACGGTAGGCGTGATTTCGCCCCCGGCGATGGAACGTCTTGTGGAGGAAGTCATGAAATTTACACGTGTTCCTCTCAGTGTGCACTGTCATGATGATTTTGGTCTTTCTGTTGCAAACTCTCTCGCCGCGGTGAGACGCGGGGCAAGACAGGTTCACGTGTGCGTCAACGGTCTCGGAGAAAGAGCTGGAAATGCGGCGCTTGAAGAAGTTGTCCTCGGGTTGATGGCGTTTCTTAATGTCAGGACAAAAGTCGACACGAGGAAGATTGGTTATGTCTCCAAGACTGTTTCGAATCTAACTGGAATTCCAATACCGGCGAACAAGGCGATTGTCGGAAGCAATGCTTTTGCGCATGAATCTGGCATACATGTTCATGGTATACTTGGAGATCCATCGACCTACGAGGCATTCGGTCCTGAACTCGTTGGTATGGAGCGATCAATAGTAATAGGAAAGCACACAGGTGTTCATTCTGTAAAGGAAAAACTGAGAGAATATGGCATTGTACTGAGCGATGATCAGGTTGCACAGATCGTCAGCGAAATCAAGAGACTAGCGGAAAGTGAAAAGCATGTCGACGATAGTGAACTCGTTGCCCTCGCGTATCACATCGCAGGACAGCGTCCGGGTGAGGAGCGTAAAGTCAAGCTTAAGGAGTTTGCCGTATTTACGGGGCTCAATATTACCCCCACAGCCGTTGTGAGCATTGATGTCAACGGAGAGACAAGGAGGGGTTCGGAGATCGGTGTTGGGCCGATTGACGCGGCCCTGAAGGCAATCCGGCAATTGGTTAGCGAAAAGATTTCCCTCCTTGAATACCGGCTAAGTGCGATCAGTGGAGGAAGCGATGCCTTGTGCGAGGTCGGAGTGAAGTTACAATACAATGGAGAGAAGAAATTGATGTCCGTGGGTAGGAGTGTTGGACCGGATATCGTACAAACAAGCGTCGATGCTGCGATCCAAGCTATTGATCGCTTATACACACGCATTCACAAAGAAGGTGAAAGGAGTGAGGAAAGTGGTCCCAGGGCAAGGAAAGACAATCTCTGAGAAGATCCTGTCCCTCAAATCTTCAACTGATGCCTACGCGGGAGATTTTGTCGAAGCTGAAATCGACTATGTCATGGTCAACGATGTTACAGGACCTATTGCTTTCAGAGAATTTGAATCGATACACTGCGAACCTTTGAGGGACAAGATTGTTCTGATCCCTGATCATTTCGTCCCTAACAAGGATATTCCTTCTGCGGAACAGGCCGCAGAGATGAGGCGTTTCGCAAGAAAATACGGTATTTCCAATTATTACGAAGTTGGAAGGGGAGGCATCTGTCATCAGGTTATGATCGATGAGGGATTTGTTGCACCTGGCCGACTAATCGTCGGTGCGGACTCTCACACATGCACATATGGTGCACTCGGTGCGTTTTCGACCGGTATCGGTAGCACCGAAGCCGCAGCCTGTTTTGCTGAAGGTAAACTCTGGTTTCGTGTGCCAAATTCGATATCAGTTCGACTTGAAGGACGCTTAAATGGTTTCGCGACAGGAAAAGATCTCATTCTCTGCATCATCCGAGACATCGGGGTTGACGGCGCCAATTATATGACCCTGGAGTTTTCTGGGAAGGGTGTGCAAGCGCTTCCGATCTCGGACAGACTGACTGTCTCGAATATGGTAGTCGAAGCAGGTGCGAAAGCTGGCATTTTTTGTCCCGATGACCGCGTTTTCAGGTACCTTAAGGGAAAAGTCAGAGGAGATTACTCGGCTGTAATGCCTGATGAAGGCGCGAGTTATGCATCTGAGATGATCTATAATCTGGAGAGCATCGATTGCATGGTTGCACTACCGCATTCTCCAGGCAATGTCAAACCTGTCAGGGATGTTAACGTGGAGATCGATCAAGCATTTCTCGGTTCTTGCACAAATGGCAGAATCGAAGACCTGCGGCTGGCTGCATCGATTCTCAAGCGAAGAAAAGTTCATCCCTCAGTAAGAATGATTGTTGTCCCGGCAAGCACAAGGGTATACCGTCAGGCTCTGGAAGAAGGCCTTGTGGAAATTTTCATCAACGCTGGTGCCTTTGTCTCTGGTCCCACATGTGCTGCCTGCCTCGGTGGGCATATGGGTGTTCTTGCATCTGGTGAGCGATGTGTGAGTTCGACGAATCGCAATTTCATCGGAAGGATGGGACATAGGGATTCAGAGGTATATCTGGCAAATCCGGCTGTTGTAGCTGCAAGCGCCATTACTGGAAAGATCACGCATCCTGATGATATCGTGTGAGGGTTTGATATGCAATCGATCAGAGGGCGAGTGTGGAAATTTGCCGATCATATCGATACTGATCAGATCATCCCTGCAGAACGACTGACAAGCGACAACATCGAGCGACTCGGTCATTTCATCTTTGAAAAGGTGAGGCCTGGCTTTGCGTCGATGGTCAAGAACGGTGATATTATTGTCGCGGGGCGAAACTTCGGCTGTGGCTCAAGTAGGGAGCACGCGCCGAGGGCGCTTAAGCAAGCTGGAATTTCTTGCATCATCGCGGAAAGTTTTGCAAGGATATTCTTCAGAAACTCATTAAACGTAGGACTCATTCCAATTGAGTGTCATGTTGATGCTGAAGAAGGGGACATTGTAAATGTGCTTTTGGAAGAGGGAATCATCATCGATGAACGCAGTGGGCAGAAGTTTTGCTTTCATAAATATCCGCCGTTTATCAGCGATTTGATCGAAGCCGGCGGATTGATTGCGAAAGTCAAGGAGAGGAAAAAATGTTCAGAATTGCGGTGATTCCTGGCGATGGAATCGGTCCTGAGGTTATTGAAGAGGGACTTAAGGTAATGCGCGCTCTCGAGGAAACTGGCTCGCTCAAGCTTGACACAGTGCAATTAGATATTGGAGCGGCGAGATATCTTCAAACCGGGAAGACTCTGACGGATGAGGATCTTGATATTCTTAGCAAGCAGGACGCCATTTATTTTGGAGCTGTCGGGGATCCGCGTGTCAAGCCGGGCATCTTGGAAAGGGGCATCATCTTGGCTATGCGTTCCCATTTCGATCAATATGTCAATTTGCGCCCCGTGAGATCCTGGACAAATCAAGGTCGATTGAAATTGATGAGGCCGTTCAATATTGTCTTTTTGCGGGAAAACACCGAAGATTTCTACTTAGGGGCTGGTGGCGTTATTTCAAAAAAGAATCAGAATATACCAATTGTCGTCAAACGGAGCCTATATAGGCTTGATTTAAGTCTCACTGCTTTTTATCCCAGCGACGATGATTTCGCCTTTGAAATAGGCCTTCTTTCAAGGAGAGGAGTCAGAAGATTCGCCGAATACGCGATAGATTATGCCAAAACGCATGGGCAAACGAAGATCACGGTTGTTGATAAAGCGAATGTGTGCACCTCCCTCTATGGTCTTTGGCGGGAAGTCTTTTCATCGGTTGCAGAAGAAAAAGGCATTGATATCGAATACATGTACGTCGATGCGATGAGCCAGGCACTCATCCGGAATCCAGAAAAATTCCATGTCGTTGCGACTCCAAATATGTTCGGTGACATTTTGACAGACCTAGGCGCGGAAATACAGGGAAGTCTAGGACTCTCAGCTAGTGGAAATATCAATCCAAAAGGCGTCTCGATGTTCGAGCCAGTTCACGGCAGCGCACCCGATATAGCTGGTCGTGGTATAGCGAATCCAATCGGGGCAATTCTTGCCGCAAAGCTGATGCTCGAGCATCTCGGATGTGGAGAAATGGCTAGTTGTGTCGAAGAGGCCGTTGAACACACGATGGAGAAGGGAGTCGTTACGCCTGATCTAGGCGGCAGGTCAACAACAAAGGAAGTCGGTGATGCGATTGTTGATTATCTGATGAAACACTGAATTTGGATAATTTGATCGTATGCGAGGTGGTAATCTTTCTGGTTCTCTTACTAATTCTCTTCCATCAACCGATGCTCAGAAATTGATTCGTTTACTCATTTCGATCGGCAAATACATAGGTTTGAACGGTTTGCCTGCGATTTCCTTCTTGATTTTCTTAATGAAATCATCGATATTCATCACAATATTCCTATTTGTTGCTCTCTCGTAAATCGTGAGCGTTTCCGACGAGATCTCTTTGTCACCGATCACAATCACATACGAAACCCAGTCCTGTTTCGCTTCTCTCACTTTCTTGTTTACTGTCTCGCCACGATCGTCAATTCCCACTCTGATTTGTTCCTTGCCTATTTTTCTCGCAAGTTCATTTGCTTTCTCAATATGTCTTTCGTTGACTGTGAGTATTCTTACTTGCTCTGGTGTGACCCATACGGGCAAACACCCTATGAGCCCTTCGTTCTCTCTCAAAACAGCTGTGTCCAGTAGCATGTATAGATATCTTTCGATCGTCCCGATGATCGCGGTGTGCAGAATGATCGGATATTGCCTTTTTCCCTCTTCATCAACATACTCAATACCAAAACGTTTCGCATTGCCGACGTCGATCTGCACCGTTCCGATCTCTCTTGCCCTTCCCATTGAATCAAGAATGTGATATTCGATATTGACCGTCCAATAGTAATTTATTCCCTCTGGATAGAAATGAAGCAGCGCAGGTTTGTTGTGTTTCCTGAGTAATTCGAGAATGAGGTCCTTGTTCGCTTCATATGCTTCCTTCGAGGAAAAATTGACCAGCATCTCATAATCGCGACCGAGTTTCGCCGCTTCTTCGTAGATCCTAGAATCAAGTTTACTAAACCATTCTTTCGCCTCACGAAGATCACGGCAAATAACATGCAAGTCTGGCATGTTCATCCTTCTCGTTCTGAAGCAAAGCATCGTTTCGCCGGACTGTTCAAGCCTATAGGAATCAGCAACCTCAAACGCCCCGAACGGTAGATTCCTGTAACTGATGTTCCAGTTACGCATCATCGCGAATTGTTGGTGGCATGCTGCGTATCGCATCACAAAGTCCTTTTTTTCTCCCTTAATCACATAAAGTCGATCTCCGAAAAGTTTTGCGTGCTCTTTCACAGCGGGCTCATCAAGGTTGAACATGTTTGTTCCTTTGAGCGTGTAGACTGGGATACCAAGATCGTTAACGATCTGGAATGAATACTCTGCCACAAGATCAAACATCAGAGCGCCGATTGGATTAAACGCCATGTGACCGACGTCGCTCAGTGCTTCCCACTGTATTCCGAATTTCCTGCACAGCCTTAGATACTTCGGCTCACCAATTAACTGCGTTTCCTTTTTCATGGCTTCCTTTTCGAGCATCGCCCTGAAGCACGGTGATCCACCATCAAAATCTTCGGGAGCCCATTCGCTGCCGTCTGGGGTAAGAACAAGAAAACGTTCCTCGCCCTTGACCGCCTGTTTTTCCTCCTCTGATATGATATGTCTCGATAATTCAGAAAGAGGATGACCTTTACAACTGATCCTGAAGGCTTTATACCAGCCAAATGGAGCTCTGTAAGCTTCCACACCCTTTTCTATCAGTAAATCACGTAGGCGTTTTAGCAGTTCTTTCCCTGTCTCCGGATCAGAAAGCTCGGAACTGAGATGAGCATAAGGATAAATGAGAACACGTTCCGCACTCACCTTCTCAACTGTCTCAAGAATGTCTCCAGCGGCTTGTGTTGCAACAGCTTCTATTTTCCCCTCGTCTTGTTTTTCGACGGCGGCAAAAACGACAAGAACTTCCTCCAAACGTCCCTTTTTCTCATAATCTGAAATCTCTTCTGCCATCGGGGTTGGTTTCTTGGCTTCGAATTCCATGTAATCTGCGTGAATGTAAAGAACCTTCATCGAAAAGGCAGGTAATGTTTGCATGATATAAAAAGAATCGTGGCGTTCTGGATGGATTTATTGTTAAGTGAGCGATAAGGGAAGGTTTATATGACGCAAATCGATGTGCTCGCGAGCATCTCCATGAGATCTGCCATTGACAGAAAAAACTTGATGGGTGCGCTGAACCTTGCATTCATCGTCCTGATTGCAATCCTGCTGATCAGTGCCAGCAGCGTTGCCATTCTCATCTACGAAGGAACAAAAAGTGAGTCCTCACCAGCTCTTCAGAAAGCAAAATGGGGCGATACTGTCAAAGTCGATTACATCGGTAGATTCGCTGACGGAAGAGTCTTCGATACCTCAATATGGGATGTCGCTTCAAACAATGCACTGTATCCAAAGTCTTTATCATTTACGCTGAAAAATCAAAGCGAATATAAGCCTCTTCAATTCAAAATTGGTAGTGGACAAATGATCAGGGGATTCGAACGGGGAATCATTGGCATGGCAGTTGGCGAGACGAAGGTCATCGTTGTTTCGCCGCAGGACGGATACGGTGAACTTGATAAGTCGAAACTCGTCACTCTTCCATTGATTGAGGAGATATCAGTTTTTGAATCCTATAACATCACCTCCTTTGTTGAAAAATTCTCAGCATATCCAAAGGATGGCCTCACACTCAAGGATCCAAAATGGGGGTGGGATGTCATCTGCCTCAACGTCAATACTCTTACGAACAAGGTACTTGTGATGAATACACCAGTTCCTGGCGGAATTTACAAAATTTATGTTGATTCGCAATCTTCATCTCAGACAGGCTGGTATGCAGAGGTCAAGTGCATCGACTCCTCCGCCAACGGTGGGGCTGGCATCATCCGGGTACATCATCTTCTCACGAGCAGTGACGCTGGTATGATTAAGGGAAAAGACGAATTCGGAAAGACATTCTATTTGTATGAAGTTGACGAGAATGCGGGAAATATCGTCCTTAATTACAACGCTGAGGTCGTTGGGAAGACGCTTTATTTTACTATCACGTTGCTCGATGTTCTCTGACTATTGTCATTCCTTGTAATTTTCTCTTTTAATTCTGTACTAAAGTAATAATCATGTGCAGTGATTCCGAGTTGATTCCTGGAGGTCATTCTGAAATAGATCTATTCGCCTGCGAGGAAACCTCGACGTATATCCTTTCCATCATCTTCGCTGCTTTATCCCAAGAGAATTCCTTTGCCCTTTCTCGTGCCTTACGACCGAGATCCCTCCTGAGATCATCGTCAGACAGTAACGCATTTATCGATGATGCCAGTTCTTTTGAGTTCCTCGGTTCCACTAGAATCCCCGCCTCTCCAATGACATCTGGCAAACCTCCGGTTCTTGACCCAACGACAGGTTTCCCATAAGCCATTCCCTCCGCGACTGCGATCCCATAGGATTCGATTAGTGACGGCATTACAAAGATCTTGCATCTTGCCAGGAGTTGGTGTTTTTTTTCTTCGCTGACTTTGCCCAAAAAGATGATTTTCTTTTCCAATTGATATTTTTTAGCGAGTCTCTCCAATCGGTTTCTCTCGGGTCCAGAGCCACAAATGATCAACTTCTCATCAACAAACTTCATCGCTTCGATAAGATATCGAAGACCTTTCGTTCTGACGAGTCTCCCTATAAACAGGATAAAGTCCTCTTCGTCGTTTAAGTTCCTATCCGGTGGAAGGTCAACACCATTTGGTACAACCGATAATTTTTCGGCTGGAAACCCCCGAGAGATGAGGTCCTTGGCGACAAAATCGCTGATGCACACGATTCTTTGAAATTTTTTCTTGTTTCTACTAAAGAGCATATCATTAACAATGCTCAATGAACGAAGTAGGCCATCGCCCTCACCGTATGCATTGTGCCAGGTTAGTACTTTGGCTGTATTCTGAGAAACCACCGACTTTGTATATCCCCTGGCCCACCGATAGTGCAGGTCAATCACATCGGGCTTCAATTCTTTGAGAGTGATTTCAATACCCTTTGTCCAAATCATTGGAGGATTGTATATATTGAGATAGAATGAGGGCAATCGTTTAACATAGTACCCATCGATTTCTTCGATTTCCTCGGTTTCCGGTAATCTTCCCGTAACGACGTAGACTTCATGGTGGCAAGCCAATCTCCTTGAAATATGATGGATTCGGTGCTCAATTCCACCAAGATACGGGTAGTGAAACGGATTAACAATTGCGATTCTCATTGGTTTTTCTTCAGCCTCCTGCTCTTGAAATACGCACAAACGAAGCTGATCGCAATCACAATGAGAATCATCATCAGAGTGATTGTCTGGGCAGTGCCAGTGGATAGCAATGCAAAGAAAAGACCACTTGCGGTTAGAATGATTCCGTATTTACTGATCCCACCAATGAACGTGTAAGCAACTGATTTCGTATACGACCATTTGCAGATCGCGACAAAAGCGCCGAGAAATGGGAGAATTGGTGCGATTCGATTCAGCAGAATGATTCTTTCATCACCCATGACGAGGAAATCTTTGTACTTGTTAACCGCTCTTTCAATCCGCTGTGGGACCTTGGATTTCTTGACGATTAAATAAAGTGTCGTCAGCCCGAGAAACTCTGAAATGGCGATCACTCCCAAAATCGCCAGACCAAACCAAGTTTCGGGCTTTGTCATGAATATAATGACGGTAAAGAGCTCAGGCAATGTCGGAAACACGATGGCATCGATGTAAAAGAGAATGAATATACATCCCAGCATACCCCATATGCCGAGAGGTAAGAAATAAGAATAGATGACCTGGCCGATGTCAATCATCCGAACATGTACTCTCATTCACTTACTTTATCTTTCCGCCAGCCTTCGTTTCTTTTCTTTAATTACATACTCGTATAGGTCGCAAAGTTTTCTTACACTTTCAATGGCCGAAAACTGCTCTGCCCTCTCTCTTATCATTTTTCCGTGTTCTTTGGGGCAGTTAATCGCTTTTTCAAGCGCATCGGCGCAGCTTACGGGGTCGTCTTCAAAAAGATAGCAGGGTTGGTTCTGGCCAATGATTTCCGCAACAGCCCTATAATTGATGCCCGCCACGGGCTTCCCGCACGCCATTGCTTCGAGAATGACGAGTCCTTGAGTTTCGAATTTTGATGCCGTTGCAAAAGCATCGCATGCAGCATAATAGAGAGGTAATTCTTCGTCTGGCACGAAACCTGTGAAAATTACCTTATTTGAAATACCCATGCGACTAACCATGTCCAAATAATGTGATCTAGCAGGACCATCACCGACGATCATCAGTCGCGCCTCATCAACTCTTTCTGCGAGCAGAGCGAATCCTTTGAGCACGAGATCGATATTCTTTTCCCAAGAGATTCGACCGAGGTGAAGAATGACCTTGTTGTTTTCCAAGCCGTACTTTTTTCGCACTGGAGAGCCGTCAATGGAGGGATTGAATCTCATACAGTCAATCCCTGTCGGAATCACCTTGATCATCCTCATCCCAGGTGCCCGCTGTCGAAGTTCATCACTGATCGCATGACTTGGGGCGATGACCGCATCGGCACGTTCGAGAAGTTTTCTTATATAAAACCAAGAAAGTCGGTTGATGACCGGTTCTGGAATTGGTAATCGTATGAAGTACTTGGAGGCATCTGTCACCATCGTATGGAACGAAATGACGACTGGTTTTTTTAGAGTCCTGCCTGCGAACATGCTCCGCAGAGCCATGTAAAATAGACCGTGCGTATGGATTACATCGACATCCAATTTCTTTAGAATCTCGCATTTGTTCGAAGGAAATGGTGCGATCCTGTAACCGGGATATTTTTTGTAACCGAAAGACCGAAAATAATAGACGCCGTCCTCTTTGTCCCTAGGATTTTCTGGTTCTGGAGCGAATATGATGACCTCATGCCCAAGTTCCTCGAGTTTCTTCTTTGTCAATAGAATTGAGGTGACAACTCCATCCCGGGTTGGCAAGTAGCTTTCCGTAAACATCGCGATTCTCACGGTATCACCGCACGGTCGAGCGCCAACCTTATTTTTCTCAGGACATCTGAGGGATTTTTTCCGAGGATACGAATCATCGGCTCTTTTCCGTGACCTCCTTTATCAAAAATCACATCTGGAATAAACCCAGCTTCTTTGATCGCTGTATCCGTCCCCCACTCCATAGTTTTTCTCCCTTCGGGTTCGTGAGTTCTGTTGAACGAAGCGACGCTCAAACCCGCGAGTTTCAGACATGCGAGGATATTCTCATGATATCGAATGTTAACGGCTGCGCGGATTGATAGATCATGTTGCATCGCCGCGAGCACTACTGTTGCAATGTGTTTTGAAACTCCAAAGTCTGGACAGCCGAGATGAGTCGGCCGGTCGCCGACAACGCCAATTCTCCCGTCGAGTCCACAGACTTCATCAAGTCCACGTGCGCACGGAAGTGCATATGCGAAGTTGATACCAACCTCGGGAACCCAGGAAGTCGGAAGAATCGATTCAAGTTCCCTAACAGCGGCTTTCAGCGATTTCATAACCGCGTATCGCTCCATTTCCTTTTCCGCCGTCGCCATCGGGTTGACAATCTTCAGACCTTTTCCGATCGCATAACGCATATCAATCGAATTGCTCAGTCTATCGCGTGCTAAGTAAACCGCTTCTTTGATGGTCTTGCCGATTGCAAGATAACCGGCAATATATGCGGAAAGAATACAACCTCCGCCATGACCGCGGTGCTCGACACGACGCGAAACGAACTCCACAATTTCATCACCAAGGCAAAGTGTATCGACGATTTTTTCGCCCTGTAAATGACCTCCTTTGAGCACGACCGATTTTGCACCCATATCGAGAATATACTTGCAAGCCTTTACTCTATCTTCATCTGACCTAATTCTGAGACCTGTAATCGCTTCAGCTTCTGGAATATTCGGTGTCGCAACGGAAGATATTGGAATTACATGATCCTTAAGCGATCGAATCAGATCTTCCTTCGATAATGGATCGCCAACACCTGCCACAAGCACGGGATCTACAACGATTGGAAAATGAAGATTTTTGATTCTTTCCGCAACTGCCTCCGCGATCTCAGCACTGTATAGCATTCCGGTTTTCACCGCTCCGATCGTTGTATCCTCGAGGATCGCGTCGAGTTGAGAAATAATGTGATCCACCGGAATTGGGTGAATTTCATGTACATGTTGTGTGTTCTGAGAAGTGACAGCGGTGACGACCGAGACGCCGTGGATTCCCATCGAGGCGAGCGCTTTGATATCCGCCTGGAGCCCTGCGCCCCCGATTGAGTCCGATCCGGCGATTGTCAATACAACGAGCATGGTTGAATATTCCCTCTTGTAGATATTTTTCACCCTTCATTCTAAGCAATTAATCGTTTTTATCAATTTGATCGAGAAGAGACCTCCATATAAAACAATACTCGATTTCAACAGATTTAAATAGAAACTTGTATATGGAACGCCACAATGAAGGCGACCAGTGGTCATTTCGTTTTTAAGAAAAATACATCTTACAAGGATCTTGCAAAGATCTTCCCCGAACTTCTTAAGACTTTCCTGGAAGAAACGGATCAGTTGCCTGAAGATGAGGACGTCCTGCAGATGTTCATCCACCTTAACCAGGTGGAATTAGAGAGAGATAGAAAACCTGAGGGTTACAACAGAAAGGGAAAGATGAGACTTGTGTTTCCAATCAATAGGAAAGAGTTTTACATCAGGGGTACGTCCAAGGGCGGCGAGGTCGTTAGGGTCGCTGAAAGGCTCAGCAGAATGCTGACGAAAGCTGGTATCGCCCATGATCTGGAATGGGATGCCCTTTCTTTCATCGAAGAATAGGGGAAAGTGAACGGAGGCTTGCCGATCCAATGACAAATGAATCGAATTTTTACGCGGAAAAGGCGAGGTTCATCATAAAAAGAGCGATTGATGATTATGCAAGATTTGAGGGAATGCGCAGAGCTTTTCAAACGAATTTTGATAATCAGGAAATCAATAAACTCAAAATTGATGGGTTCGAGCAAAGAAGGGAAAGGGCCAGAGAGGTACGGCGGAGATCCTTCTCCGACAATTCCCTTCTGAAAAAAGCAATTGCAAGATTAGAAGCAAACGGGATACGAGTCCGCACCGCATCGACAAAGGATGAAGCCCTCAATATGATCCTCGAGGAAATCGGGGATGAGAAGCTCATCGTTAAATCGAAATCGAATGTCACAAAGGAAATCGATCTAACCCATTTTCTTGAATCGAAGGGGATTGAGGTCGTTGAAACAGACGCGGGCGACAGAATTGTTCAACTCGCAAGGGAACGAACAGTACATCCAACAGGTCCGGCACTGCATCTCACGAGATACGATGTGGCGCGGATTCTCAGTGACCATCTAGACCGACCGGTTGAGCCAAATCCAGATGAATTGACCAAAGCGATCAGAAATGAGATCTCAGCGTTTATCTCGAGGGCATCTATCGGAATTACCGGCGCAAATTTCATCACCGCTGAAGAAGGCTCGATCGTTGTCGTGCACAACGAGGGCAATATTACGGCTTGCGCGCGACGACCAAAAAAGCACATCATCGTAAGCGCAGCCGAAAAGATTGTTCCAAATCTGGATGAAGCGATGAATTTTGCCAAACTTCAAATTCTCTATGGCACTGGCAGTCTGAATAGTTCATTTATCGACGTGATCAGCGCTCCGAGCCGGACTGCGGATATCGAGAAGATCATGTTTTATGGAATGCACGGTCCAAAG
This sequence comes from Methanomassiliicoccales archaeon, assembly GCA_014361295.1. Lineage (NCBI taxonomy): Archaea > Methanobacteriati > Thermoplasmatota > Thermoplasmata > Methanomassiliicoccales > Methanomassiliicoccales archaeon. Next base: position 649,106 of record JACIVX010000001.1, on the reverse strand, counting down.
GAGGTCGTGCTGATTCTCATCGACAATGGAAGGAGTGCGATTGAAGACAAAGAAGTCATGTACTGCATTAACTGCGGAAGCTGTCTATTGAAATGTCCAGTTTATGATGTTTTGGGTCCTGACTTTGGAGGTCACGCGTATTTGGGTGGTAGAGGTGTATGTTTCACTGCCGAGTTGGAAGGCCTCGAAAAGGGTGTCGAGGGCGGTCTCACATATTGTACTCAATGCGGTCTCTGCACCGAGATGTGCCCCGTAAAAATCGATACTCCAAGATTGATGAGGGAGATGAGGTGCAGAGCCGTACAGAAGGGACTTCTCCCAACGCCAGAACAGGAGGAAATGATTTCGAACGTGAAACAATGGGGAAGTCCATGGAACGAACCGCCAGAGAATAGAACGGAATGGTCAGATGGTTTAGATATTCCGTCTGATGGTTCTATTCTCTATTTTGCTGGGTGCTTCAATTCACTTCGTGCACCTGAAATCCCAAGAGCGGCGATCGATATCCTCATTTCCGCAGGGTTGAATGTATCGTATCTAGGCGCCGATGAGGTATGTTGTGGTTCGCCTTTTTTGAAAATAGGTGCGAAAGACGTTTTTGTGACACTGGCATCAAGAAATACTTCTAGAATGAGAAAAACAGGTGCACGCAAGATCATCACGTCCTGTCCAGGCTGTTACAACATGCTGTCCTTGTACTCACAATATGTTCCTGAATTTGATTTCAAAGTCGAACACATTTCTCAAACAATCGCATCATTTCTCAAAGAGGGAAGGATTGAATTTCGAATGAAATCCATGCACGTGACTTACCACGATCCTTGCGATCTTGGTCGGCATCGAGGGATCTTTGAGGCACCTCGTTCGATCATCAATTCGATACCTGGCCTAAAGCTGACTGAAATGAGATTCAACAGAACTAAGTCGATCTGTTGTGGCGCTGGTGCTGGGGTGAAAAAGACCCATCCCGAACTCGCATCATTCATCGGCAGAAGAAGGCTCGAGCAAGCGATCGAAACCGGTGCCAATCACCTCATCACTGCTTGCGCCTTCTGCGAGAACAATTTCAGAGATGCGCTTAAGTCTTCAAATCACGGGATTGAAATTGTTGACCTGGTCACCCTTACAAGGGATCTTGCGATTTTTTCATGAGAGCAATTTTTTCCAAATCCTTTTCAATCTCAGATGTTCTTTTCTCATCAATCCTTTTTGCCTTGTAAGAATCTCGGTGCATTCTTCGATCTGTTTTTCTACAGCATCCGGCGAAGTCCCTCCATAGGATCTTCTCCGGTTGACACACGCTTCCACCGAAAGAATCGGAATAACGTCATCCTCGATTCTTTCGGAAAATCTTTTCATCTCGGAAACGCTCAATTCTTCAATCTTCTCTCCTTTTTCGATCGCATATCTCACGATCTTTGCTGAAATCTCATGTGCGTCCCTGAATGGCACTCCTTTCAATACAAGGTAGTCTGCGAGATCAGTCGCGTTGAGATGTCCCTCGAGAGCCCTCGCTTTCATCTTTTCCTTATCAAAACGTAGTGTCTTCATGGCTGGCACGAGGATTTCGAGTGAGGACCTTGTTGTGTCAAAAGCTTCGAAGAGAAGTGGCTTATCTTCCTGAAGATCACGATTGTAAGAGAGGGGGAGTCCCTTTACGAGCATCATGATTGCATTGAGATTCCCTGCAACCCGTGCAGTTTTACCCCTGATAAGTTCAGCGATATCGGGGTTTTTCTTTTGTGGCATGATCGAACTGCCAGTTGCATAGGCATCATCAAATTCAACGAATCCGAATTCAGGAGTGCTCCATATGATAAGCTCTTCGCACAGAGAACTCAAGTGAATCATCGTCATCGTGCAATTAAAAATGAATTCCGAGACAAAGTCTCTATCGGACACGGCATCGATCGAATTTCGCGAGGGACGATCAAAGCCCAAGAGTTGCGAAGTGTACGATCGGTCAATGTTGAATGTCGTTCCTGCCAATGCAGCGGAACCAAGGGGACAGATGTTTATCCTTCTATAGGTCTCGGCGAAACGATCGAAGTCTCTCTCGAGTCTCGAAAAATGAGCAAGCAGGTGATGCGCTAGTGTGATCGGTTGAGCGTGTTGCAGATGTGTGAATCCAGGCATGATTGTTTCGAGATTTTGTGTCGCCTTGTTTAGCAAAATCTCCTCCAAAGAATGGAGAAGAGACATGAGCGTGAGAGTGCAATCCCTCATGAACATGCGCAAGTCTGTAACAACCTGGTCATTCCTGCTCCTTGCGGTATGAACTTTCTTGCCGATATCTCCTAGGTGATCAACTAATAGAAATTCGATGCCGGAATGAATATCCTCGATATCTTCAGGCAGCATGAGTTTGTTTGTTTCAATGTCGTTGAGCAATTTTTTCAGATGCTCAATGATTCTATTGCATTCAGCTTCTTCGATAATTTTCTGTTTGCAGAGCATCTTGACATGGGCGATAGAGCCGACAACATCATACCATGCGAGGCGTCTGTCCCAGCTCAAAGAAGAAGTGAAGGAGAGAACCTCGTCAGCGATTTTTCCCTTGAATCTCCCCTTCCATAGTGTTTCCTGACTCACTCGAATTCACCTGTCTTTTTCGTATTGCCGCAATCGTCTTCAATGGAAGTCCCCAGACATAAATAAATCCTTTTGCCGCAGTGTGATCGAACTGGTCTCCTTTGTCGTATGTTGAAAGAGCGACATCGTACATCGAATAGGGTGATGACCTCCCTACGGGTGTTGCGGCTCCCTTGTACAATTTAACCCTCACATCTCCAGTCACGTATTCCTGGGTCTTATCAATAAATGCGTCGAGCGCCTCCTTAAGCGGACTGAACCATAAACCTTCGTACGCAAGTTCTGCATATCGTTGTTCTATAATTCTCTTGAAGTTTAGGAGATCCTTGGGCAAGACGAGCTTCTCAAGGTCGCGGTGTGCGTTGATAAGAACCGTAGCTGCTGGACATTCATATACTTCTCTTGATTTGATGCCGACGAGTCTATCTTCGATATGATCGATTCGACCGATACCATTCTTCCCCGCGATCTCATTCAATTTTTTGATAAGTTCGACAGGCTTCATCTTCTCTCCATCGATCGATATTGGAATCCCTTTTTCAAACCCGATATCGATGTATGTTGGCTCATCCGGTGCCTTGGCCGGTGAAACGGTCCATTCAAAAGCATCCTCTGGTGGTTCTTGGCTTGCATCCTCAAGAATACCGCATTCAATGCTTCTACCCCAAAGGTTTTCGTCAGTGCTGTAAGGACTTTCCTTCTTAACTTTAATCGGAATCTTATGAATTTTTGCGTATTCGATTTCATCCTCTCTCGTCATTACCCATTCTCTCATCGGCGCGATGATTTCGATATGCGGTGCAAGGGCACCGATCGAAACATCAAATCGGACTTGGTCATTCCCCTTAGCTGTGCAGCCGTGGGCTATATAAGACGCCCCCTCCTTCATTGCCACATCGACTAGTATCTTTGCAATTAGCGGTCTAGCAATCGCCGTGCTGAGGGGGTATGTACCCTCATATAGCGCATTTGCTTTGAGCGCGGGAAAGATGAATCGTTCCGCAAACTCGTCCTTCGCGTCGACCGCATAGGCATTCGATGCTCCGATCTCTTTTGCCCTTTTGATATCCTCATTGATGTTTCCAGGCTGGCCGACATCGACCGAAACTGCAACGACATCGAAGCCATAACGTTCTTTGAGCCATCTGATGGCAACAGATGTATCAAGACCGCCCGAATATGCCAGCACAACCTTTTTCCTTTTAGAATCACTGGATACCATTTTTATCGAGGCGTCAAATCTTGAGTTATTATAAAACGATGATGACTTGTCAACGACATTTCGATAAAACTCAGTCTTCTTTCGGACATTTTTGATTCAGTGCTAAATCAGTCTCTACGAAGACAGCAGGCTTCTCAATTGTCTGAAATCGGTCATCATCCTTAATATTCATTTATTTTTAATCGAACCCTGAGTTCAGAGGAATATGGACATGGTACGTGCTGCAATAATCGGAGGCTCAGGTTATACGGGCGGAGAACTAGCCCGTATTCTATGTCGCCACCCTAAGATGACGATAGTCTCAATGACATCGAGACAGCATCCTGGCGTGAAGGTGTCGAAAATTCACCCGTTCCTCGAGGGATTCGTTGATCTCAGATTCGACGAAAAGCTCGGGAACGCAATGGATTGCGATCTTGTTTTCGTTGCAACCCCATATGGCGCCTCCATGGATATTATTCCAGAACTCATCGACAGAGGAATCAAGGTCATCGACCTTAGCGGCGATTATCGTCTCGGTGATGCGAACATTTATCGTAAATGGTATGGAATCGAGCACAAAGATCCGAAGAATCTGAAGAGTGCGGTCTACGGAATTCCTGAGCTTTTCAGAAACGAAATTGCAAAAGCGCAGCTCGTAGCCAATCCTGGTTGCTATCCAACTTGCGCTGTACTCGCCCTGGCACCTTTATTTGCCGAGGGCATTGTCGATGGAAAAATCATCGTTGACGCAAAGAGTGGAACCTCGGGTGCGGGTATGGAACCGACAAAAACAACGCATCACCCTAATTGCGGTGCTAATGTGATCCCCTACAAGGTTGGATCTCATAGGCATACACCTGAGATTGCGATGGCACTAAGAAAGATCGGAGATGCTCCTGTCGAGGTGATCTTTACGCCCCATCTCGTTCCGATTGTGAGGGGCATTCTGTGCACCTGCTACGGGACGCTTATCAAACCAATCGCACATGATGATCTTTACTCAATTTATCAGAAATTTTACAAGGATAGCAGATTTGTCAGATTGAACAACATCCCCTCGATTCCATCCGTGGTTGGATCGAATTTTTGCGAGGTTGGATACGAATTTGCGGGCAACGGAAATCTTGTGGTCTTGGGGGCGCTCGACAACCTTATAAAAGGTGGGGCAGGGCAAGCGATCCAGAACGCAAACATCATGTTTGGTATCGAGGAGGAAGCCGGACTCGACTTCCCGGGCATGGGGGTGTGATACTTGAAGATCATTGACGGTGGTATCACAGCTCCGCTTGGATGGAAGGCGGCGGGAGTGCATGCTGGCATCAAAAAGGAAAAGCTAGATTTGGCGATTCTTTATTCGGAAAGACCTGCAAGAATTTCGATTGCTTATACTCAAAACAAAGTCAAGGCAGCGCCAGTTGAAGTGATGATGAAAAGAGATCCGGAGTTTCTCCAGGCCTTCGTGATTAACAGTGGAAACGCCAATGCATTAACCGGATCGAAGGGAGTTGAGGATGCAATCACGATGATTAAGATTGCTGCTGCAGAACTTGGCATTGACGAAAATCTTATGGGTGTCGCCTCGACAGGTGTTATTGGGCGCTATCTTCCGATGGATAAGATCGCTGCGGGAATCCCTCTCGCGGTGAAATCGCTCGGCAGAGGGAAAAAGTTCGACGAACTCGCATCAACGGCAATTCTCACAACAGACACTGTAAGAAAAGAGGCGGCATGCCAGGTCACACTTGGTGATGGGAGAACGGTGACAATTGGTGGGATGGCGAAAGGAAGCGGCATGATTTCACCATCGATGAAAGCACTTCATGCAACGACATTGAGTTTTATTACCACAGACGCCCCGCTTTCATCGAGACCTGACAAAAAATGGCAGGAGGTCTTGGATCGTAGTTTCAATATGATCAATGTTGACGGCGACCAGAGCACAAATGATATTTCGGTGCTTATGGCAAACGGTTGCGTTGAAGGCCAGCCCGTTGACGACGATCCAGTTTTCTGGAAAGCCGTCGAATGGATTGCGAAAACGCTGGCAAAAAAGATCGCATCTGATGGTGAAGGTGCGACCAAATTGATTGAAGTCGTTATCACTGGAGCGCGCACGGAGGAGGACGCGCGGAGGGCGGCGAAAGCAATCATATCGTCAAATCTGGTCAAGGCTGCGATTTTTGGATCCGATCCCAACTTTGGAAGAATCATTGCAGCCGTCGGCAATTCGAACAGCCATTTCGATCTTGAAAAGATGCAACTGATGATCTGTGCCAATGGGACGAATGTCAAGCTTTTCGATCACGGCAATCCTATTCAGTTTTCTGGAAAGACGACGGAAACCATCGCGAGAAAGGTACTTTCAAACAAGACAATCACGATCAAGGTCGATTTGGGAGTCGGTAGTCATTCAGCGGAGGCGTGGGGGTGCGATCTCAGTTACGATTATGTGAGGATCAATGCACAATACACAACGTAGGTGGAGGAAATGGCAGGGGTAGAAATTCCTAAGGAAATGATCCCGCGGCTGGCAAAGTTGCGTGGCAAAAAAATTGTCATCAAGTTCGGTGGAAGTACGCTCAACGGAAATGGTGACATGGCCAGTTTCTGCGAAGACATTGCGTTGTTAGTTAGTCTTGGTGTCAGACCTGTCATCGTGCATGGTGGCGGCCCAGAGATCAATGACGAGATGAAGAAGCTGGGGAAAGAGATCAAGAAGGTCGCGGGTTTGAGGGTGACCGATGACGAGACGCTCGAGATTGTGCGGAATGTTCTTGCAAGAATCAATGAGGAGATCGTAAACGCACTAAGGAACGCTGGAATCAAGGCAATTGGAATTGAGGGGGCAGAGGGCAGAACGGTGATTTGCACAAGGATGCCTCCAATCAAAACAAAAGATGAAAACGGTCACGAATGTTTCGTCGATCTTGGAAATGTCGGAGAAGTCTCCAAGGTCGATCCCACGCTCATCAATCTCCTATGCGCGAGTGGATTTGTCCCCGTTGTTTATCCGATATGCGTCGATGAAAATGGGAAGCGCGTGAATGTGAACGCTGATACCGTAGCCGCTTATCTGGCAAAAGCCCTGAGATCTGAGGATATCTTCCTGGTTACCGACGTTCCGGGCTTGATGAAAGAGAACGGGAACGGGGCAACAGTCATACCGCAAGTATCATTGAGGGAGATTGATGCACTAATCGCGAGTGGTGTTGTCAAGGATGGCATGGTTCCGAAGCTCGAAGCCTGTCGTCTAGCGATCCTCAGCGGCGTTAAAACAGCGCATATGGTCTGCGGAAAGATTCCACATTCGATCCTCAACGAACTTCTCGGAATGAAGAATTCAGGTACGAGGATTACCCATTGAGTCAGTTTATATGAACAATCTTGAAAGGCGAAAGTGATGAAATTCGAAGAAATCAAGAAACTCAGTACTTCCTACTTATTTTCAAATTATTCGCGGGAAGAAGTCTGTTTTGAAAGGGGTTATGGCGAATTCCTTTATGATCTAGATGGAAATGAATATCTGGATCTCGTTGCCGGGATTGCCGTAAACATTCTGGGACACTGCCATCCAGCAATCACGAAAACTGTGAAGGAACAGGTCGATAAACTTGTGCACGTTTCCAATCTCTATTATATCAAGGAACAAGCGCAACTGGCTCAGGCCTTGGCAACGATCATGCCAGAGCCTTTGAATCGTTCCTTGTTTGTCAACAGTGGTGCAGAGGCCAATGAAGCAGCACTCAAATTGGCTGTGAAAAAAACAAAGAGGAGACGTGTCGTTGCTGCGTATAATTCATTTCACGGGCGAACAATAGGTGCGCTTTCCGCAACTGGACAGCAAAAATACCATGACGGTTTCGAGCCTCTGTTATCAAATGTCTTTGATTTTATTAATTATGGCGATGTTGAAGCGCTTAAAGAGATAGTCACGTCGGATACGGCAGCTGTTATACTCGAGCCAATACAGGGAGAAGGAGGGATTGTAGTTCCTTCAGCTGAGTTCTTGAGAACGGCAAGGGATGTGTGCACAGACAGAGGTGCGTTACTGATTCTCGACGAGGTGCAAACCGGACTCGGCAGGACGGGAAAGATGTTTGCCTTTGAACATTTTAATATCGCTCCTGATATCGTCACGCTTGCCAAAGGATTGGGAGGTGGTTTTCCCATAGGGGCGATCGTCTCATCGGATGACGTCGCGAGCGTATTCCAGCCCGGATCTCATGGCTCGACGTTCGGAGGAAACCCTTTTGTCTGCCGCGTTGCTACGAAAGTTATCGAAACCATCAAAAGTGAAGGACTGGATAACCGTGCTAGGGAGATCGGGGAGGCATGGATCTCTCGCATCAAATCTCTTTGCAACAGCAACGCCTTTGATGTGAGAGGCAAAGGTCTGATGATCGGGATAGAAATGGGTGAGGAGGCAAAACAATTTCAGAAGTTTTGTTTCAAAGAGAGAATTCTCGTCAACGTTTGTGCTGGGAAGGTCATAAGAATGGTTCCTGCACTGACTATTTCTGAAAGCTCGATATCGAGATTTGACCAGACGCTTGTCTCGTACATTGATACGCGAAGCTAAGGCGGGATCGTTGGTTTTCGAAATATAATTAATTTTTAATACTCAGATTTGCAATCCTCCAAATCTCATGAAAAAAACGAAGCATAAGGAAAGCGTCGCTGAACGGACGCGCGCTTACATTGATTCTCATCCCAGTATTAAAGATTGTATTTCCAAAGATCTCATTAATTTCTCTTCTTTGGCAAGACTGATTATGAAGGAAGAGGGGATTAAAAATGAAGAAGCCGTCATGATCGCCTGCCGCAGATACGCGTTGACGCTTGGGAAACACGATCACGAAAGGGAAATTTTATCGGTTATAGGGAATAGCAGAGTGGAAGTGAAGACGAAGATATGTATCGTGACGGCGAAAAACGATTGGACGGTCCTTCAACGTCTCGAATCAGTTTTTCGAAAGCTCATCAATGAAAAGGCAATTATGCAAGTAATCCAGGGCACTCAAGCGATTACGATCATTGCAGACGAAAAGCTTAAGGGCGAGGTCGTGGCAGCTGTCGGCAAGGAGAACGTTTTGAAAGTACGTCAGAACCTCGTCGAAATTTCTGTTAAGTCGCCTGAGGTGATTACGGAGACTAGCGGTGTTTTTGCCTACCTTGTTTCCAGCCTCGCAGAGGGTGGTCTGAACATCGTCGAAACGGTGAGCTGTTACACAGATACGATCTTCATTGTCGCTGAAGCGGACATGATCCGGGCGTATTCGATTCTATCGAAATGCATCGAGAGAGCAGAAGAAATTGAATCTGCGCCGGAAGAAGAAAAAGATCTTTTCTAGTGAATTTTGCCAATTTTTCGGATCTTTCGGCCGTATTAATCAATGCCAGCAAACAATAAAATAGTGGTTGAATAATAAATCAGATCGGAGATGCGACGATGAACAAAATACCAGCCATTAAGACCGAACTGCCAGGGCCGAGAGCAAAAGTAATTATTGAAGATGATGAAAAATATCTGGCGACTTCTACAAAGGCATTGCCTCTTGCGATTGAGGCCGGGTATGGGAGTACGGTGATCGACGTTGACGGGAATAAATTTCTTGACTTCACGAGTGGAGTCGCTGTTCTTAACCTCGGTCACCGTCATCCCACCATCGTGAAAGCGATCAAGGAGCAAGTCGACCAGTTTATTCACTTTGCTGGAACTGACTTTTATTACGAGGTACAATCAAAGCTCGCGAAGAAACTAGTAGAGGTTACGCCGGGTGCTTTTGATAAAAAGGTCTTTTTCAGTAACAGCGGAACAGAATCGATCGAGGCGGCAATGAAAATCGCTAAATGGTCAACGCGTAAAGGCCAATTCATCGCATTTATTGGTGCGTTTCATGGTAGAACCATGGGATCTCTATCGCTGACTGCAAGCAAACCCGTGCAGCGAGCCAGGTATTTCCCAGGGGTTCCGGGCATCATTCATATTCCGTATGCTTACTGTTACCGTTGCCCTTATCGTCTTGAATACCCCTCATGTGATATCTGGTGTGCAAAGGTTCTCGAAGAAGTCTATTTTGAATCATTCATTCCTTCGAACGAGGTCGCTGCGATTTTTATGGAGCCGATTCAGGGGGAAGGAGGATACATCGTTCCCCCGTCGGAGTTTGTCCAGATCATTTACGGAATATCGAAAAAGTATGGTATCCTTTTCGTCGACGACGAAGTACAAGCGGGTATTGCGCGGACAGGAAAAATGTGGGGGATCGAGCACCATGGGGTTGTGCCTGATATTGTTTGTTCTTCAAAGGCCCTCGGATCGGGCATTCCAATTGGGGCGACGATATACGACAAGAAGCTCGATTTCGGCGAAAAAGGTGCTCACTCCAACACATTTGGTGGAAATCCTGTCGCATGTGCGGCAGCCCTTGCGACGCTTGAGGTTATCGAAAGAGAGAACCTCATCGAAAAAGCAAGGAAAAGTGGGGAGCATCTTCGCAAAAGGCTGGAGGAACTTAAAGAGAAGTACGAAATCATTGGCGATGTCAGGGGAATTGGTATGATGCAGGCGACGGAGTTCGTGCGTGATAGAGTAACAAGGGAACCTGCTCCAGCTGAGAGGGACAAAATCATCGAAATTGCGTTCAAAAATGGTCTTATACTTTTAAGCTGTGGCAAATCTTCAATCCGCTATATTCCCCCGTTGACGACAACAATTGAAGAAATCGACACTGGAATTGAGATCCTAGAGCGATCAATTGCGACCGTTGAGAAGATGAAGAAGTAGAATTGAGGAAATGGATACTGAAGATCTTTAGGAATAGCAACTCGGTTTGGATAGAGGGGAAAGGCTACAGAAAGAAAATCTTAGCTGACGGAAATGATATTGAAAAAAGAGATTTACTGCTGCAGATTGTGCAATTCAGAAAGGGAGAGAAGCTTCCCTTTCACTACCATCTTGTCCAAAGTGAACTTTTCTTCGCTCTGGATAGGGTGAGTTTCCTCATTAATGGTCGCGAAGTTTTCCTGGACAAATTGGATGCTCTTCTGTGCGAACCTGGTGATATCCATGGTCAACCGAGCTTTCCAGAAGAGGCATCGATTCTTGTTTTAAAAATTGAATATCCTGGGGATAAGGATACGTACTGGGTTGATGAAATTGATACGTTTACATGTGAAAGATCTGTTTATGGATTGTACGGATGAAAAATGGAGCCACCAGGGAGATTTGAACTCCCGACCTGCTGATTACAAGTCAGCCGCTCTTCCAGCTAAGCTATGGTGGCGCCGTTCCTTGTATTTCACAACTAGCATTTATCATTTTTTCATAGAAGCGGTCAATTGATGTCAACGGTCGATGTATTTATCTAATTCATCGGTGGCTCTTTGGATCAAGAGCCGTAGGTCTTCAAATCATTTTTCCTTTTTATATAATTCTTCCGCTTCCTTTACAAAGATGTCGCTGCCGTATTTTGTTTCACCCTTTGCAAACTTCGAGAGCATTTCCCGTACTATCATGCCCGGTGGTGGGCATCCCGGAATGAACATCCCCTTATCCCTATTTCGATACTGACATTTGCCAAGAAGAACGAGTTTATCGTTTTTGGCAGGTTCGACTCCTCTGCCCAGTGCGATGACGATCCCTCCGTTGCGCCTGATAACCTCGAGCTCTCCAGACTTTTCCATGCGTTCGAGGGCAACACTGAGAGCACCAGCACAACCGCTACAAGGATCGCCCCAAAGGATCTCAACACCCTTATACAAACCCTTCAGTGAGTAAACGGGTCTTTCAAATTTGATATGAAGGTCAGATAGTTGTTCCCCAACTATTATAGGGTTATAGCTCTCAAGATCGATACCCCTGGCTTCCGCAACTAGTGCTAAATGCCTCACCTCGTAAGGAGCGAATCCCATGATCCTGCACGCAACGAGATCTACGTCAAATTGATCTCGACCGGCGATAAGGAGACCTGCGTTTGCGGGCGTACCGGTCAGTGGCCCCTGTCCCTGTTGCCCGATAATGCCATCCATAATAACAAGTTTAGAAGAGATGATCGACGCTAGATCAGCAATGCTTCCGTCGAGGCCCATGAAATGAAATTTTCTCTTCCACTGATGAGGAATAACGCCCTTCAGGTTTTTCATGGAAAGAGTTACTGTTGTGTTGATATGGGTCTTCATGACTGGCATGTTGATCAGAAATTCGCACTCTGCTATTGTTCGCGCAACTTCAATTGTATCAAAAACATTGGGTTCTTGAACGTCGATCTTGACAGTTGTATCTTTGTTCAGATCAACGACTTTCAAATCGAGCTCTCTGGCGAGTTGTAGGAAACCTGTCTTTTCAAAACACTCAAATGTGTCATGGCCGACCATCGACCCCTCTGCAATCGTGATCTTATCGACCCCTCTTTCCCTCAGCCACTTAACGACTTCCTTGACAAGCAATGGGGAGGTCGTGCTCCCCGATCTCCAATCTTCGCCCCAGCAGACATTTGGCTTGATAACAACGGAGGAAACTCTTGGTAACTCATTCTCAATGGCCAGAGGTTGAAGGAGATCCTTCAACTTCTGTTCAATATGTGCTATCTCATCACGATGGCATCTGCGAATCGAAACGGGACAGTGCATTATCACCACTGTTTTCTGTTTGATTCTTCCATCACATTTACTTACATATGATAATATCGCTTATGGCAGTAAAGACTTGCGAATTTCAGAAGAAGTTTTATTATTTGTTTTGTCTTCCTCGTTCAAAAGGATCGGGTCCTCAGATCCTAGAGATGAGGTATCATTATGGATAAAGAATCTCTGAAATTTTTTGAAGAACTCTGTAACAGTCCAGGTCCAGCGGGGTTCGAAAGGGAAACAACGCTATTGATGAAAAGTTACGTTCAGAAATGGGCGGACGCCGTGTATACTGATAGGATGGGAAGTCTCGTTTTCGAAAAAAAGGGTAATTCAGAGACCCCTACAATTCTAATACCAGGGCATATCGATGAAATCGGATTCATTATCACAAGCATTACGGATCAGGGCTTTTTAACATTTCATCAGCTCGGCGGATGGTTCGACCAAGGTCTTCTTGGTCAGAGAGTTACCGTGATGACAAGAAAGGGGAAGCTGAAAGGGGTCATTGCAATTAAACCTCCGCATCTTATGGATGAGGAAGAAAAAAAGAAGGTTATAACAAAGGATAAAATGTTCATCGATATTGGATGTTCGAATAAGGATGAAGCTGAAGAGATGGGTGTCCGGATCGGTGACGCCGTCGTTCCAGACTCGACATTTTTCACGATAAAGAAGAGGGCTTTCAAAGAAGGAAAATTCATCGGGATAAAGACGCTGGCATTTGGAAAAGGATTTGACGATCGGGTCGGAGCGTTTATTGCTGCTCAGGTTGTAAGAACATTAAAAGAAAAGGAAATCGATCATCCAAATAGGGTTGTCGGTGCTGCGACGGTTCAGGAAGAAGTCGGCTTAAGGGGTGCAAGGACCGTTGCAAACCTCGTAAAACCTGATGTCGCGATTGTCATCGATGTGGAAATCTCCGGTGATGTTCCTGGTGTGGAGCCAAAGCAAGCGCAAGCAAAATTGGGAGAAGGCATCGCGATCACGACGTACGATGCATCGATGATTCCTAATCAGCCTCTCAAGGAATTGGCAATCAGCATCTGTGAGAAGAACCGCATACCTTATCAACTGACAACGATAGCAATGGGTGGTACAGACGCAGGCGCGGTGCACATCAGCAATATCGGTTGTCCAAGCATCGTTGTTGGACCGCCAACACGTCACATTCATTCACATGTTGGTATCCTCGATCTAGGGGATGTTGATCACTGCGTAAAGTTCGTCGTTGAGATGGTCAAGGTTCTCGACAAATCGAAGGTGGATTCGCTGACGCTTATCTAAGAGGATTATGGCATCCCTGACCAAAAATTATAAGAACAGTCAAAGGATGACACCGCTTATCGTTACTGACGGTGTTCATTGGTGAGTTCAATGTCGACAGAGAAAGCAAACGAAAGTGTCAAGGTATCAAAAGGTGACATCATCAGGCTTGAATTCGACGGCTGGATTGTGGAGAGCGGCGAGCTTTTCGACACAACGAATGCGGAAAAAGCCAAGGAGGCCGGGATTTTCAATGAGAATCTCACTTACGCTCCGATTCCAATCCTGCTTGGAAGCGGCAGAATATTTGAGGGGCTCGAAGAGGCCATCCTTGACGCGGAAGTCGGTGTTGAAAAGGAGGTCGTTATTCCTCCAGAGAAAGCTGCGGGACAAAGAGATCCAAAGCTCGTGGAAATACATCCAATAAGAGAATTCTTGAAACAGAATATCGAACCGAAGGTCGGTATGGAAGTTAGCATGAAGAATCGCGTTGGAACGATCATCTCAGTTACAACTGGTAGAGTCAGGATTGATTTCAATAAAAGGCTCGCTGGCAAGACGCTAAAGTATAAATTTAAGGTCGTTTCGAAAATCGAAAATCCTGAAGAAAAAGTTAAAGCAATTCTCGAGATGGATTATGGCACGAGCGATGGGTTCAAAGTTTCGCTTGAAGATAAGAAGGCAATCATTTTCCTTCCAGATATCTGCAAGTATGATCAGAAATGGCTTATTTCAAAGTACAGGATTGTCTCTGATCTCAGGGACGCTCTGGGCCTCAATATAGTGCAATTCATCGAAGAATATGTGAAGAAAGAGGAGGAATCGAAAGTCGAGGAAAAAAAGGATGAGGAAAAGAAAAATGAGTCTGTCGAAAATCCCGAAAAATCCGAGACCTCTCAATAATTAAAGCGATTGACAATCACGTTCGATCCAGCGAGCAATCTTTTTATTTTACTATTTTTCTATCTAAGAATATGGGCGTGTGGCCTAGCATGGATATGGCAGCAGCCTCCTAAGCTGCAAGTCAGGGGTTCAAATCCCCTCACGCCCGCACAACAATTTTGTTTTTTTGAAATCTGGAGATAAAAGTTTCCTCGGCGAACAATCTGCGGAAATCTACTGAATCGATCATCAATAGAGATCATAATGAGGACGCCTGAAAATAAAATAATAAGAAAGCTATCTTGATGGTCAGGATTCATATGGATCTCATCCTCGTTAGACATGGCGAGACAGACTGGAATCGAAATCTTGTGTTCAGAGGACGTATTGATATTCCACTCAATGAGACTGGATTAGCCCAGGCAGCGGCGACGGCAGAAGTGCTGAAAAATCATGCGATTTCTTCTGTCTATAGCAGTCCTCTTCTTCGTGCGATGAAGACCGCTGAGATCATCGCAAAACCGCATTCGCTCCAGGTTTTTGCGGATGAAGATCTCATCGACATCAATTACGGCCTTCTTCAGGGCTTATCTGAGGATGAAGCAAAATTGCGTTACCCAAAATTGATTGAAGAGTGGAATTCGCATCCTGAAAAGGTGAAATTTCCTGGCGGAGAAAGCCTTATTGACGTATGGAATCGGACTCGGGATTTTTTGAATCGTCTCATGGCCTTGGGAGAACAGGAGACGGTGTTGATCGTTTCCCATCGGATTCCGATTAAGCTTATCACATTAGCTCTCTTAGGAATGGATCTGGAAAAAATGAATATGATCAAACATGATACATGTGCGATCTCGACATTCCGGCTTGAATATGGATGTGTCCAAAAATCATCGCTCAATGATTCTCGACACCTTTTGCACCTTGGCGTCAGTCAAATGAAGGACTTTTGAATCATGTCGGCTAAGCACTAACACATGTGGACGAGTGACTCTTAATTATCCCAATATTTGTTTGTCGCACCGTTATTATTCCAAGAATCGATCCATAGTTCAATTGTGACTTTTTTCGTGAAAGGTTCAAAAAAAGCTAGATGTTTACGAAATGGAATCATTAGTTTTGTGTATCATAAGTCAAAATTTCAGATAGTAAACTAATATATGCTTTTCCGAACTATTTCAAACTTTGTTGTTTGCCCTCTGGTTAGCAGATAGAGCATAAACTTTCTCGTTTGCAGCTGCATCATCAGATTAGTGTATCCATCCTTTTTGAAATGTGATCAAATTGTTCACTTGAGTGCGGATGGTTGGATCGATAATCATACTGGGTACAACAAATTCAGTACGAAGAATATTTTTGAGAGAAACTTAAATAGTCGCACAACAGAATTCATCATGGAAGGGAGAGCGAAAATACTGCCCTACGGAAACATGGGGGTGTATTTTTCGCATGCCACCTGAAGGGCGAGGCATTGTAGATGGTTTGGGACTCGCGCAGGATCGCTTACGGTACGCTGATTTTCGTCTTTTTTCTAGTTGCACTGGCGATTGCAGAACTCATTGCGTGGTACCTTGGCGATTGGCTCCTATTGATTCCAATATTGCTCGTTGAGTGTGGTGTGTTTATCATTATACTCGGTATCTTGATCGCTATCAAAACGGAGTATAAGCGAATCGACTCGATTACATCGTATTTTGTTTTCTGGGGTTGTCTTGCTTTGATCGCAGGAATATTGTGGCTGGCAAACGGGTGGTTTCCTGGGAATATACCTGTACTCATTGCGGTCTTTCTTATCTGGCTTGCAGCGATGATACTTGTTCTTTCAATAAGAGGGAGAAGATAGGAGAATAGGGAGCCAATCATGGGGATTGCTTTATCATAAATTTTCCATCGGAAAAGAAATATAACGCATGCGGTTCATTATTCGATAATCAGTATGGTTAGAGAATATGATCTTATCGTCATTGGTTCTGGCGCTGGCATGAATATCGTCGATCGCGCGCGTCGAATAGGTTTGCGCGTTGCTCTCATCGAAAACGGACCGCTTGGTGGTACATGCCTCAATCGCGGTTGTATTCCTAGCAAGATATGGACTTATCCTGCTGATGTCATTCGATTAATAGAAGATTCACATAAAGTAGGAGTCAGGGCTGAAGTGACTCATACCGATTTCGAGCTCGTCAGAAAGAGAATGTGGAATCTTATTCTCCATGATCGCCAACAGATGGAAAGAGCAGTTGAAGCCGATGAAGGACTCGATTTCTATCATATGACTGGATATTTCATCGATCGGAAAATGCTGCAGGTCGGTGATGAGAAAATCCGCGCTGAGAAAATCATGATCGCATGTGGTGCGAGAACACGCGTTCCAGAAATTCCCGGCCTTGAAGATGCTGGTTATCTTACATCCGAAACGATCTTTGATATCGATCGTTTGCCAAAAAGTCTTGTTATTCTCGGAGGAGGTTATAAGGCGTGCGAATTTGCTCACTTCTTTTCTGCTTTCGGAACCGCTGTGACAATCATTGGCCGAAACCCTCGTCTTTTACCGAAAGAGGAACCTGAGGTGAGCGCACTCGTTCTCAAAGAGATGTCACGTTTTCTTGATATCAGAGTTAATCAGGAAGTCATCAAGATCAACAGAGGAAGAAAACGGCATACAATCATTTTCAAGGATCGTGAGACCAGCGCAAGGAATGAGGTCGAGGCGGAGAAAATTCTTGTCGCGACTGGAGTAAGAAGTAACGCGGATTTAGTCCGTGCTGAGTCGAGCGGCATTGCACTTGATGACAAGGGGTATATTGTCGTCAACGAGTTCCTCGAAACAAACGTTCCGGGTGTGTGGGCGTTCGGTGACGTCATCGGCAGAAATATGTACCGTCACACGGCAAATTATGAGAGTGAGATCGCATGGAATAATGCTTTTGGGACGAAAAAAATCGCAGTCGATGAGCATGCCGTTCCCCATGCCATTTTCTGTTATCCCCAAGTCGCAAGTGTTGGCTTGACCGAAGCTGAAGCGGTGAAACGCGGATATGATATTCTCATAGGAATCAACATGTATTCCAGCTGCGCTAAAGGCTACGCTATGGCCGAAGAAAATGGCTTCGTAAAAGTGATCGTTGAGTCGACGACAAGAAAGATTATTGGCGCGAGCATTGTTGGGCCAGAGGCTGCAATACTTCTCCAGCCACTCGTCTATCTCATGAACGCTGGAGATCAATCGTATCATCCGATAGCACGGAGTCAGACAATTCATCCCGCTCTCAGCGAGGCAGTGGTAGGGGCCTTTGGGAGATTGCATCCTCACGGACAACACGATCATTCGCACGAATAATAGCACCTGTACGGATCATCACTGGAATCACCAAACTGTTGAAAATCCATCGCATGTCAAAGAGGAATAATCATACAAAACACGAAGGAGCGAATCAATAATCTCGAAATGATAAAAATCGATGATTCTCTGTCCTCAATTTCTTTTATCAGCTTAGAAGTCATATCAGCATTTCTGCAATACTCGTGTAGTCTTACGGAAATTTGAACCCCTTCACACATTACTATCTGCCACCATTTTCAGTTTCATGTCTTTTGGCTAGTCTTTTTAAAAAGCGCTCGCCAGTAATAGCGCAAAGATACGGAATTGGTGGCGTCAAATAAATGATGGATCCGAGCAAAGCAAGCATCTTTTTTCCAGTGCTCATGAGACTGATTTTTTTGATGACAGGATCATGCAGGTCAACCTGCTTAATCATCCCGAAGATCGATCTCAAGATCATAACATCGGATGCGAAAACGACGCCGACACTCCAGGAAATTGCCTTCTGGAGGGGCATTCTCACACCACTTGCATTTGTCCTTTTCATGAGAATTGCTCTCCGAAGATCTTCTGCATTTTCACCTTCGAAGGTTGTATAAGCGTAAGCGATCGTACCGAGTGCATGTGAGTCGCTTCCGCCGACAATTGCCCATTTTCCAGATTTACTTCGCTCGGTTGCTAAGCTATTTGCATATCCATCAATGTGCCCTGCATTGATAGTCTCGATCGCGTCAATATCGAGATTCTCGATTTTCTCACCAAGGCTAGGGCAGTGAAGACTGAAGGGATGAGGTGCGATGACAATTCCGTCTTGAGATCTGATCCTATCAATCGTCTCCTCCACGGTCAAATGAGGTGGGATCTCCTCATTCAAATAAAGACCTATGATTTCACCATCCAACGTGCTGATTTCTTCTCCGATTACAACATCAATATCATTTTCTTTAGCGTATTCTTGAGCTTTGGACGCGCCGAAAATCGTGTTATGATCAGTGATGCACAAAACTCTGAGACCCACCGATCGTGCCTTTCTTACTGCATCTTGAGGTTCGACGACAGATTCGGGGAATCTCAAAAAACCGAGCCTTGCGATTCCCGAGTATTTTGTATGAACGTGAATGTCAGCTCGACTCTCCATCCGCACATGATATCAGATTCAATGATATATACCATTCGGATAATTTGACTTGGAAACTATTCCATCGTGTCTCCTTTTTTTTCGTCAATTTGAGTCAGATATTCGAAACTTGTGGATTCAATTGAACAATTTGAAAGACCAAGTTTAACCTTTTTAATCTCATGAATCTTCTGAATCTTTCGTGATCGAAAAAAGAAAAGATTTGGTGAAAATATCACAAGCATTTCATCTCTTGCCCACAGCAAACCAGTTTCCCTTTTCCCGCCTCCAGCACTTTGACCTTATTGCCACAGATTTCACATAGGTATGTTTCGCCAACTTCCGTCACATTTTTTCCTCCATTCAATCATTTTCAAATTCTAGAGTTTCATTTCATTTGCTTTGATCCTCTTGCCAATCATCTTCCCGTAATCTACACATTTTTCCATCTTTTCGCCTTTTGGAACATACTGGATTTCAAGATCCTCAAGCATGATCATTCCGGCTTTTTCCGCTTGTTCTCGCAACGCTTTAACCGCACCACCTCCCCAACCATATGAACCGAAAAGTGCCCCGATTTTGCCTCTTGGTCTAAGTCCCTTAAGATAAACCATGAAATCTGCAACAGTGGGAAATGGGCTGTTATTTAGCGTCGGCGATCCGATTACAACAGCACGAGCATCGAGAACTTCGGTCATGATTTCACTTCTATCACTGTCTGATATCCTGAATAACCTTGTTTCAACCCCTTCGGATGCGATGCCTTCGGCGATCAATTCCGCCATTATCTGAGTGCTGCCCCACATCGTGTCATATGCGATCACTGCTTTTTCTTTTGTCTCCCCCTTTGCCCAAGAGAGGTAACGATTGATAATTTTATTAGGATCCTTTCTCCAGATAATCCCGTGAGAAGTCGCGAGGATTCTTATTGGAAGGTCTTTCACTTTCTCGAACGTTTTCAGAAATTGTGACCCAAATGGCATCAAAATATTGGCATAATACTTCGCCGATTCATAATCAAGACTAGTTGGATCAACTTCATCATCGAATCGTCTCAACGATGCAAGATGCTGTCCGAAACCATCCATGGTGAAGAGAATTCCCCTTTCGACAAGAAACGTAAACATCGAGTCTGGCCAGTGGAGCATAGGTGTCTCAATGAACCTCAGCGTCACATTCCCAACTTTCATTTCCTGCCCATCGTGGACTTCTTGAGCCTCAAGATTATCATAATGAAGTGATAATCCTTCGACTCCCCTCTTCGAAGCCAAAATCTTCGCGCCTGTCAGTTGTTGGGCAAGAGGAAGACTTCCTGAGTGATCCATTTCTACATGATTTGAAATGATCAAACCGATGTCTTTTGGATCAATGACGGATTTGATCCGCTCGATCATTTGGTCAAAGAATGGTTTTTTGACGGTGTCAACGAGAATGTTTGTTTCACCAGTAATCAGATATGCATTGTAAGTTGTACCTTTCGGCGTTTTGTAACCATGAAAATTTCTCACATTCCAATCGATTGCTCCGACCCAAAAAACGTCCTCTGCGATTTTCACAGCCTTCATTCAATCGCCCAATTGGAAAAAGGAAGCAACCTCTATCTATATTTTCGCAGTCATTTTTTGGCAGTCACTCTCTCGATTTATGATCAACGGGGAAGGATTGCTCCGATCAATGGCCAATATTTTAATAAGGGTACTTGAATCCTCTTTGCAATGGGTATTATTGAATGGGGCATATTGTTCATTAAGAACCTCATACTCGATCTTGGTTATCCTGGCATCGTTCTTTTGATGGCTATTGAAAGTGCCTGTATACCAATTCCCAGCGAAATCATCATGCCATTTTCGGGGTGGCTCGTTTATGAAGGTAAGATGGACTTAATTGCAGCTTCTGTTGCTGGCGCTATAGGGTGTACACTCGGATCGATTATCGCATATATCGTGGGATTCTACGGTGGGAGAGCATTCGTCCTGCGCTATGGAAAATATGTATTAATCGATGAAAAAGCTCTTGTGGCAGCTGAACGCTGGTTTTCCAAATATGGCGACTCGATCGTTTTCTTCAGCCGAATCTTGCCGATCATTCGCACATTTATTTCTTTGCCCGCTGGCATGGCCAAGATGAATTTTTTGCATTTCGTAATACTGAGTTTTCTCGGCTCAGTACCGTGGTGTTTTGCTCTAGTTTATGCGGGATTTGTGTTGGGACCTTCGTGGGAAAGTCTATTAGAGATCTTCCGCGGACTCGATCTTATCATTATCGTCGCCATTCTCATCATACTGATCTGGTTCATTTTGAGGAGAAGAAACAAAATGAAGAGAAAATCAGAAACGGGTCAAGAAGAATAATAGTATTCGCCCTTCTCTTTTTGTTCTCTATCAAGCCTTGAATCTAACTTATTGATCCTCGGTCTGTTGGTTTCATTATCTCGTCGAAATGTCACACCGACATCTTTGAGAAAGAGGTTCATCCCTGTGCGCATATCGAAAGGTCCTCTTCCGAGTCCTTCCTTTCCAGGTATTCCTGAAAAGACCATGATGGAATCGGAGACCATATCAAGAAAATAGATGTCATGATCGACGACGAGCGCGCTCTTTCCCTGTTTTTCCATTACTCTTCTCAGCGTTTTTGCCGCCTCCATTCTTTGATTCGAATCAAGATAGGCGGACGGCTCATCGAGAAGATAGATGTCCGCCTCTCTAGAAAGACAGAGAGCGATCGCGACTCGCTGCAGTTCGCCTCCTGCGAGTGTTGAGACCTGTTTTTCATATAAATGAGTGAGGCCAAGCGGCTCCGCGATCTCGCTTTTGAAAAACCCTGATTCGAAAAAGTCTTTAACGAATGAATGGAAAAGCTCTCTCACCGTTCCCTCGAAATCCGGAGTGATATACTGAGGTTTGTAGCTTACCTTAACGTTTCGATCGATCGTCCCCATCGTCGGTTTCAGAACGCCTGCGAGCATCTTAACAAATGTTGTCTTTCCGATCGCGTTCGGTCCGACGACGCCAACGGTTTCACCCACCTTGATCGATCCGCGATCGACCCTTAATCTAAAACCGGGATACTGGTATCCCAGCGGTCCAAATTCGAGGAGTGTGGCAGTCTGCCAAGTCTCTTTCGGAGGTCTGATCTCGAATTCAATTCTTCGTTCCCGAAACCGGATGTTTTCTTCGGCAAGATAACCTTGGAGATACACATTGATCGCCACGCGCACCTGCCGCGGTTGAGCGAAAACACCGTATGCACCTTCGGAACCATAGACCAGGTATACATTATCTGCAAGAAAATCGAGGATTGCGAGATCATGTTCTATGACAACAACGTGCTTTCCCTGACCCAATGATTGAATGATCCTTGCGACTTTGAGTCTCTGGCTAATGTCGAGATACGATGAAGGCTCATCGAAGAAATAGATGTCAGCATCCTTCAACAGCGCGGCGGCAATTGCAACCCTTTGTAATTCCCCCCCAGAGAGTTTCTCCAGATCTCTGTCAAGTGTGTCCATTAGATCGAGCTTTTCTGCAACCTCATCGATAGACATGCGCTCCGCCACTCGTGAGAGAAGATCTCTTGTTCGACCTCTGTAAGCTGTCGGGATCTTATCGACGTATTGTGGTTTAAATGAAACTCTGATATCGCCAGAATAGAGCTTTTCTAAATAATCATGGAGCTCTGATCCGCTGAAGTGCTCGAGAACCTCTTTTTTCGAAGGCGGATTTTCATAATTACCAAGATTCGGCACTTCTTCACCCGATAAAAGTCTAAGTGCCGTCGTTTTACCAATTCCATTTGGTCCAAGTATGCCCGTGACGATTCCCTCTTTAGGTACAGGAAGCCGGTACAACCTGAAAGCATTCCGGCCATACTGGTGTACGAGATCCTTTTCGAGCTCTTCAGGCAAACCAATGATCTTTATCGCCTCAAACGGACACTTGTGAACGCAAATACCACATCCTACGCAGAGCTCCTCAGAAATCACGGGTTTCCCCTTTTCTCCCATCGTGATGGTTTCGACACCAGTTCGAACTTTCGGACAGTACTTGATGCATTCTATATTGCACTTCTTTGGCTGACAACGATCCTTAAGTAATGTCGCAATTCGCACAGTTTCAGCAATAATGATACCATTAAAAAATGTTCCTAGTCCCTTCCTCCCGCATGACTCAGTGCCCGATCACCAATCCTATCCATTTGAATAAGCTCTATTTTCAATACGACACGAGAATTAATCACTTGTATCTTTATTGCATTGTTAACTGGCTATCATTTTCGCTTTCTGCGTTATTTGGGCATAACTATCTGCAGTGAGAATTCGAACCCTGGCAGAGTATTCCAGAGATTTTGTGTTGAATCTTCTTGTAAAGACACGTGGAATCTCTCCGAAGTGCAGGTTTCTGGTAGCCAGTTTTGATCTTTGGAGGCATTGCACTTCTCTTGGTTTATCTCAGGCTTGTGTTATCTTTTCGCATTCTGCTTTCGTGCTTCCGGAATCGTTCTCTCTAAGGACTGCCAATCTTTCCCCCAAACAAAACTCTCACTGTTGGCAAGTATCCATGCCGATTTTCTTTTTGTGATGATGGTAATTTCCTCGATCATCATAGTTCTATTTTGTTTCAAAACTGTGGCTATAAATAGAAATGTCAAAATGTTAAGAGTATTGTCTGCGATTTCTTGGGCTCCTTCGAGATATCCAGCGTTAGTATTACTACTACCGTATTTTCGTATTCCTTTAGAATAGGAGATGCTAAGCAGATTCTTCTAGAAATGGCTTTTAATCACTTACGATTGCAAAATAATCAGGAAAAACAGATATTTCGCGTTCCTGCGCGAAGAAAAGGAGAATTCCATGTTAAACACTGCGACTCTACTTGACAAAGCATTTGCTATCTGGTATGAACCTCGCATATAAAGAACCTGAACAAATGAATGGACTTTAGATGATTTCTTCGCGGTGTAGAGAAGGTCTAGTCTAACCCTCGTACTTTTGAAAGCGAAATACACGTGAAAGAATTAAATAAGGACAAATTGTAGAATACTTGTAGAATTTTCGATATTAGTAAGGAAGATAGTATGGAAGAAATGAGGCAAGGATGAAATGAGTTACAAGAGGAAATCTTGGCAGGAGAAGCTGGCGGACAAAGATGGTTTTCCAAAGGTTTTGAAACTGGAGAAGAAGTTCCCCTGTTACAACGCCGTTCACAAGATGGGAGCTGAGGTAGGAGATGAAGTCGTTCTCGTTAACCCGAGCGAAGTCGTCGAAATAATGAAAAAAGTGCCGAAGGGAAAATTAATCACCATTGTTGAAATCTGCAAGAAAATCGCAGAAAAACACAAAGTCAGGGCCTGTTGCTCTCTCACAACAGGAATCTTCATTATGGTAGCAGCAAATGCGGCTGAAGAAGCTGCTAGGGAAGGTAAGAGTCTCCGTATTCCGTATTGGCGTACATTGAAGGCGGACGGGCTCTTGAATGAGAAATATCCCGGTGGAGCAGAGGCGCACAAAAAACTGCTGGAAAAAGAAGGATTCACGGTAACGCGGAAGGGGAAAAAATACGCGGTTGAAAACTATCAGGACTTCTTGGTTCAATAAAATGTGAAAAACGGATTTGTCGATCAGCTGGGCGTATGATGCACCTAACTTGGTGGGGCACAATTAAATAAGAAAAGTTCGCATTGACGTAAACATTTTCCTTGGCGTCAATGCGAAGAACATATATGAGAAGAGTTGAGAAATTTCCTGCAGTAAGATTTCATTTAGCCGCACTTCCGAAGGGTCGTTATTCAGATGGTCATCTTGCAATACGGTGAAAATCCATTGGAAAGAATAATGAAAATGAAAAATGCAATAAATAACGAAAACAACGATTTCTTTGGTGAATCGTAGCAATAAGTGACTTCTGTTTATCATTTAAACTCGTTTGAGAACAAGACCGGAAACGAATTGATACGTCCCTTAATAACCAGTGTTCGGAGGATAAGAAATATGACTGAGAAATCCTCAGCCCGTCTACCACAGCATATCGGTATCATCACCAGAAGTCTTGGGATCTAAAGTAATTTTGATAATTCCTTTCGCGATGCTATTATTCAGAACCCTTCCCGTCAAAATATCGCTGTTTTTTTCATTTCGCTTCACTATACTAGTTGAAACTACCAAAATAAGCATCGTTATCGTTCTTCTTGAATGTGGTACACCAGTCTGGCTCTCATATTAATCGCCGATTTGTAAATGATCAAACTTAAATCCTATGTGATTCATTCACCCTCGTTCCATATGGCTAGGATCCTGGTTTGCACTGCGTGGCCTTATTCCAACAGTCCGATACATCTAGGACATGTTGCGGGTTCGTTACTGCCAGGTGACATTTTCGCTAAGTATCACAGATTGAAAGGTAATGAAGTCCTTATGGTCTCTGGATCGGATCAACATGGAACGCCAGTTACAGTCAAAGCCGAAAAAGAAGGTGTTTCCCCGGAAGAAATTGCGGAAAGATATCACCAGATTAATTCAGAGGCGATCAGAGGTATGTTCATCACCTTTGATCTTTTTACAAAAACTCATACTGAAAATCATTTTGCCGTCGTGCACGACGTTTTTCTCCGGCTTCTCGAAAAGGGACATCTTTACAAGAAGGAAACACTGCAATATTACTGCGAAAAATGCGGGAGATTCCTTCCAGATAGATATGTAGAGGGGCGATGCAGAAACTGCGGATACGAAAAGGCGAGGGGTGACCAGTGCGATAGATGCGGTACCACATTTCTGCCTGGTGAACTTAATGATGCGGTTTGTACGATTTGCTCTTCGCCACCGGTACTGAAGGAAACGGAACATTATTTCTTCAGGCTTAGCGCGTTCAACGAATCTCTTCTAAATTATGTGAGCAGTAAAACCCACTGGAAGCCTAATGTCCAGACATTTACAAAGAACTGGCTTGAGGCCGGATTGAATGATAGGCCCATCACCCGTGACATGACCTGGGGAGTGAGCGTCCCGCTGCCTGGCTGGGAAAACAAGGTAATTTATGTCTGGTTTGAGGCCGTCA
Organism: Methanomassiliicoccales archaeon; assembly: GCA_014361295.1. Classification (NCBI taxonomy): domain Archaea; kingdom Methanobacteriati; phylum Thermoplasmatota; class Thermoplasmata; order Methanomassiliicoccales; species Methanomassiliicoccales archaeon. The sequence goes on along the minus strand of JACIVX010000001.1, from coordinate 623,049 downwards.
TCGGATATCTCTCGGCATCGATTGAGTGGGCCAAGGGAACAGGAAATCCAGAGAAGTGGAAAGAATTTTGGACGGATCCAGATGCGAAGCACTATTACTTCCTCGGAAAAGATAATATTCCGTTCCATACGATTATCTGGCCGGCTATTTTGATGGGATATGGTGGTCTCAACCTTCCGTATGATGTTCCTGCAAATGAATATCTCACTTTTAAGGGAGAGAAGTTTTCGAAGAGCCGGGGGGTAAGCATCGATATTCCCAACATGCTCTCTCGTTTTGACCCAGACATCATTAGATATTATTTGGCTGCAAATATGCCGGAAAATCGGGACAGTGAATTCGACTGGGATGATTTTGAAGCGAAAACAAATAACGAACTCGTGGCTACGCTAGGGAACTACTACCATAGAGTTCTAAGCTTCACTTATCGTAACTTTGGATCGATTCCTGCGTGCCATGGCGTTGATGAGGAACGGAGGAAAGTCACCGATGCGATTTCTTTCGCGGTTAATGAAGTCGACCAGTATCTCTCAACCTGCCAGTTCAAAAAAGCGCTAAAAGCGGTGATGGATCTCGCTCAATTCGGAAACAGATTTTTCGATAGCGTCGCGCCCTGGGCTCTTCTGAAACAGGATAGAGATCGATGCGGGTCCGTTCTTAATCTAAATCTCGAGATCGTCAAAGCGCTCGCTATTTTATCCTATCCGTTCTTGCCCCGTTCGGCTTCTGATCTTTGGGCTTTGTTGGGTTATGAGGAAAGCCTCTTGAGTAAAGGATGGGATTGGATTTTTATCCCTGTTGTTCCAGGTCAGAAGTTGAGGGAGCCTCGCCCGCTGTTTTCAAAGATCGAAATTGAGGAGGATATGACAATGTTTAAAGAGTTCGAAAAATTGAATTTGAAGGTTGGTCAGATCATCAGTGCTGCGGATCATCCAAACGCCGATAAGTTGTATGTTCTCGAGGTTGATGTTGGAAAGAGAATAAGGCTCGTTGCCGGTTTGAAGGGTCAGTATGACAAGAACGAACTTGTTGGAAAAAAAATCGTTGTTGTGACAAATCTGCAGCCTGCCAAATTGAGAGGTGTTGAATCTCAGGGAATGTTGTTAGCGGCGGAACATTCCAACAAAGTTATTCTTCTTACGCCTGCAGAGGATGTTCCAGCGGGTACACCAGTTAATTCTGGCATGAATCCGTCTGATCGAGTTTTGCCATTCTCTGATTTTCAAAAGTTGAGGCTCGTTGTTGGCCAGGTCATTGACTCGAGGACGATAGATATCGGCAGACCCGTGAAGATCGAAATGAGGAACGACGTTCTCAAGAAAGGTAGCAAGATCGCGGTCTTTCTGCCATCTCCAGACGCCTCGATTGCCTTGCCACTTTTGACAGACAATGGCATTCTGATCACCGTGGACGGAGACATCGAGAACGGAGCATTAATTAGATGATGGCCGACCTCCATGTTCATTCAATTTATTCTGGCGATTGTAATCTGAAGGTCGAAGCGATTCTTGAAAAATGTAGGGCTCTCTGCATTCGTGCTGTTTCGATCGTCGATCACAATTCTCTTGAAGGCACGAATCAAGCACTTACGATCAAACAGAATGATGTCATTATACTGCCAGGTGTTGAGATTACAAGCAGCGGGGGACATGTGATTGCGTATAACGTAAGAGAAATTATTCCGCGCGGAAAAAGCGTCGAAGAGACGATCGACCTGATCCATGATCATGGGGGCATCGCTGTCGCACCGCATCCTTATCGTTTGTGGTCGGGGCTTGGAAGAAAAGAAATTATTGGCAAGAAATTCGACGCGATCGAGACGATTAACGCACGATCGTCGTCAAGGTCAAATTCTAAAGCGAAAAGACTTCTTGAAATTGTCGATTGCGGTGAGACTGGTGGAAGCGATGCGCATTCGCTATCTCACATAGGAAAGGGATATACACTCTTTCCAGATCATTGCGAAACTGCCGACGATCTCGTCAGGGAAATTCTCAACAGAACGACGAGAGCCGAAGGCGCATCGAGAAAATTTTCAGATTCCCTCAGTTACGGCGCAAAATGCATTTCCGAATGGATCGCGAGAGGCATGAGAAGATTGTAATTAGAGCGTTAACTCAATTTTCGAAATTATTTCTTTGGCATCGTTGGCGATTTTGTTCACATCTGCCGATGCATCCGTTGCCACTACGAGCAAATAACGCGGTCCAGCACCAGTTAAAATCAGATTTCTATTCGAAAGCTGCAGCACCACTTTGTTCAACGTGTCTTTTAGTTCTGCGGATGTCGTCTCCGCCGCGCCAATAATAATCGCGGACATGGCCGCAAATGTTTCCTGATGTACACCTCTCGGAGGATCGCCGGTAATATACATTCCACCTCTTGAGATAAGAGAAACGTCCAATACATGATCGAGATTCTTAATGTCATCCAAAACACTGCGTATCTGTGATAATTCACCCATCTTAATCCACACTCTCTACGAGCGCCTACCAAGAGTATAATCGAAGAGACACCATAAAAGCTTTTTCTATACAGTTTTCAAAATCCATAATGACCCAGGTGGGTCAAAAATAGTGTTTTGAAAGCGAGCGAGAAGGACCTCTATTTCCTCTTGCAATTATCGCGATCCATTTTCTCAACCTTATTCTAATCAACCTGCTAGAAAGATTCTAGTATTTTCTTATATGTATTGGATTTGACAACATGGCGCGCTTTTCTTTACGTCGACTGTTCGTGTCTCCTCAGAAGAGAGTGACCGAGGGGATGAGAATCGAAAAAATCCTTGTCCGGTCTTTTAAATCTCCACTGGCGGCCGAAAGAAGGCGCATGGAAAAACGAATATTACGCCATGGCACCAAGGATCCTTATGAGATGGTTGCAATTCTCTTGAAGTTTTATCACAATCCTGATCAAAAAGTTCGGATGGGCGTGAGACATTGTTTGTCTGAAATCACGAAATCTCGCGTCGGGATGGATGCTGTTCTCAATAATATCATTCATCCGAGCAGAGACGTTCGCAGAGCGGTACTGTCATTTCTCGGAGAGCACGTCGGATTTCACGCGATCACATACGCGTCATTTTACGAGCAGACAATGCTGCTCATCGCAATGGCGAGAAATAAGGAGATACCAGTTGATGATATTGAAGCGCTGGTAGAAGTTTCAAAGTCGACCTTTCTTGATGGTGAAGTGATTGAAGCCGTCAAGGACATTGCTGCATGCCTTGATTTCGTGAAACATAGGTATCGGAGCGCCGAGCAACTCCGTGCCTACGTTGTCGATATTCTCAGAATGGCACCTGATCTCTCACGAATGGGCGTCTTCAGCGGTGCAATTGAAGAACCTTTAAAAAAGGCGGTGAGAGCAAGCAGATCAAGAACTTACGACGAAACAAGGGAGATTATTGAGGAAAGAATGAAGGAGGCGACGGTGAGGAATGAGCTTTTGAGGATTGGAAGAACTGTCAGTGACTCTATCAAGGAAAGACCCGAGATGAAACCGTCAGACCTCGCCGGTGTCGATGTTTGGGCGATTTCAAGGTTGCACGAGTTGATAGACTCTGTCACCTCAGCGACAGTTTCTGGTAACAAAATGAGCGCCATCGAGATGTTGCGATCCTTTCTAGAGGATGAATTCCTCGAATTCTTTGAGGAGAGTTGCAAGAAACGCGTCGAAGAAAAGGAACCATCTGCTCTTTTTACCATATATATCATAGGCATCGTTTGTCTGAAGCTGGCATCGGCTCTTATGCCATCTTCCGCTGAGGAAATCTATCAGAAATACTATAGACAGTTCGAAGGGGCACCAAGCATTCATCTTGTTATGTGGCCTGAAATTGTTATGCATATTATCGGTTGAAAACTCAGTTTTTCTTTCATCTGATCTGAGATTGTTCCGAAAAGCCTTGATAAGGCACAGCAGTGTACATATCAGGAGTCGCACGAGGGTAGCACAAGTAGTCATCAAACTGGTCTTACGCAATATTTATATTCCAGTTGCAGCTTATCGTAAAACGAGGGATGCACTCATGGTGAATTCATTAGTGAAGCACGCTTTAGCGGTATCGAAATCTGTAAATGGTGACCAGCAGATTGGTCAAGGGGCCGTAAATGTATCTTCGGATATCGATGAAGAGCTGCGTAAGATCGCGGCTCAGATGGATGTCTGTATCAAGATCATCGGTTGCGGTGGAGGTGGGTCAAACACAATCAATCGATGCGTCGACGCTGGCATCAGTGGAGCGCAGCTATGTGCAATTAACACTGATGCAAAGCATCTCCTGACAATTCGTGCGCCAAAGAAGATTCTCATAGGAAGAACTGCAACAAGGGGACTTGGCGCCGGCGCAATACCGGAAGTTGGTGAACAAGCGGCGAGGGAGAATGAGCTCGAAATCAGAGAGTATCTGAGAGGGGCACACATCGTTTTCGTCACTGCTGGTTTGGGTGGTGGAACAGGTACTGGAGCAGCGCATTTTGTTGCAAGAATCGCCAAGGAATCGCTTCAAGCCCTGACAATCGGCGTTGTTACATTACCGTTCAAAGCTGAAGGAACGGTTAGAATGGAAAACGCACTTGCGGGTCTCGATAAGTTGAGACGTGTCTGCGACACGACGATCGTCATACCGAATGACAAGCTTCTGGAGCTCGTTCCGAAACTCCCGATTGATGCAGCGTTCAAGGTGGCCGATGAGGTCTTAATGCAGACAATGAAAGGTCTCACCGAGATCATCACGAAACCGGGACTGGTGAACCTTGATTACAGCGATATCCAGACTGTTATGAGAGAAGGAGGAATTTCATTCGTTGGCATCGGCGAATCCGATGATGAGGATGATCGAGTCGAAGCAGCGGTTAAGGAAGCACTTACATCGCCATTGCTCGGTGAAATTGACCTAAAGGATGCCAAAGGTGCCCTGATCAGGGTGGTCGGTGGTCCTGACATGACAATTGCGGAGGCTCAGAGAGCCGCTGAGATCGTCACAAACAGTGTGAATGAAAGGGCAAGAATTATCTGGGGTTGCTCGATTGAACAAGAACTAAAGGGAACGATCAAAGTGCTCCTCATCGTCACAGGTGCAAAATCGAAATACATGTTCGGAAGAAGCGACTACGATTACGAGGATAAGCTAGCCAGCGATTTTGCTCCCCGGAGGAATACAAAAGGATACAGTTCAGCGAACGACGACGGAATCGATTTTGTGCGTTGAGCGTGGAGGCAATCTGGTCTCGCGTTGGTCGAAGATCTCTGCATAAATATGACTGAGACTTAGAATTCGAAAGCGGAGTCGCCAAAGCTGAGTGCAGGACACGGTTCGATACAATTTCCGCAGTGAACGCATCTGTCTGGAAGAATTCGAATGTGATCCTGCTCGAGCATGAGTGCACCCTTGTTGCATCTTGCGATGCATACTCCGCACCCGACGCACTCCATGGCCTTGACTACTGCTTGGCGCACCTTTTCCACATTTTCTTTTATTTCATCGGGGCTTTGTCCCTTCGCAATAATCGCCCCCTCTTTCATCACGATCACATCATTAACTCGACAGAAATTTCCCTCAGAGTCGATGTCAACCTCTCCAACGATGTTGAGCAGGTTGCAAACCGCCACGAAATTCAGAGGTTTGTTGAAGATACCCTCAGCACTGTAACCTTTGATGCACGGCGAATACCCCTCCTGCATGATGAGTGTCAAGCCCCTCTGTGTTGCTCTCAACCGCTCGGCTTCATTGGTATCATGTTGTTGCCGGAGTGCATCTTCCTTGCCAAGGCGTTTGAGCTCATCAATAATCGATTGTGGAATCCTTTTCCATCGCCACAGCCCGAGATCGACCCAATCCGTCTCAAACCCCTTCTTCAAGGCATAATTATAGAGGTAATCTTTCCATTTCTTGTACAACTCACAATTCCTTTCAACGATTTCTAATTCGGACAAATCTGAGGCTGGGCAGAGGTAGCATCCGATTCGATCGAGCCCCCTTTCATACCATGGATTATATTTTTCACCCTTCGAAAAGATATAAAGCCACACATGCAAGGCTGTCCAATCCTGGATCGGCGACGCTCCAATTTGACCAGGCGTCCATGGATTCTTCCATACACGATCCTTTTCCGCCCTGCTCTCCGACTCATATCTCCTCTGGCCGATGAATGAAAGGAGCCCTTCGGGAAAATATTTCGTGATTGCCTTCACCGTAGGACCGAGCTTATTTGTCTTGCAGCACCACCTGTAATCTCTTCCTGGCGGTCCAAAAATATCGAGATGTCCGTAGAAAGCATTTTCACTCGCCTTTTCGATAATTACTTTAAGATCATATTTCTTAGCTATCTCCAAAACATGATGAACGGTCTCTTCAAACTCGAGACCTGTGTCAATAAAAAGTATGGGAAATCTAAAGCCTGCGTCGATTGTGAGCAACAGGCACGCGAGGCTATCCTTTCCGCCAGAAAATGAAACAGCGCAGGGAAGACGATTCTTTTCAACAACCTCTCTTATAAATCTCGTCGCTTCATTAACCCTTCTCGAAATGACTGCTTCATTAGCTTTCAAAACGTCTGACCAATTTGTTTTTTTAGCTTGCGAAGAATGTTCCCGAGGCCTTTCAGCCCACCTCACTTTGACCGCTACCCCTCTTCCTTTCTTTATCATCTCCTTTCCAGACATACGAGCCGTGCCTGTTGCAAATGCGTGACGATCTTTTGTTAAGACAACGACTTCATCTCCAACCTGAAGCTCTTCCGCAGTTTTGAGAACTCCTGGCGCCATAAGGTTCGCATGATGTTCAACAATTGACTCAACTGTACCATCATCAGCGATTACGAACCCTCGTTCCGCTATATCACCGATGGCTCTAGCAGCTGGCATGCGCAGTATAAATTTCCATCCCTTCCCGATATCGTATCTAAGGGCGCCAACGACTTCACCGTTGATAATGACCTCATCCATACGGTCGAGCGCCGGAACTTTATTCAGCAGAACGATTGTTCCTTCGGGAATAACTCTCTTTCCGCATCCCACACCGAACTGCTTGTCGACAATTTCCACGATTTTCTTAACATCATATGGAAATGCTGGGCGAACATCGCCTGGTGGCGTCATATCGACGACATGCGTCTCTTTTCCACAAATCCCACATCTTGTTTCCTCTAGTATTGGCAGATTGCAGTTGCGGCACCAGCGGAGATGCATTTTTCCAAGGTGTACGACGCCCACGCCATAGCGAGTTACAGAATTCGTATTAAAACCTATCCCAATCTTTCGAAATACCACGCCCAGTATTGAAAGGTAAATTATACTTGAAAGGATTTCGCGGTATTGTGATCAAGGCAACACGACGATCGATGGGCTTGAGTTCACCGATACGGGATTTCCTTGTCTACGCGAGACAGCTTGAAGAAAAAGGCATCAGGGTTCTCAAACTTAACATTGGAGACCCCAATAAGTTCGACTTCGAGACGCCGAAGCATATCAGGGAGGCTCTGTGCCGTGCTGTCGAAGAGTGCGATAATGGATATGCTGATGCGGAAGGGATAGCGGAGCTGAGACGCGCGATTGTGGAAAAGGAAAGAGAAAAAAACAGCATTGATCTGGACATTGGAGATGTTGTGATCACAACGGGAGTCACCGAGGCGATTCAGGCCGTGATCGCTGCGTCGATCGAACCAGGTGATGAGTTGTTACTGCCCGGTCCTGGTTATCCGACTTACTCCGAGTACGTTTCGTTCTTTGATGGTGTCCCAGTTCCTTACAAAAAGGATGAATCAAATGACTGGCAGCCAGACCTGGAGGATATGAGAAGAAAGATCACGAAGAAAACGAAAGGGATCGTTGTAATCAATCCCAACAATCCTACTGGGGCAGTTTATTCGCAGAAAACACTAAAAGCGATCGCGGATCTTGCTGGTGAATATGGGTTGTTTTTGATTACCGATGAAATCTACGATCTCATGACCTTCGATGGAACACACTATTCTCCGTCAACGCTTGCGCCCGACGTGCCTGTTATCATTTTCAACGGGTTTTCGAAAGTCAATCTCCTGCCAGGTTGGAGGCTTGGTTATATCGCTTTTCGGGATGCTGGTGGTCAACTTGAAGAAATAAAATCAGGAGTTATGCGTCAGCTTAGAGTAAGACTTTCAGCAAATCATCCATGTCAGATCGCAATGCTTCAGGCACTAAAAGGTCCAAAGGATTACATGGAGGAAACGAATCGGAAGCTGAGGGAAAGAGCGATCTTTGCGTACAAGAGATTTAATGAAATTGAAGGTCTAAGCACGACGAAACCCAAGGGAGCCTTCTACATCTTTCCAAAAATCGAATCGAACAGGTGGAAGAGCGACAGAGATTTTATCCTGGATGTGCTGCTCAACGCTCACATTCTTTTCGCACCAGGGTCGGGGTTCTGCAGGACATATGGGATTGGACATTTCCGGTCGGTTTTCCTCCCGAGCATCGATATATTGTCCGAAGCGTTTGATAGACTAGAGCACTTTTTGAGAAGCAGGTGAGCGGGTCGAATTCTCGTTCTCCTTGCTAGAAAGAATAATAAGGATGGAAGGCTAAGAACTCCTACGATGTGGATTAGCGGCTGCGGCTACGCCTGCGAAGTATGTACGATCAGGAAAAATGGTCGATGCCTCGGTTGTTCGCCTGAAAACAAACAGACATCCCTGTGCAGACTTTTTCAGTGTTTTGAATCAAAAGGATTTGAGACCTGCCTTCAATGTGACGATCGTTTGAAATGTGGCAGGTATAGCATCGCGCTTAAACAGTGTCCGATTCGGCGCTCGATCGTTGGCCACTGGTAAGATCAATTCAATCGTCAAATCCTTCCCATGATTGAGGGAAGACCTTTTCGAGACCAGCGAGTTTGACACCCGTCATTGCTGCCGTATTGAGATCGATTGCCCTGAGGTCATCAGCTGATATGGTATCAAGTCTGTCGTGACCTGACAGCATGGCCAATATTTTTAACTCTTCAGCGCAGGCGCGGACGAAATTAACGAGTCGCTGAGAAGCTGCTTCGACATTAAGGCAAGCTCTAAACCGTGCTTCCTGAGTTGCAAGTCCGTAATGACACGCACCCTTATGACACGACATGCATCCCCGGCAGCCGAGGGCGATTTCCGCCGCAGCGCCAAAGCCCACCGCATCAGCTCCAAGGGCGATCGCCTTGAACGCATCCGCACCATCTCTGATACCTCCAAGGGCGATCAGCTTTACCTTACCCTTCAGACCCATGTCCTTCAATGCCTTCGCAGCTTGACGGATGCACGCGATTGTCGGAATTCCCGCGTTTTGTGTGACAACTTCAGGCGAGGCGCCAGTCCCACCTACCATCCCATCGATTGAGATCGCATCAACACCAGCCTCTGCGGCGATGTATGTGTCTTCGTAGGGAAGGCTCGGACCCATTTTGATCATAATGGGCTTTTCGTAATTCGTTAAATCACGGAGTATTTCGACCTTTTTCTTGAGATCCTTCTGATCGATGATATCGTAATGCCTGCACGGCGACAAAGCATCCGTTCCCGGCGGTAATCCCCTGATCATTGCGATATCTTCTGTTACCTTCTTTCCAAGCAGATGACCCCCCATCCCAGGCTTGGCCCCCTGGCCGATCTTGATTTCGATTGCATCCCCCGCTTGAAGGTAGTCCATCGAAACACCCCATCTCCCTGTAGAATATTGCACGGCAAGATAGCCACCGGGATTCCATCTCCTGACACCTTTTCTGAACGATTCTTCGTTTTCGTAGCCATGTGCGAGGATCGCCTCACCTGGAAACATCCCACCTTCACCAGTATTCGCAAGTATGCCCAACTTTGCGGCCGCAACGGCAAGTGCCATCTTTCCTTCTCTTGATATTGCCCCGTAAGACATGGCGGCGAAGACAAATGGATAATTGAGTTTAATCGGCTTCGCGCACGTTCTCTCACCGATTGTAACTTCCATTCTGAATTTCTCTCTGTATTTGTCCTTTGGAGGCCTTGATGCGAGTTGTGATGGCACGACGACGAGTCCGTCAAAGTGCGGTATGTTTCCCATCGTGCCGTAGCCTCTGATCTCGTATTCTCCTGTTTGTGCCTTTCTGTGAATTTCCTCGATCGTCTGGGTTGTCCAGATGCCTCTAGAAAGTGACTCTGGTGTTGCGGGTCTCACATAAATGCAGCTGTTAGGACAGCCCTGTTCCATGCATATCTTGCATCCCACGCATGCGATTTCGTTCGCAACATACACTCTTCCTTTCTCATCTCTTGCGAAAACTCCCTGTTCGCAAGCATCAATACACGCTCCGCATTTCCATGGTTGTTGCCAACTTCTGCATCTATCCCTCTCGATAGTGATCCAGTAGTGTCCGGCAAGCGTCATCGCACCCCTCCGCTTTCTGGTGCCTGCGTTTTTTCGCTGTAAAAAGGTCTGAGAGTCGCTGGAATAATTTTCTGAAAGGCACGAGGATTGAGATTCAATCCTTCAGCTGCCAAAAGTGTGCCGAGTTTATCAAGATCTGAATATCGGAGTTTTTCCAATTTAGCATTGTTTCCGAGATCCCTGTACGATCCAGCAATGTAGATCACGCCTCGAATCATGTAATCACCCAACGCTTCTCCTGCATCACCAAGCACGACGATGTCACCCCCCACCATGTAAGTCCCTGCGTTATTTCCGATATCGCCTTCCACAATGATCGTTGCACCTTTGTTCATCGTTCCAAGAAAATTGCCAGCAGACCCCCTGATCCTCACAATTCCTCCGTAACAATAGACCGCAGCGCCATCTCCAACGTCCGCACCGACCTCGACTCTCCCGGCCGTCATGCCATCACCGATAAACCTACCTGAAGACCCCGTTACAACGAGCTCAGCACCAGCGTTCAGTATCCCAAAATAATCGCCGACATCACCATGGACGAGAATTTTCCCGGAACGTAACCCTGCGCAAAGGCCGTCGATGTGCGAGGCGTTGAAGATCTCAATGCGGTCATTTTTTCCGATCAGTTCCCTTATTCTCTCATTACATTCCCGCATATTTAATTCCGTACCGTCAATAGAAATGACCATTTTCACCGCCTCACAGAGAGCTGGGCGTAGCGTTTCAAAGCCTCCAGCCTTTTTTCTGGATCAGTAAGTCCCTCTAGCATCAGAAGCAATTCCTCATCGTAAAGTTGGGATCTTCTCCTCCTCTGTTTGTTTCGTTTCGCGATATAAAGTTGATTCGTATCGACACTCTTTGTGATCTCGAGATGGCCCGTTTGGACGGCCCTCGTCAGCAGGCTCTCTCCAGCGGCGTTTCTTGTGATGATCGTGCAGTAGCCATATCGTGAGCCAGTGTAACCTATTGAAATGTCAGCCGATTCTGCCAGATAATCAGTGCATCGTGCGCAGCCCATCCGGAGGTACTTCTGGGTGTTTGCTAATGAAATTTCTCGGACTGTACCGTCACGCAGCGTCACCGTGAGAAGCTTTTCAGCGGTAGAACGATCCATCATTGCAATATTCCTTGGTGAGATGCCCATCTCCTTCTCAATTACTTCTGAAACGAGATCGTGCGTGCAAACTCCTCCACAAAATCTTCCGATGAGTATCCTCAGCGATTTTCCGTAAATTTCGAGCCCCTTCATTTTCGACTTTTGAATCATTCTCGCGGCGTCGATCACGCACGGGGCGCCAACGAGAGCGATTTTTCTCAGTGACTTGTCATGCACAGCCTCGTTGAGACTCGACAGCGTCGGGGACCAGATAAACTGGTGCCCAGCACAATCGTATATTTCACTTTCAGTTGTGACGACCCTTGAAAAAGGCTGCCAAGTCCATCTATCGACATCGGTGACAATGGCACCATCTATGAAGCCGCTTTCCAAAGCGCTAACGAGCAACTGGTTTAACACATCACTGAGAAGATCTCCGTGCCTACTTCTGAGAGCAGTGAGGCAGGATCTCGCCGAGACGACAGAAACCATCTTCCCCTCGCCCCACTCTCTCAGTCGCGGACAGACTTCAACGCAAAAGGCCTCGCAGCCGAAACAAGGATCAATATCATACGTGGAAAGGCCAAAACGTTTTGTCAGTTTCCGGTGGTCTGGGTTTTGTTTTCCGTCAGGGAAATATAGAACCCCCCTTGAGCAACATGCGACACAGGCGCCACAACCCGTACATTTGCCGAGACTCCAAACATAGGTTTCAAGCTCCTTTGACATCAAGTCACCCCCCTTTCGTGAACACGATGCTCAACAATGATCGATTTTTTCAGGGGATTTGGTCCGAGGCGCCTCAGGTCTGCCACGAATTCTTTCATAGCTTCTGCGAACTTTCTGCCCTCCGAAGCTGATACCCACTCAACTCTAACACGTTCTGGGTCGAAACCATAATCCTTAATCATTTCTCTCAGATTATCGATCTTTCTTTTCATGAGTTGATTGCCGATCATATAATGGCAGTCGCCAGGATGGCATGCTCCGATGAAAACGCCGTCCGATCCTTTGAGAAGCGCGTAGAGAACATGAAATGGATCGATCCTTCCGCTGCACATAATTCTGATCGGGAGGATGTCTGGAGGATACTGGAATCTGCTGACGCCTGCATTATCAGCTCCTGCGTATGCGCACCAATGGCATAGGAAGGCGATACCTCTGATCTCATCTTCTCCGGAATCCTCTAGGGCTGCGTCTATCTGTGCAATGATCTGGTCGTTTGTGAAGTTATGAAGGGTGATCGCTCTGCACGGACACGATGCAGCGCAGGCCCCACATCCCTTACATAAAAGGCTGTTAACTTCCGCCACAAGCATCCCATCCTGTATTCTAATCTCGACCGCGCTGTACGGGCAAGCTTCAATACACCTCGCACATCCTGTACATAGTTCTTGGTCAACGACTGCAACAGTCGGATCACGGACTATCTGTGCGTTCATAAGAATCCCAAGAGCGCGTGACGCCGCGGCGAAGCCTTGTTTCATTGATTCGACTATGCCCTTTGGATATTGGGCCGCACCGGCAACGAAGATGCCATCGACGGAAAAATCGACAGGGCGTAGCTTGGGGTGAGCTTCGAGAAAGAATCCGTCTTCCGAGAGAGGCACTTTGAGCATTTCTGAGAGAATCTTATTATCTTCTCTTGGTACGAGTGGTACGGCAAGAACGACAAGATCTGGTCTGATGACAAGCTCATCGTCACTGATGATATCCTTTACTCTTACATTGAGACCGTCTAATCGATCAATTCTCGGCGGATCTTCTTCACTGAATCTGATGAACTTGATTCCGAGCTCGCATGCCTCTTTATAATATTTTTCCATAAGACCGTTGATTCGAATATCCCTGTAAAGAACGAAAACTCTCGATTGAGGACTCATCCGCTTTAATTCGAGAAGATCTCTAAAGGCAACCTCGCAGCATATCTGAGAACAGTACGTTCTGCCCTCATTTTCTCGCGAACCTGCACAAAGAATCTCGACAATATCAACTCCCTTTGCCGTTCCATCTTCAAGCATTCTCTCAAATTCAAGCTGGGAAATAATGCGATCATCCAATCCATAATCATAGATGCCTTCGGGCCGTAGCGGCTCAGCACCAGTTGTAAGAATGATCACACCAGCCTCGATGATTCTATCCCCCAGAAATGAACCTGTTTCTAGCCCTCCTCTCGTGAGCTTGACAACAAAGTGCCCTACGGAACCGCTGACTGCTGCGATCGATGTTGATGTCAACACCTCTATGTTCTTGCAGGATCTGATGGCATCGATCATCTGGTTGAACACTTTTTGGGGCAAACCGCCGTCGAGATCTTTCAGATGTTTTTCTTTTACATGACCACCGAGAACGTCTGCTTTTTCAACAAGATATACTGAGAAGCCTTTCGAAGCAATCGAAAGAGCAGCCGTCATGCCAGCAATGCCGCCACCGATTACGATCGCTGAGCGAATGACCTCGCTCCGGATCTGTTTCATCGGTCTCGCAAGGGCGATATTGGCGATTCCCATTCTCACAAGTATTTTCGCTTTCTCCGTCGCCCTTTCTCCGTCATGCTGGTGGACCCAACTATCCAATTCTCTGATGCTGACGAAACCCACGAGATTCCTATTCAATCCGGCGCGTCTGCATGTATCCTGGAACAATTGAAGATGGCTTCTTGGGCTACACGCAGCCACAAGTATCCTATTCAATTTCAATTCTCTGATTGCATTCTGAATGGCGGTTTGGTTGTCTTGGGAGCATGCGTACATGCATTTCTCCGCGTGAACCACTCCTGGCAACGTGGAGGCATAACGCACGACCTCGTCTACATCAACAACAGCGCCAATGTTCATCCCACAGCTGCAAACGAAAACGCCGATTCGCGGCTCATTTATCTCCGTCTCAAAAATGTCCTCTTCATCTTCCTTCAATTCAACAACACCGACATCGCTTCTTTGCGTCACAACGCAGGCTACGGTCATCGCGTCCGTGACCGTGTTGGAAATGTCTTCTGGACCTCTCGCACATCCGCAAACAAAAACGCCATCTCTTGTCGTCGCAACTGGGTTTGAGTCGAGGGTCCTGATGAATCCGTTTTCATCAAGATCTATATCAAGCATTCTTGCAAGCTCTGCAGTCCCATTACTTGGAATGATCGGGGGACAGAGAATCAGGAGATCAACCGCAGTTGAAAGTATTTTGTCAGTTTGCCGATCGTGATATCTGATCCTGATACACTGTTCCTCATCCTCCTCGACGTCTCCTATTAAGGAGGGAATATATTGGACGCCGAGTTCTTGCTTCGATCTTCTGATGAATTCTTCATGTCCTTTTCCAATTGTTCGAAGATCATTGTAAAAAATAAGAATTTCCGATTCAGGCAAATGCTCCTTCGTGAGGATCGCTTCCTTCGTTGCATAGATGCAGCAGATTTTCGAGCAGTAACTCTTACATCCTTCGACCCTTGATCCTGCACATTGCACGATGCCGATGCGTGTAGGGATTCTGCCATCAGATGGTCTCGCAATCACGCCCTTTGTTGGTCCTGAGGCGTTAAGCATCCTTTCGTATTGCAACGATGTGATAACGTTCTTGAAACGTCCGTACCCGTATCGAGCGAGATAACTTCCATCATAAACATCGAATCCAGTTGCGATAATGATCGATTTAACGTCGATATCGACGAATGTTTCCTTATCATCGAATTTAATAGCCCCAGCGGGGCATTTCTTCTCACAGATTCCACATACGCCCTTCGTCAATCTGAGGCAGTGATGCTCATCGATCGTTGCAACCCTTGGCACGGCCTGGGGAAAAGGGATGTAGATGGCTGATCTCTCCCCCAATCCTTCATTGAATTCGTCATTAAGATGCCTTTGAGGGCAGTGATCGGCGCAGATACCACAACCCGTGCATTTTGTAGCATCAACATGTCTTCTTTTTACTTTAATTCTCACATTGAATCCGTTTTCGTGACCTTTAATACTCTCGATTTCCGAATATGTCATTAAATGGATGTGTGGGTTCCTTGAGACTTCGACCATTTTCGGTGCAAGAATACAAATTGCACAGTCCAGTGTAGGAAATGTCTTATCCAACTGTGACATCCTTCCACCGATCGACGGTCTGCGTTCAACGAGAAAAACCTCATGGCCGTGATTGGCGAGTTCAAGCGCGGAAGAAATACCTGCTATCCCCCCGCCGATGATTAAGACGTTGTTGAGCTCCTCCTTCATAGTATTGCCGCCCTAAGAGGCATTGCCGATGCACTGCCTCCGAAGTTCGCATTTCTTCATTCGATATAAGATTCTTTCGGACAACCCAGACAATAATTATCACGGGAAAAAAGTTAGAGAAAAATATATAAACAAGATTCAAACATGCGGCGCTATTAGCGGATTTTTCTTACGAAGTTTATGTATCATTCTCCGAAATTAAGAAAAAATTTGTAAGAGAAGAAAAAAATTAGGAAAGGGCCTTGAGCAGCTTAACGCACGCTTCCACAGCCTCTCTTGCTTTTTCAATGCGCTCTTCAGCCTGGAGCCTTGTCATTCCTGGACCGCTGATCCCGAGCGTTACTGGCTTATCGTATTCAAGTGCAAGATCGGCGATTTTTCTGGCAGCCTGCTGCATGATGACTTCATCATGCTCGGTTTCGCCTTCAATGACGGCGCCGATCGTCACGATTCCATCAATGTCTTTTTCCTGGATCATCTTCTTGATCGCAAGTGGCATGTCAAAGACACCCGGAACCGTCACGATTTTTGCGATATTGACATCCAAAAATTTCGCGTGTTCCTTCGCCCTTTCCAGCATCATCGATGTGATGTCAAAATTATATTCAGAAACAACTATCCCTATGTTGAATTTCTTCATCACTCATCACTCCTTCAGCGGGCCAACATCTTCGTAGCCCTGTCTCAAACCTTTACCAGCATTTCTCATAAGAACCTCTGGTCTAAAAAGAAGATTGTACGCGTTCAGGGCGTGCTCCCTTGCTCTCCTATCGGCTAGCCATGCAAGTGTTTTTTCGTCGGGTGCCTCGTCCTCGTGCACGAATACTTCGATTATATGCCTGTTCGTGAGTAACTGACATTGGATCAGGCCAAGGGAAGCTTCATGAGCGCATGTCTTGTCAATTGGTTTGCCACCTGGCATGCCGAGCGCAATGACGATATCGCATTTCTGTTCATCAAAGAGTTTCTTGCATGCAACTGGCAGATCCTTAATGCCAGGCACGGTATAGCGGACAATTTTGAATCCCGTACCTGCCTTCTTAAGTTCATCGATAGCACTCGCACCCATATCGTATCGGGCAAAAGTCGTATCAGCGATCCCGATGATCTTCATGATCCCTCTCCGTTTTTTCGATCGTTTTTTTGAATGTATACCAGTCAACTATCTTCTGGATAATCTTTCTTGTTCCATTGAGATCGTCTTCGTATTTCGATAATCGAACGACTTTCGCTTTGATGCCCCTCCGAGCCAGTTCCTCTTGAAGTTGACCTTCATCGAATTCCTGATCGTATCCAAGCGCTATGATATCTGGCTTGATCTCCTCAACGATTTTGAATATGTCACCTTCGTGTCCGATGACAGCCCTGTCCACCGGTTTTAAAGCCCTGATCAGCTCAAGCCTTAGCGTCTCTGGAGTCACAGGTTCATGCTTCCTTTTTCTCACCGTGGAGTCGGTGGCAACTACGACAACCAATTCGTCTCCCAGTCTTTTAGCCTCGTTGAGATAATGAAGGTGGCCGACGTGTAACAAATCGAAGACGCCCGTTGCCATGACGCGTGTCATCGTGACCACGCACCGGATCGCCACGCTTCGATGATCTCTTTTCCCTCAAGAAATACCAATCCATGCTCTCTCGCATATGCTTTTGCCCGCTCTTTTGGAAGAGCATTCCCGTCATCACCCATCATTTCGCATATTGTTGCAGTCGGTACAACACCGGCCATAACGGTCATTGCAGTCGCAAGCTCGGTATGACCGAACCTCGAGACGAGCAGGTCTTTTCGAGCATTGAGGAGGTACACGTGACCAGGCGCTCTGAAAAGTCGTCCGAATTCCTCCTTTGCCCATCCGTTTTCCGTTGTGAGCGCGCGCCTTGCGAACTTTGCGAATTCAGAAATCGTAAGAGCCCTGTCCCTGTCTGTTATCCCCGTAAAAGTATTCCGATGGTTAATGGTGATTGAAAACGCTGATTTCGTATCGTATGGAATATCATTCGGACTGAGCTGTGAAAAGATTGGGTAGCGATCTGAAATATCGCTAAAAACGTCGGCGAGGTATGGGATTTCGATGAGCTCTCGAATGTCATTGTGTACCGTTGTGCATATCAGTCCGCCGGCATCCTTTCTCATCGTCCTGATAATCTCTGGTGTGACTTTTTCCGAAGCGATAACCATGTCCGTCTCTCTTTCTCTGTTATCTGCATCATAGATGAGAATGATTTTCCCGTCACGTAAATCCTGAAGAGCTCTAGTCACATTTTCGAACATGGTGGATCGGATTCAACTGATAATTAGGACTGGTATTATTTCTTTTGTAGTTACCAATTTATTAGTAATATGAGCCAATTTAAAGATCATAATTGCCAGTCATTGTCGATATTCATTTCGCACAGGCAACTTATCCCTGCGACTCTTCTTCTCTCTCAATATTTTTCCTATCGTTCACATTTATAGTCGCACAATTGGCGGAAGCACAAGTGTTCAGCGTGCATGTAATTAATTATAACAACAATTATACGAGTGATGCACGAAGAGCTTGATGATATTCCACGGATGACCCGCATTGATCAATCGAAGATGATCAAATATATTCTTGAGTTCCCAAATCAATTGAGAACCATTCTTGACTCATCTGGCAGTTATGAACCTTTTGGTGTTGAGGATGTCTGCATCTGTGGTGTTGGCGGATCTGCGATTGCTGGTGACATTCTCTCTGAATACCTTTTTGATGTTTCGGCATCACCAGTTTTCGTCATACGATCAACTCACCTTCCTAAATGGGTTAGAAAAGATACGCTCGTCATTGTAGTAAGCTATTCTGGCAATACAGTTGAAACCCTAGCATCGTTCAGAGATGCACTCCGAAGAGGATGCAAAATCGTCTGCGTCACATCCGGTGGAAAATTGATGGAGAGTTGTCTATCTCTAAATGTTCAGCATTTAGAATTGCCAAAGAACATTATGCCGAGAGCTGCGATCGGCTATCTGCTCGGAGCAATAGCGATCGTCCTTGATCGTGAAGGAATCGCATCCATCGTATCTGAGTTGAGGAGGAAATTGAGGGAGTTGGAGTCGTATGTGAGGGAATGCTCGCCTGAAATTCCTTCAACTTCAAATGAGGCGAAGAGACTCGCCAAACGACTTTATAGGCACGTTCCAGTAATCTGCGCGCAGAGGAATCTCCGCGCAATTGCCGCCCGCTGGCAAAGCCAGATCAACGAAAATGCGAAGATGTTAGCTTTTCATGGTGAAATTCCAGAAATGAACCACAATCAAATTGTTGGCTGGCTGGAAGGTGAATATGGTCCCGACTGCCTTCCTGTTTTCCTCCGGGGTTTCTCAACAGATTCGGTTCTGTCCACGATGATCGATGTCACTATCAGAATGTTTGAAAGGAGGAATTCGAATGCAGTAACCGTCGACATCCCAGGGGAAGACACATTGAGCTGCATCCTGCATGGAATCGCGCTGGGTGATTTTGTCAGTTACTACCTAGCCATGCTGAAAGGCATCGACCCGACGCCCATTCATTCGATCAGTGAGTTGAAGAGTAATTTACCAAATCACCTGATCAGGGATTGAGAACCAGGATAAAAACGAAAAATTGCTTTCATTCTTTGAAGGTATCATGCTAACATTTACCAATATGTTTTTTATAGAGATTTATTATCTCGTGTCGTGACCTTATGAAGGAAGATGCATTCTGGATACGCGAACAAGTAAAAGCACATTGTAAATGGTTTGAGGAATCTCTTCCGATGATCGCATCGGAAAATATCATGAGTCCTCTTGCTCAGGAGATGATGATTTCTGACTTTCACGGGCGATATGCTGAGGGTATGCCTGGCAAGAGGTACTACCAGGGTAACGAATTTGTTGATCGTGTTGAACTCAAATCAATGGAAATTGCCAAGAGACTCTTCAAGTGTTCATTCGTCGATGTTCGTCCAATCTCAGGAACTGTTGCCAATTTGGCCATAATTTATGCGTTGACTAAACCAGGGGATCTCATCTCATCATGTGCCCTTGCAAACGGTGCTCATATTTCAATGGCTCCTTTCGGTGCCGTGGGATTGAGGGGGTTGAGAACTGTTGAATATCCTTGGAATGCGAAGGATATGAACATCGATATCGACGGAACGAGAAAATTGCTGCTGGAAACCAGACCAGTCGTTGCCCAATTTGGTTTGTCTCTCTTTCTGTTCCCCGCGCCGCTGAAAGAATTGAATGATGTTTTCCAGGAGATCGGATGCGTCGTCTGGTACGATGGAGCTCATGTTCTTGGTCTCATCGCGGGCGGGAAATTTCAGGACCCGTTGCGTGAGGGTGCTCATGTCATCACAGCAAGCACTCACAAAACTTTCCCAGGACCGAATCACGGGATCATTCTTGCGGAAGGAATTACCGAGGAGATGGAGAAGAAAATCCGCAGGGCGGTGTTTCCAGGCGTAACAAGCAGTCATCACCTACACGCGATGGCAGCATTGGGCGTGACGCTCGCTGAAGAAGAGGCTTTTGGTGCAGAATACGCGAAGCAAACGATTAGAAATGCAAAGGCACTTGGCGAAGCACTATATGAACTAGGTATGGATGTACTTTGTCCTCATTTGGGGTTCACCGAGTCTCACACTTTGGCCGTCGACGTTTCGAAATTCGGTGGAGGCGAGCGGGTCGCCAGGGATCTCGAATTGGCGAACATTATCACGAATAAGAACTTGTTGCCTGGCGACGAAAGTCCGCTGAGGCCAAGTGGAATCAGGCTCGGCACTCAGGAATTAACGAGAGTTGGCATGCGTGAAAGCGAAATGAAGGAGATTGCGAAATTGATCTGGAAAGTCGCTGCGAAAAAGGCTAAGCCAGAAGCCGTGAAGGCGGAGGTCAAGGAATTAAAGAAAAGTTTCACGAAAATCCGTTACTGTTTTGGGGAAGGCCAAGAAGCCTACGCGTACAGAGATCTTTTCTAGGTCATTTCCTTCCTAATCTCCTCAAGTAGTTCACATGTCATGCATTTTCCGTTAATCGTAGGCTCACCGCATCTGCATTCTTTCATCGAGGCGGGTGGGAAGAGATCTCGAAGTGCTGGCAGGATTGCGTCATAGCTTGAAAGAATCGCGTGCCTCGTTCCTGGGCTTCTGTCTTCCAACTTGTTGATGATCTCTCTGTATTCATTTCTTAGAGCTCTCTCAGCGTAGGGGCATTCATCATCTGAAAACGGTAATTCTTTAAGCAACGCATACAGATAATTTTCTTTTTCTGGGATGGATCTCAGTGGTTGAATCCGTGGAACGAGACCCGGCTGAATCTTGACATGGGGACCGAGTCTTGCGAGTCTCTCAATATCGCCCCTTGTGAAATTCATAAGGATCGATTGAGCCGTGTCATCCAGATTAAGTCCCGTGGCGATCACATCAACCCCTTCTTGCTTTGCAATTCTATTTATGCATCTTCTCCTCAGCACGCCACAATATGAGCAAGGTGTTCTCTTCTTCACAGATTTTGCAATCCCATCCATGTCGATACCGAATTCGTTTCTGAAGGAAACGATGAAATGAGGCACTTCAAGTGATTTCGTCAATTCTTTGGCTCTAGAAAGTGTGAGTGGCCTGTATCCATCGATTCCCTCGTCAACTGTTATCGCGCTCAATGTGATATCTTTTCTGACATGAAGTATATTCTTCAATGTGGACAACGCAACTGTGCTATCTTTGCCTCCGGAGAGAGCAACTGACACATGTTTCACGCGGTCCAAATCGATCTGCTTTCTTACTTCAGCTTTAACTCTCTTCTCAACATATTCAATGAAATGATCTTTGCAGAGATGCGTGCCATTATATCGAATAAATGTTATCGCTTTTTTATTGCATTTTGAACATCGAGCCACAGTTTGTCAAGAAACCACCCGTTTAAAAATCTTCTCATGCGACATATTAAACGGGCTGTGCTGAAATCCGATAAAGAACATATTTTTGCAAAATTATACAGTTGAGTTGGTATACCCTCGATTAAATGCAGTCATCTAGATATTTTTCAAGGACCAGGTAAGAATTATCAATATTGCGAGAAATCCGAGGGAAAAACTGTCTCCTTTTTCAAGAAGGAAGTGAAACTTTGATTGATCGATGGATCCATGACTCAACGAAGGACTCGACGAAGGGATCACCTGCTTAGAGGAATATTATTACAAATCGATATATTCAGAGGGTCGGCCATTTAAAGTGGAAATGGGAATCGCCTAATTTTCGCTCTCAAAGCAATGATTGGTCTAGTTCCCACCATATCTTTTGAGTTTTAATTGACCCTAGCAAAAGTATTAGTTATTGTAGATATTTTTGATTGGGTAGGGGCGCAGATGAAAGAAATTTGGATCGAGAAGTACAGGCCGAAGTCGCTGAAGGAAGTTATCGGTCAGCAAGAGATCGTCGAGCGACTGCAGTCTTATTCTGAATCTGGCAATCTACCTCATTTACTCTTTGCTGGTCCAGCAGGTACAGGGAAAACGACGTGTGCGATCGCCCTTGCAAAGGAGCTCTTTGGTGATGCCTGGCGAGAGAATTTCGTTGAACTCAATGCTTCCGATGAGAGAGGAATCGAGGTCGTTCGAGGGAAAATCAAAGAATTTGCTAGAACCGCACCAATTGGCGATGCGAGTTTCAAGATTATATTTCTCGATGAAGCGGATGCACTGACGCCAGAAGCACAGGCCGCGCTAAGAAGAACGATGGAACGATACAGCAAGACCTGCCGTTTCATCCTTTCGTGCAATTACTCCTCAAAAATCATTGAACCGATACAGTCGAGATGTGCAGTCTTCAGATTTCGTCCACTCAAGGCTGAAGATGTAAAGAAGTACTTGAAGATCATCGCGAAGAATGAAGTGCTTAAAATCACGGACGACGCTCTGGATGCAATTGCCCACATCGCGCAGGGGGATATGAGGAAAGCGATCAATTCCCTGCAGGTGGCGGCCTCAATCAGCAAGGATGTAACGGTTGATATCATCTATCAGACTGCAGGAATGGCAAGACCCGAAGAAGTCAGGCATCTGCTCGAGACCGCCCTTGCTGGTGACTTCATGGAGGCCCGGAATCTCCTCGACGAACTCATGGTTCAGTATGGTTTGTCGGGCGAAGATATCATCAAGCAGATTCACAGAACCTTCTTTGATCTGCAGATACCCGAAATTGAAAAAGTTCGGTTGATCGACAAGACTGGAGAAATTGAATTCAGGATTGTTGAGGGTAGTAATGAAAGGATACAGCTCGAATCCCTCCTTGCACATCTCGTTCTTGTTGGCAAAATTGGATCAAATGATTAACGGTCGATCTCGGCCCTGGACGCCTCTGAAAGATTGGTTGGAACGATCAACTCTCATATTAATAGGCGCGACGGATGCAGATTGATGCGGAATTTCAAAATCTCAATGAATTTACTTCCTTTGAAATCCACTTAGTTTATCCGATGAGGCAAAAGAAATTTCAAAACTCGGTGTGGATTCGGTAAAATACATATCTGTTAACATTTACTGAGATCTGTTTCCCGCAACAATACAATTGCTGAAGGAAAAAGTTCAGAAGCTATTTATAGTCCCTTCATATTCATCGTCCGAGACCATTATGGCGCGCTTCAAAGAGGCTGAGGAAAGGCTCCTCAACAAAAAGATTTGCATGAAATGTTACGCACGAAATGCAATAAGGGCAACAAGGTGCAGACGATGTGGGTATAGTGGCCTTCGTGTTAAATCCAAGGAAAGTAAGAAGAAGGCTTGAAGTTACTTGGCGTGAGATCAAGAAGTCGCGATTTATTTTCAAGGAATTTTACGATGTTTTGCGCAGATATCGGAGCCCTCGTGAATCATTTTGGCGTCAGAGATAAAATTTTTAACGGCAGTTAGTGATCTCTAAACAGAATCATCCTCGTAGGTACGGGCCCGATTATCGAGGAGGCGGTTAGGATCAAGAAAATTCTCATTGCGGACGATAATCCAGCAGTACTGGAAGTTGTTTCCGAGCTAGTGTCTTCTGCAGGATATCAACCGATAACTGCAACAGGAGGAAAAGAGTGTTTGGCTAAAGCGGAATCGGAGAAGCCGGATCTCATTCTCTTAGATATCACCATGCCCGATCTTGATGGTTGGAGTGTTCTTAGGGAATTAAAGCAAAAGGGAATCACAAACCAGACAAAGGTCATTATGCTAACAGCGACGACCGATGTCAGCACGGATATTTTCGGTCTGCAAGACGTTGTGACGGGCTATATTAGAAAACCATTTAACAATAAGGAACTCGCAGATAGACTGAAAGCTGTTTTCGAAGAAACACCAGAGGTTCTGATCCAGGAAGCAGAGAAAGAATCAAAGAAAAAGATCGGCTTTTTTGGAAAGTTGCGCGGAGCACGTCAGATCCCGAGCGGAATGGAAAAGCCAACGAGTTCTGCGATGCGCTACGAGCTTAAGAAGGGATTTAGCTATCTGGTCAAGGAAAAAAAGCCGAAGAAATCATTCGAGATTTTCGTCGACCAGGTCAGACACAACATACAGGGATTATGTATTTCAAGACAGCATCCCGAAATCATAAGAAAGACGTGGGGTTTGGAAAAGACGCCGATTATCTGGCTGAGCAATCAGGTAGGTAAGGTTTACATCAATCCCACAAACATCAGCATTCTGAGTGATACGATCATTCGGTTTATCGAGAAAAGCGGGGAGAGTATTGTTCTTATTGATGGGATTGAGTTTCTCGTTATCAGCAACGACTTCAATAAAACCTTAAGGATGATTCATCATGTCACGGAAGCAGTTATGGAATATAAATCAAGACTACTTATCTCGATCGACCCACGAGCTTTCGATGCACGGGAACTTGCACTGCTAGAAAGGAACATGGAGATTATCGATGCGATGGAAGAATAGTTTCGAAACCTATTAAGTGAATGATTTTGCTTAGGGATTAAAAGCGCTGCGGAGGATCCGAATGATCGATTCAAGAATTGTCAGAGTTTCAGCGAGAGAAATACTCGATTCTCGAGGTAATCCAACGGTTGAGGTTGAAGTAAGGACGAGAGGCTGTGCGGCGAGGGCGGCTGCGCCATCTGGTGCTTCGACTGGGACGCATGAAGCCGTTGAACTGCGCGATGGCGGGCGTCGATACGATGGCAAGGGCGTTTTGAAAGCTGTTGAGAATGTTAATAAGATCATTGCACCGCGTCTCGAAGGCATGGATGTAACCTGTCAGTGTGACATTGACCGCCTTCTTATCGATCTCGACGGTACCCCGAACAAATCCCATCTGGGAGGCAATGCTATTACGGCTGTTTCTCTGGCATGCGCAAAAGCCGGGGCCATGGTCACAGGCGTGGAACTCCATGAATATCTGGGAAAAGGAAGCAATATATTACCAGTGCCGTTAATGAACATCATCAACGGGGGGAAACATGCTGGTGGAAATTTGCGAATCCAGGAATTTATGATCGTTCCAGCAGGTCTGAGAAGCTTTTCAGAGGCGCTGAGGGCAGGTGCTGAAGTTTATCATTCCCTTCGGTCGCTATTGAAGAATAGGTATGGGAGTGTGGCGATCAATGTTGGCGATGAGGGTGGATTCGCGCCGCCGCTTAACACAACGAATGAAGCACTCGACGTACTCATCAAAGCAATCGACTCTGCTGGATATGTGCCAGGAAAGGATGTTTATCTCGCGGTCGATTCTGCAGCCAGTGAATTCTTTTTCAATGGGTTTTATGAATTTGATGGTAAGAGATTCGACGACAACGAGATTGTCGAGTTCTATGAATCTCTTGTCTCGCGATATCCTATTATTAGCTTGGAGGACCCTGTTGAGGAAAACTCATTTGGAACAATGGCAAGGCTAACACGGAAAATTGGAAATTCTGTTCAGGTCGTCGGCGACGATATTTTTGTTACGAATGTCGAACGTCTCGGACGGGGTATAACTGAAGGAGCTGGAAATGCCTTGCTCCTCAAAGTTAATCAGGTCGGTACGATCACCGAGTCTTTTGAAGCAGCGAATCTCGCTTTCAGATCGGGCTACAATGTCGTCGTCAGTCACAGATCTGGTGAAACAGAAGACACATCGATTGCGGATATTGCGGTTGCACTCGGGTGCGGCCAGATAAAAACGGGCGCTCCCGCAAGAGGGGAGAGAACGGCAAAGTATAATCGTCTGCTCCTGATCGAAGAGTTGCTTGGCTCCAGATCAAGATTCCTCGGCGTTGATGCGATCAGAAAGTCGAAGGACTCTCTGAGATGAATTGCGAAAAAATATTAACGATTGTCGTTGATTAATCATGTCGGTGATCGGTTTGACAAGAGCTGTTATTGTTGTCGATATGATCAACGATTTTGTTTATGGTAAATTTGGGAGTGAGAGGGCAAGGGGAATCATACCCTCCATATCTAGACTTCTTGAAACTGCTCGCACGAAAGGTTATCTCATCATTTTTACGAGAGATGCCCATAAAACTGATGATCCCGAGATGAAGATTTGGGGCGAACATGCGATGAAAGGAACATCAGGTTCCGAAGTCATTCCTGATTTGAACATCCAGAAGGGCGACCATGTAATCGAAAAATCAACGTACAGTTCCTTTTTCAATACAGAATTGGACAGCGTCCTCAAACGGCATAGTGTTGATGAAGTCATCATCGTCGGCGTGACAACGGATATCTGTGTTCGCCACACGGCAGCTGACGCTTTCTTCAGAGGTTATAAGATCATCATTCCAAAAGAATGCGTCCAAACGATTTCCGACGAAATTCAGGAAAAAGCGCTTGACGAAATGAGGAGACTGTATCGCGCGGAAATTTGGGATTTGGAAAGGGTGATCGCCTGAAGAAATTCTTTTCAGCCTCTGATGAAGAAATTCTCGAAGGCTTGACAACCGACGTATATTTCACGAGAACAATGGAAGTCCTCAAAGCAAAAGGGATGCTGAGTCAGTATGCTCTCTCCGAGTTTACAGCAGGTGACCTTCCCAACAACTGGAAGTGGGGAGTTTTCTGCGGGCTGGAGGAAATCGTTAGGTTGATGGAAGGCAAAAAAATCGATTTGTGGGGTATTCCAGAAGGAACAGTTTTCAGAGCGCGCACAACGAGAGGTGTTAGGGTACCTGTTCTCACAATCAACGGTCCGTATTCGGAGTATTGCATTTACGAGACACCAATGCTTGGCTTAATGTGCCACTCGAGTGGCATCGCTACGATGGCAGCACGTTGTAAAAAAGCTGCTGGAAATCGATTCGTCATCTCTTTCGGCATCAGGCGGATGCATCCTGCGATCTGCCCCGCTATTGATAGAGCAGCCTTCATCGGAGGATGCGATGCCGTTTCATCGCTTCTCGGAGCGGAGACCATTGGTGAGGAACCGCGTGGAACAATGCCCCACGCCTTGATCATCATGTTCGGCGACCAAAGAACGGCTTTCAAAGCGTTCGATGAGGTTGTTGATGAAAGAATTCCGCGCGTCGCTCTGATCGATACTTACTCAGACGAGAAAGAAGAGGCTATCATGGCTTGTGAGTCAATAAAGAAACTATGGGCAGTTCGTCTTGATACGCCTGGCTCAAGAAAAGGATCGTTCCCTGAGCTGATCAGAGAAGTGCGATGGGAAATGGATATCAGAGGATACAAGCATGTCAAGATCATCGTCTCAGGAGGGATCGACGAAAAGGTAATCCCCTCGCTTGTGGCAGCTGGCGCGGATGGATTCGGCGTCGGAACGAGTATCAGCAATGCGAGAACGATCGATTTTGCCATGGACATTGTTGAAAAAGATGGTCGACCAGTAGCGAAGCGCGGGAAATATGGCGGAAGAAAGTATCTGTTCAGATGTGATCATTGTCTTGAATATGAGGTCACGGCATCAAAAGAAGAGGTTCCGAAGTGCGCAAGATGCCAGGATGAGATGCGATTAGCGGAAATTCCAATCATTCTCGATGGTAAGAGGGTTTACGAAGAAAGGTCGCCGAAAGAGATCCGGTCTTATGTGCTCAAGCAGCTTGAAAAGGTTGAACTCGAGTAGACGATCTTCGCACTAATACGATCGGTGGTTTGTATGCAGGAAACCGAATTTGTGTTGAGTGTAGAGCTTATCGAGAACTACAAATTCCGTGTTCGATTTGGATCTGACAAAATAGCGGATATCATTGTCGATGAGCCTGCACCGCTGGGGAGTGGCACTTATCCAAATGCTGGAAAATTGCTTGCTGCTGCTGTTGGGAGCTGCCTCTGCGCAAGCTTAGCATTTTGCCTCAGGAAAGCGAGGGCCGAATTGAAGTCGATGGCAGCAGAGGTTCGAACAACGGTGAAGCGTAACGAGAAAGGAAGATTGCGTGTGACCGAAATCAATGTTAAAATTGCCCCTGAGGTTAACAGTGAATCAAAGCTTCGTCGCTGCGCCGATATCTTCGAAGACTTCTGCATCGTTTCTCAAAGTGT
Organism: Methanomassiliicoccales archaeon; assembly: GCA_014361295.1. Taxonomy (NCBI): domain Archaea; kingdom Methanobacteriati; phylum Thermoplasmatota; class Thermoplasmata; order Methanomassiliicoccales; species Methanomassiliicoccales archaeon. Next base: position 594,910 of record JACIVX010000001.1, on the reverse strand, counting down.
CAGAAACGGCATTCCGGTCAGGGTTAATATCAATCCACTTTTCTATCGCGAAGAAAATGATCATTGAGTTTTGCTTTCCAGTCCCTATCTGTTTCGCTCCAAATTTTAAGGCAACAATCGAGTTCTTTTGCGAGATCCTTCTTGAATTCCTCGAGCGATGGACATATTGAGAGGTCGACAGTTCGTTCTGCATTTTTCTTAAGATGTGCTCTTAACTTGGAAGGAGATCTTCTCAAAGCTGTCATTCGCCATCGCGGGCGACCTTTTTTATCGATATATTCATATTTTTTTGCTGTCCTATCTGAATCATATATGAGGAGAATGTCAATATCGTGAGGTTCTACCTTTCCTTTAAGGAAGCTACCAAAAAGATATACTTCCTTAATATGCATTGGAAGATCATCATTTTCGATCTTTTCCATGAGTTTTTCCAGTTTTCCGTGCAGCCATTCACGTCTGTTCGATCGAAAGCCGCACATAAGTCGCCTTGATTAAATATAATCTTAGCAAGAGATAACTCTTTTTTTCTGAAAGTATGAATATTTTCACAATTCGAAATGTTCCGAATCCTCCAAAATGATTAATCTGCCTCTATCATTTTATGATCCTATGATCGATGAGAAAGATCGAGCAATTCTCGAAGAATTGAAAAAGGATTCAAGAAGGAGCACAAAATCGATTGCGAAGATCGTCAACATGCCAAGGGCGACAGTTCATGAAAGAATCCGGAAGATGTGCGAAAAAGGGCTAATTCGCAATTTCACCATCGTTCCCGACTATTCAAAACTAGGAGAGCCAATTTTGGTATTCATCCTCGTCACCTTCTTGCCAAACCCAAGAATCTCGCAAAGGGAACTCGCCCAGCAGATTGCGGGATTAGTGGGGGTGATGGAAGTTCATCTCATTTCGGGTGAATACGACATATTACTAAAGGTAAGGGGAAAATCGATGGAAGAAATCGGATCTCTCGTGATTGATAAACTCAGGCAGATTGAGGGCGTTGGAAGGACGATCACCTGTGCATCTTTTGCGACTGTGAAGGAAGAATTGTGAATCGCCAAAAAACTTCATGCTTCTATGAATCCTCTTAAATTATTCGGCACACAAATTCGCATTCTAGACATTTGATTCTGGCTCTCTGGCTGACGCTGGATTTCTTCGAGATTTCTTCGAATTTAATATGTTAAGGAAATGTTTAAGTCTTTATGTCCGATATGGTTTTTTAGAAATCATTTGTTGCAGGGGCCTATTTTGCCGATCACTTTACACGGAAGTGTATTGAGAATCGGCTAGGCGCTGTGCGTGGGGGGACGGATGTAATGGTGTTGAACGATAGGTTAGCTCAGGCTATCGACGCAATTGGATCTCCACTTCGACCTGAGTTGGTCGGAGTGTTGAGACCAACAAGTGATTTGAGAATACAAGAAACCAATTCTTTTCCTTCAAACGCCATTACAAAAGATGACTATTCTTTTGAGAAATCCTGCAATCTGAGGGAGGTTATGTTCGGATCTTTTTCGAGTAAGAAGATTCTGTGTCAATGCGGTGCGATCGCCGATATCGATTCAGCGGTTGTGCGATTAAAGCACAAGCTCGGCAAAGAAGTTGAATGCATGGCTTGCAGGAATCAGCGAATCGCTAGGGAACTTGAAGCATTGCAGGCACACTTCACAAATCCTGAAGAAGAACAATGGTGATGGTTGTTGTATTTTCGGGCGACTCTTTCAAAATTCCCCATTTTTCATGTATTCTTTGAAGCAAATCTTTATAACCAAACTTGAGTGCTTTCGACTTTTAACGATGTCGATTGGAGCGATAGGCAATGGGCATTTTTGTTGAGAGAAATAAACTGACAACACTCGAAGAAGCGGCAAAAATCGTCAAGGACGGAGACATTGTTGCAATTGGCGGTGGTCTGTGTCTCAGAGAACCAATTGCCATGCTGCACGAACTCATAAGACAGGGGCGGCGCAATCTTCACATCGTTGGTACAGCGCATGGGTTCGATGTAGATCTTGCTTGTGGTGGTGGGATCGTCGGGACTGTTGAGGAGACTCATGTGAGTTTTGAACAGGATTTCGGACTTGCACCAAACTACAGGCGTGCTTGCGAGAGCGGCGCTGTCAAGATCAAAGAGAGCTGCTGTAACACGATCATCAACCAGCTTCGTGCCGCAGAATTCGGAATGCCTTTTGTGCCTATGAGGAGCATTAAGGGAAGCGACGAAATCAGATTCCATCCTGAATACAAGGAATTCACCGATCCATTCACAGGCAAAAGAGTCATTCTCGTGCCAGCCCTCGAACCTGATGTTGCCATCATTCATGTTAATAAAGCCGACGTGCACGGTAACGTGAAAATCGAGCCTCCTTATGTCGCCGATGTTCTCTTCATGAGGGCGTCCAAGAAAGTTATCGTAACAGCCGAGGAAATTTTGCCAGAAGAGGAAATGAAAAAGATAGGACCGACAATTCCTTATTATGAGATCACCGCGGTCGTTCACGTTCCGTTTGGAGCACACCCAACAAGCTGTTATCCCTATTATGCATATGATAGGGCGCATATTGCGGAATACATGCGGGCAGCTTCGGCTGGGCCTGAGGTTTTCAAGAAGAATTACCTTGACAAGTACATCTTTGGCGTAAAATCGCATGCTGACTATATTGAGAGAGTTGGTGGGGAAGCAAAAATGCAGCTACTAGCTTCGTGGAAGGAAAGCCACGAGAAATGGATGGAGTTGTTCACATATGAGTAATGGGTTTGAGGTCGGGATTGACGAGCTTTTCGTTGTTAACGTCGCAAGAACGATCAGAGATAGGAGTACGGTTTTTCACGGGGTTTCATCTCCGATCCCGATGGTTGCCATGTATTTTGCCAAGCTAACACACGCAAAGGACATGGTCTATTTCGGGGGTGTTTCGAGTGCGGTCGATCCGAACCCACCGTTTCTTCCGTATACAACGAATGATTGGGTTATGATTCAGGGCAGGACCGCGATGGTGACAGTCGACAAGATCTTTGATCTAGCACAAAGAGGAGAACTTGATCGATCCTTCTTCAGCGGTGCACAGATCGACAAGTATGGGAATCAAAATGTCAGTTTGATTGGAACCCCAGAGAAATGCAAGATAAAATTCCCTGGTGGAGCAGGTGGTTGTAACCTTTCGGCCGATTGCGTTAATTACACGATCTGGACGACGAGGCATCGTGTTCAGAGAAAGAAGGATAGAGTGATCTACACGCTCGTCGAAAAATGCGATTTCATTACAAACGTCGGACACGTGACGCCCTACGGGAACCGTCGTGATCTCGATCTGGTCGGCAACGGTCCTGACTGGGTTGTGACTGAACTCGGCGTTTTCGATTTTGATCCCGAAACGAAGGTGATGCGATTGCGCTATCTCTATCCAGATACGACTGTCGAGACGATTTTGGAAAACACGGAGTTTCGACCGGTCATACATCCAGATGTAAGAATTATGGATATGCCTACCAGAGAAGAAATTGAATTGATCCGTCAGATCGACCCGCTGAAGGTAAGACAGTTGGAATTTCAGCCAGAAGAGTTGAAAAGAAAATTCTATATCTGAAATAACCTCAGGAAGGTAGGGGTCATGAAGGACGAAAGAATCGATGCGATTTTTAATCCAAAGTCAGTCGCGCTGATCGGCGCCTCAAATAAGGAAGGAAAGATGGGTTATGTTTTTGCAAAGAACATCACCGATGGTTACCGTGGTAAGATTTATATGGTTAACCCGTCTGAGGAGCAGGTTCTCGGACTAAAATCTTATCCAGATGTGAGATCGATCCCTGATTCTATTGACCTCGCTGTCATCGTCATCCCTGCCAAGGCTGTACCGAAAGTGATGGAAGAACTCGCAGAAAAGGGAACAAAAGCAGCGGTCGTGATCACTGCTGGGTTCAGCGAGGCGGGACCCGAAGGGAAAAAGCTCGAGGAGGAAATGATGGTAGCGGCAAATAAAGGGAAAATCAAGGTAGTCGGTCCAAACTGTTTCGGGATTTATAATTGTAACATCGGCCTCAACGCATCTTTGGGTGTCGGTACACCACCGAAAGGGGGAGATATTTCATTTGTGACGCAGTCAGGTGCTTATGGTATGGCAATATTTGCCTTCGCGCTAGATCATCACATGAAATTTGCAAAGATCATGGCGCATGGAAACAAAGCCGGTATCGAGGACTACGAAATTCTGAGATACTTGGGAGAGGACGACGAAACGAAGGTCATCTGTTTGTTCCTGGAATCTGTTAACAAAGGCAGGGAATTTTTTGAAGAGGCGAAGAAGATCACTCCCAAGAAGCCGATTATCGCGACGAAAACTGGAAGAACAGCTGGTGCAGCCAGGGCAGCGGCTTCTCATACAGCTGCGCTCGCGGGCTCTTTCACAGCTTACGAAGCCGCATTCAAGCAATCAGGCATCATCTTCGCGAGGAACGGAATGGACCTTATCAACATCGCGAAGGGCCTTGACTGGCAACCTCTTCCGAGAGGGCCGAGAGTCGGCATCGTGACGAATTCCGGCGGCACAGGGGTTGAACTTGCTGATCTGTGTGAAGAAGCTGGACTCGTTGTTCCAGAACTTTCTGCAGAGACTCAAGAAAAAATTAAGGAGCTGATCCCACCGTATGCAAGCGCAAGAAATCCTGTCGATATGACACCTGTCTGGCCAAGGTTCGTCGAACTTTATTCAAGGATTATCAAAATTCTTTATGAATCTAACGAAGTCGACATCATCATACCAATTATATTGCAGCGGGCGGCAATGATGCCGGAGGTATGCCAGGCAGTTGCAGATACTGTAAATGAATGTCTCGCATCAGATTACAAGAAACCGACATACGTTTGTTGGGTCTCAGTTCGAAGCGCTCAGGGAAATATGGACATTTTGCAGAAAAACCGTGTTCCGTGTTTTGACTGGCCAGAACGAACAGCGAGGGCTGTTGGTGCAATTTATGGATATGTTGAATTTTTGAAGCGAAGAGCAATCAGTTTTGAGGGAAGGTAAGCACATGACGGAGGAAGCCGCCAATTTGATCAAAATGGCCCGAGATGAGGGTAGAAACTTCATGCTAGAGCATGAGACAAAAGCTATTTTAAAATCATACGGAATCTCGGTCACGCAAGATATTTTTTGTAGGACTCCTGATGAAGCCGTTCATGCTGCAAGAAGAATTGGTTATCCCGTTGCGATGAAGATTGTCTCGCCCCAGATTATTCACAAGACTGAATACGGCGGCGTTCGGCTAAATCTCGCAAACGATGAAAATGTTAAGTCGGCATTCGATGAAATGGTTTCAAGCGCAAGAAAAAGACTGGGGAATTTCGATCTCCGTGGCGTCCTCGTGTCCGAGATGGTGCGTGGACATGAGATGATCATCGGGTCTATGAAGGATGCACAGTTTGGCCAGATGATCATGTTTGGGATTGGTGGTATTAACGTCGAGGTCTTCAGGGACGTTTCATACAGGCTTGTCCCAATTGAGGAGATTGATGCACTCGAAATGATTTCTGAACTGAAGGGGAAGAAACTGATTGAAGGATACCGGGGAAGTGAGAAGGTCGATATAAACGGTATTGTTTCCACTTTGATCGCTGTCTCTCGATTGCTTTGTGATTTTGATGAAATCGACGAAATGGACCTCAATCCTATTTTTGGCAATGCGAGGGGCGTTAAAGTCGCGGATGCGAGGATCATTCTGAGCAAAGTCGAATCTTGACGTGTCACGGTTTCTTCTCGTAATTTCTGATCTCCTCTTTTTTCCTAAATGACCAAGATTGACGTGTTTTGTGAAGCAAGCGTATATAAATTAGTTGTGCGCTAAAATTTCGCAAGGGGGGTTGATTAAAAGATGGAAATGACACCGATGCAACGGTTTGAGGCGGCCTTGAATTTCGAGACGCCTGACTATGTCCCTGTGTCGCTTTTTGGCGGGATATTTGAGGTACATTTTGTGCCGGGAATGGATGTGGTTAGGTACGGCACAAGTGGTGCCAACATGGCAAAAGCACACATTGCTTTTTACGAGCATGTTGGCGGGGACACTATCTACTGTCTCTCGGACATGGGGCTGATCGTGCAGGGTTGGGGAGTGAGAATGAAACTTCCGACCGAGCCAGACATCCACATGGCTCTCGGGAAGTTTCCGGTCAAAGAGCCTGGTGATTGGGAAAAGCTAGAAGTACTCGATCCACGGGTTGACGGAAGAATGAGACTTTATCTCGACGCATGCGCCATCTGCAGCGAGAAATATGGTGATAGAGTTCCAATTGGAGTATCGATGCCGAGCCCGCTGACGACGACAACGCATGTGTGCTCGATGGAAGATACGCTCATGCATATGATCACCGATCCCGATGCGTTAAAGAAGGGACTGAAAGTCATCACAGACACAATTGCGGATTTCATCAATGCGTGTGTCGATAATGGAGCTTACTTTGCAGGCTACCTTACAACAAGGGCGAGCAAGGAGATCACAACTGTTGAGCAATACCGGGAGTTTGGCGCACCCTACGACGAAGAAATTTTTAGGAGAACACCCGCGATGGTTCATGTTCCACACATCTGTGGTGTCGAACCGATGTTCGAAATCATCGACGATTACAGAAAGAAATTCAAGAATGTTAAAGCGATTTCATGGTGGGACAGGGGAGCAAAACCGAACCTTGCTGAAGCGAAAGCGACGTACGGGAAGAATCTCGCTCTGATGGCAGGCATTGATCACACGAATACACTCGTTTCTGGAACACCGGACGATGTGGCTGCCGAAATAAGGAATGCTTGTGAAACTGCAAAAGAAGGCAGCGGATTTGTTCTAGCGCCAGGTTGCGAAGTTTCTCCGAAAACGCCGTGGCCGAACATGCGCGCAGCTATTAACGCGGCGAGAAGATACGGGAAGTACTGAAAATGGTGTGGAAACCCTTTCCCCTTCTTTCCTATTTGGCTCCTGATCAAAGAGATGTATTGGCGGGGTCTTCTCATATCTTGGGTTCACTGTCGAATTGGTGAATAACGATAAGCGGAGTGGTAGAATGAATGAGGAACAATATAAGATGGCATATGAATGCGTGGTCAACGGAAAAGTTGGAGAAGCGCAGAAAATCGGGGAAATGTTGAAAGCGGCAGGCGTTGACAGCAAAGAGGTTGGCAAGGTTCTCATCGATGCGATGAATGTCGTGGGACATAAGTATCGGGAACGAGAAATCGCGCTACCTCAACTGATTCTTGCGACGCATTCGTTCAAGAAAATGCTTTTGCCGTATGTGATGGATACGAAGGGCGAAGCTGGAACGGTCGTTATGGGTGTTGTGCAGAATGACATTCACGATATCGGAAAGAATCTTGTCGTCGGTATGCTGCAGGTCTACGGCTATAAGGTTCACGATCTTGGAAAGGATGTGCCGCTCGACAAATTCGTCGAGGCTGCAAAGCAGCACAACGCTAATATTGTTGGTGCCGGAACACTGCTCACTGCCACAATGCCAGAATTGGAGACAATTCTTAACAAATTAAAAGATTCTGGAATAAAGGACAAAGTCAAATATATGGTCGGTGGCGCGCCCATCACGACGACTTTTGCCAAGAGGATCGGAGCAGACGGCTATGCGGCGGATGCCGTTCTTGCTGTTGAGATGGTTGCAGAATTGATGAAAGGGAATCAGTGCTATCTGGCTGCGCGACAAGAAAAGGCTTAGAATTTGAGGTAGTGGTCAGCATGATTCATTCAATGAGTTCGAGGGATAGAGTATATGCTGCCCTGATGCGTGAACCTGTCGATCGGATTCCCGTTTGCGGTATGGGATGGACGATCGGTGCGGTCGCTGGCGGCTTTTCGACGAAAGAATATGCACAGGATGGCAACACGATGGCGAAGGGACAGATCGCCTTTTGGGAAAAGACTGGCGTCGATATCCTCAACCCGACTTCTGATATGGGGCAGCTCGCCGAGGGATGGGGCGTCAAAATGCGATACGAGGCCGACCTAACGCCAATGCTTGATGAGTTTGCTGTCAAAGAACCTGGCGACTGGGAAAAGCTGCGGGTTCTTGATCCGTTGGTGGACGGGAGAATGCATGTGACGATTGAAGCTGTGAAGAAAATCAGAGATCATCTCGGAGATAAAGTCGCTCTCATGCCGTATGTTCCGAGCCCGCTGACCTCTGCGACCCACGTCTGTTATATGGAACAGGTCATGATGGATATTTTGCTCAATCCCGACGCGCTTCACATCGGCCTGAAGACGATGACCGAAACGATCATTGCATACATTGAGGCAATCCTGGATGCTGGCGCTGATGGTGTCCTTTTTGCGACAACCCGCGCATCTGGCGAAATCACGACTGAAGAACAATACAGGGAGTTCGGAGAGAAATACGATCGGCTCGTGCTTTCTTCACTGAAGAAGCAAGACGGGGCAAACATACTGCATGTCTGCGGCGTCGAACCGCATTTCGCGATCCTCGCAGATTACACGAATGCAAATGGAATCAATTGGTGGGATCGCGGGAGCAATTTAAGTCTCGAAGAAGCGAAGAAAAAGTATGGAGACAGGATCTGCCTTGTCGGGGGAATCGATCAAACGACGACACTTATTCTCGAGGGTGCTGAGGCGGTTGAGCAGGAAGCGAAGGAAGCGATCGAAAAAGGGTTTGTTGATAGGAGAGGAATGATTCTTTCGCCAGGTTGTGAAATCTCGCCAAACACGCCTTTAGAAAACGTGAAAATGATGGTGAAAGCAGCAGAATTGTATGGGAAAGGGGGCAGATAGATGAAGGATAAAGAAGGTGTTAAGAAGAAAAGTGCAAGAAAGGTTGAAAAAAGTGGTGTGAAAAGGGAAAAGGGGATTTTTCTTGATACAGCGATCATCAATGCGAATGTGATCACTGTCGACGAGAACATGTCTAGAGCGGAGGCCGTGGGTATTCTGAACGGTCGAATAGTGGCCGTCGGTAGCAATGAAGAAATTGAATCAATGGTTGGTAGCAATACGAAAGTGATCGATGCGAAAGGAAAAACCGTCGTTCCAGGATTTCATGACTCACATATGCACCCGTTGCTGGTCGGTCATTTTGCAAGAGGTGTACAGCTGACAGACGTAAAAGACATTCCTGAAATGCTTGAACGGATCAAAGAGAAGGTCAAAGAAACGCCAAAAGGAGAAATGATTCTCGGATTTGGTTGGAACCAGGAGCGCATGGCGGAAAAGCGGTACCCGACACGCTGGGAAGTCGATACAGTCGCACCGGATCATCCAGTCTTTCTCATTCACTGGAATGCTCACATCTACCTGATCAACACAGTGCTGATGAAACAGAAGGGCATCACGAGGGATACGCCAGACCCACCAGGTGGTACGATTGTGAAGAATGAGAAGGGCGAGCCAACTGGTGTCCTTCTTGAAAACGCAATCGACCTCATCGCGCCGGGGTTCCTCGAAACTGGTGCGGGCCTGTTCAGCTATGAACAGAGTAAAGCCGCACTGAAGTATTGTGCGGACAAGGCAGCAGAATGGGGACTCACATCGATCGTCGATATACTCGCAGGAGATGCTCAAGTGAAGGCTTATCAGGAGCTTGAGGCCGAAGGGAATTTGCCAGTCAGGGTCAATTTCTATTTGGGATTCCAGTATCTTGATTACTTGATCAAACTAGGTATAAAAAGTGGTTTCGGCTCCAGTAAGGTAAGATTAGCTGGTGCGAAAATGATTGTCGATGGTTCACTCAGCAGTCATACCGCTGCACTTCGCGAACCCTACACCGATATGCCTGACAGCAAAGGCGTCATGCGGCTTACACCCGAGGAAATCAGAGCGTTTGTGGAAAACGCCACGAAAAACGGAATCAGGGTCGATATTCACGCATTAGGCGATGGAGCAATCGAAACGGTGCTGAAGATTTTCAGAGAAACGATGAATAAGTATAAGGTCAAGGATCCTAGATTCAAGATCAGTCACTGCATCATACATGGCCCAGACCTTATTGAGCAATTCAGGGAAATGAATGTAATCGCCAACGTGCAGCCAGTCTTCGTCATGAAGGGACAACACTGGATTCCTAGGCTTGTTGGACCGCAGAGAGAAAAATACGCACATCCCTACAGATCCATGATGGAAGCTGGTATCCATATGTGCTCTGGAACTGATGCTCCAATCGAAACGATGAATCCGATCATGAATATCTATGCGGCTGCTGTGAGGAAGGATGCGCAGGGAATTCCTGAGGGAGGATGGCATCCCGAGCAATGCGTTCCCGTGGAACATGCGTTGAAGATGGTGACGATCGAGGGTGCTTACGCGACTGGAGAAGAGCATGTCAAAGGATCAATAGAGGTGGGGAAGTATGCAGATCTCGTCATTCTCACCGACGATCCACTGGCAGTGGAGCCTGACAAGATCAAGGATATTCGCGTGCTTCTCACGATGGTTGGGGGAGAAGTTGTCCACTCGAAAATGGAATAAGAGCTGTGGTAACTGTGAAAATTCTCCATTTCCTTTTTCCCGTGAGATATTTCATTGGATGCCGCTAACTGACCTGCCTTAAGAAGCAAAATTATAAGGGGAGAATAGGAAGTAGCTGAACAGAGCCGGAGGATATTGGATGTCTGAAAAGAAACTTGACAGGATATCGATCGTCGTTGAGCCGCCTGGTCCAAAAGCACGTGAAATCCTCGACAGAGATAAGAAGTATCTCGCGACGACGAATAAGGTCATGCCTGTTGTCGCTAAGAGAGGACAAGGACTTTATGTCGAGGATGTCGATGGCAATGTCTATCTGGACTTTCAGTCTGGGATTGCCGTCAACAATACTGGTCACTGTCATCCAAAGGTCGTCGAGGCCGTGAAAAAACAGGTTGCGGAACTCATTCATTTTCCGGGCATTCTTCTTTCTCAGAATATTGAAGGTGAGGTAGCAAAGAAGCTTAATGAAATTACGCCGGGCGATTTCGTGAAAAAGGTTTACTTCATGTGCAGTGGCGCAGGCGCGATTGATTCTGCGATAAAAGTGGCGAGATGGGCAACGGGTAGACCGAGGAATATTGCGTTCATTGGGGCGTTTCACGGAAAGTCCATCGGCTCGATGAGTCTGACAGCAAGCAGAACTGCTTACAGGAAGGGCTTTTTCCCCGAGATGCCAGGTGTTCTGCATGTTCCATACGCTTACTGTTATCGGTGCCCTTACAAGATGACTTATCCCAGCTGCGATCTTTACTGCGCAAAGATCATCGATGAGCTCTATCTTCAGAAGTTCATTCCACCTGAGGAGGTTGCGGCCCTTTTTGTCGAGCCGATACAGGGCGAAGGCGGGTATATCGTCCCGCCGAGGCCGTGGATGAAGGAAATCAAGAAAATTTGCGAAAAGTACGGTATTCTCTTCGTCGCTGATGAGGTTCAATCGGGATTTGGAAGAACGGGTAAATGGTTTGCGATTGAGCATTTTGACGTTGTTCCAGACATCATGGTCGTTGCAAAGGGAATCGCTTCTGGGCTGCCAATGAGCGCGTGCATTTTCAATGAGAAATTTGATATCAAGCAACCTGGTGCACATGCTACTACATTCGGTGGGAACCTAGTCACCTGTGCCGCGGCGCTAGCCACGATCGAGGCTATCGAAGAAGAGAAGATGCTGGAGAACGCGGCGAAGCAAGGCGCCTACATGATCGCGCGTTTAAACGAAATGAAGGAAAAATACGAGATCCTCGGCGATGTGCGTGGTATCGGTTTGATGACAGCAATCGAGATTGTGAAAGATAAAAAATCAAAAACACCAGCGCCAGATGAACGGAACAAGATATGCCTTGACGCAATGAAGCGGGGCCTGCTCATTCTCTTTTGCGGACCGAGTAGCATTCGTATCATTCCAGCCCTCAATGTTACGAGGGAACAGATCGACACGGCAATGGAGATCCTCGAGCAGCTGCTCAGAGAAAACGATAGACACTAGCCCAACTCCCCTCTTTCTTTTTTTGATCAATTCTAGATCGTCCTCCTCCATTAATTTATGATAGAAAAGAATAATCAATGCCAGTTTATGATTTCAAACCTCCTTTCTAGACTGGCGGAATTCCGTCTCTGCTCCATCCCCGTGCGTCGTAGTATTCATCGAGCATTCTTTCCATATCTTCCTTGACGACGACATGCATTCTCGATGATCCGTCGGAAAACGGCAACTCGTGAAAGATTTTCGGCAGCGAATCGTCCTTTCTGCTGATACCTTCCCTTACGCTGAAGCGTCGCGCATTATCAACAGCTCTCGCACCAGCATTCTTGAGTTCTGTCGCAGACATGTTGATCCCAGTCGCATATGTGTATAAGTTCGCAAGATCCTCCCATTCGTAGGCATCCCTCACGAAGCAGCAGAGAACCGATGAATCAATGACAGCGAGTTTGTCCTCTAGATTCTTGACGAATGTTCCCTTACCAGTGACAGCGAATCTGTCTGCCACGCCCCTCATCTCATATGCGTATGCAGTCGATCTCAGGTGGTCAGCCCCTCTGACACCAACGGCATAGGATAGCGCCATCCCATTATATCCTCGCGGATCATAGCCAGGAGGTTCAAGTCCCTTGACATGCACAGCGATATCCTCGAGTCCAAGGGTTTCAGAAGCACTCTTGACCCCCTCTGCTAATACATTGCCCAATCCTTCCCTCTTCGTAATCATATTGAGTAATTTAAGCACAACGTCATCGTCTCCGAATTTTACAGGGAACTCTGAATTAAGGCGACCGAGTTCATAGGCGCGCATTGTGAATCCAATGACATTGCCCGATGTGATTGTGTCTAGGCCGAGGTTATCGCAGACCTCGTTGATCTTTGCAATCGCCTTGATATCGGCGATTTCGCACAGTCCCCCAAATGCGAAAATTGTTTCGTATTCAGGCCCCTCCACCACAGTTCCCTTGTACTTTCCTTCCTTGACGGAGGACATCTTTCCGCACGCGACTGGACAGTTCCAGCATGCCTTGTTCTTGTCGAGAATCTCCTTCTCCATTGTCGGCGCGTTAATCCTGATATGGGAGTCAAAGAATCCCTTTTGCCAGTAATGCGTTGGAAAAGCACCTAGTGCATTCTGATTATTGACCATCACAGGCGTCCCGTATTTCGTCATTGGCCCGTCTTTCGGAATGCGGCTCAGAACTTCCTTGACGACGGCATTGAATTTTTCCTCATTCTCAAGTTCGACTTCTTTCGTTCCCATAAACGCAATGGCTTTGATCTTCTTTGATCCCATGACCGCGCCTGCTCCGGCTCTTCCGAGTTGTCTGTAATAATCGTTACAGATGCATGCGAATTTAACGAGATTTTCACCAGCTGGCCCTATCGTCATGACTTTCGCCTTGCTCTCGCCGATGTCCTTTTTCACGGCATCCTCAGTTTCCATCGTCGTTTTTCCCCAGAGTGCAGTCGCGTCATGAAATTGGACATCATCATCGATGACACTGATGTAAATCGGAGAAGGGGAGGCATTCTTTATGACGATCGCATCATAGCCCGCTTTCTTGATCTGAGGGCCAAGATGTCCACCCGAATACGATTCCCCCCAGATGCCTGTGAGGGGGGATTTGAAAAATGCACCATATCGATTTGATGTTGGGGCGCGCGTACCTGTTAAAGGACCTACGGCGAAAACAAGTGTATTACTAGGCGAAAGGGGGTCCACGTGCGGTGGAACCTCGTCCAGAATTATTCTTGCTCCAAGGCCCTTGCCGCCAATACATTCCTTTGCTTTCTTTTCATCAAGTTTTTCTATTTTTGTCGATTTTGAGCTAACATCAATCTTTAAAATTCGACCAGCATATCCCTTCATGAAGTTCACTTCCAGCGGTTCGTTGCGTCCATTTATGTCAGGAGACCTAAATTACCTTTTCCTTCTTTGAAATAGAATGATTCTTCATTTTTGAGAAACAAGTCTTCGATCTCCGGATGATTTCAGAAGTAACGACGGGGAATCGCGAAGTATCGAGATGTGGGAAATAGAGCGCGGAGTAGAAAGTCTCTTCAAAATCTGGTTGCGCCGCAAGTTCGACATATCTGACTTTTTTCGCGATTTCAATTGCACGCCTTCTTAATTCCTTATTAAGAAGAGTCATTTTTGCGCCTGCACCAGCTGCATTACCAATACCAATAATGCGATCGAGGGGGAGCTCAGGGAGGAGGCCAATCGTCCTTGCACTCGCTGGATCTAGATAATTCCCAAATGCCCCAGCAAGGAGAATTGCTTCAAGATCCTTCTCAACCAATCCCATTTTTTTCATGAGAATTGCTGCGCCAGCATACATCGCAGCTTTTGCGTACTGGATCTGTAGCACATCGTTTTGAGTAATCGCGACCGGTTCCCCGATATCCGTCTCATTTTCGTGAGCGATGATGAAACAAGATTCTCCTTCTTTCACAATTATCCTGGGCGAATCAATCTCCTCAACGATTCTTCCAGATCTATCGATAATCCCCAAGCGAAGCATTTCAGCGATCGCATCGACAACGCCTGAACCGCAGACACCACGAGGTTTGACGTTCCCGATAACAGAATATTCGACTTCGAAATCATCTCTGATACGAACGTGATCGATCGCGCCTTTGGCCCCCCTCATACCAAACGCAAGATTTCCACCCTCAAACGCAGGACCCGCGGCACAGGAAGTACTCGCAATTCCATTTGGCGTGATAAGCGATATTTCTCCGTTCGTTCCGATGTCGATGACCATTTGTATCTTCTCTGATTGGTCTGCTTCAACGGCGAGAAGCACGCCAACATGATCAGCTCCGACGAAGCCAGCAATGTTCGGAAGTGAATAAAGATATCCTTCCTTCCAAATCTCGATACCTGCCTCAGTGGCCTTCTGTTCAACGGAATCCGTGACCACAGGGATATGTGGCGCGAAGACGAGCGATTGCATCTCCAATCCAAAGAGCATATGATGCATCGCTGTATTACCAACGACAACGACTTCGTAAACATCATCCTTTGAAATCTGCGCGGAAGAACAGCATGCCTGGATGAGGTCGTTGATGCAGTCGATTACGAGATCGCGAAGAAGGTTGAGTCCATCGCTCGTCTCCATTGTGAAGGTGATTCTTGAGATGACATCATCACCGTATCTGATCTGAGGGTTCATGTCAGATTTGACAGCGACCTCCTCCCCCGTTATCAAGTTCATCAGGTATGCAACGACTGTAGTTGTTCCAACATCGATGGCGACACCGTAAATTCCCTTATCCTCATTTTCAAGAAACCTGATGATTTCGTTGTCTCTCAACACAATTTCAACCTTTTCATTCTTTCTTAAGAATTCTGGCAGTCCTGAGAGCAATTCTAGTGGGATTTTCAAATCTCCGTATCTTGAAATCGACAATACTTTCTTGAGGCGCTCAAAGTCCGCTATTGGATAATCAAGAGACGGTGGTGGCACACATAGCGCCACTTTTTTCACGGCAGGATCAATGTTGACCCTCACATAGGTTTTTTCGAGAATCACCTGCCCCATTCTCTTGAATTCTTCTGGGATTTCGATGGTCAAATCTCGATCAACTTTGTGGCGACAGGCAAGCCTGACGCCTCTTTCCAGGTCTTTTTCCGAAATGCACTTCTTATCTTCTGGCGTAACCGGAATATTATCGGTGGCGATGATGACCCGGCATCGCCCACAGATCCCCCTACCTCCACATACCGATTCAAGCGGAATTCCAGTTCTTGCTGCAAGTTCATAAAGTGTTTCGTTTTCATTCGCTGTCTCAACAGTCCTTCCTGATGGTTCAAAGCGCACTTTCGGCATGGTAATCCAATCAGTAATAATGACGATAAATGCTGTATATCTCTGTGATCTGACTTATTTCGTATCCGGAAAAACATTTGTTGCCGATCACCAATTCTCTGATCAATCGTTCAGCTTCTCTTGGCGTCTCGGCGTGGAAAAGCAGAATCGCGCTAAAAGCGCCAATGGCAGTGAAAACCTGTATGGTGGCAGGATGACTCTTGAGTTCCCTGAGAACTTTCTCTTGATCCTGTGGCGACAATCCCGTGTCAAATTTGAGGACAACCGAATAAATCAGATCTCCGAGGCGATCATAGTAAATGAGATTTGCTTTTTGAAGGATTTTAAGTTCCCTGAGTCTTTCAATTCTGTACCCAACGGACCTGCTTGTCATTCCCATTTTCTCAGCGATTTTCTCGTAAGTCCAGTCGGGATGGTTTGCGAGCATGATCAAAAGCTCTTTGTCTTTTTCGTCAAGTTTTTCACGGTTCATCCTGACCCCCAATTCTTTCAGATTTTTTCGTTATGTGCGATTTCTCAAATATATTTTGTTGTGAATTGATCCGATCTAAGGAATAATTGAATTTCAGCGATTTTTTTTGAAAAATTACGAAATCGACCGATGATTATCGTGATTTTGACTGATAATAGATTTAAATATTCAAATTGAAAAAAACAAGAATGAACATTTTATTAGAAGAATTGTTTTCTCATTTATTTTTTCAATTGCGATCTGCTTTGATAAATTGTTTCCCAATCATCTCGATCTGCGATGGTTTTTGGTAAGGTTTATTTAGGCGAGAGAATGTAAATGCCAAGCAACTAATTGTCGTGGCTATGAGGAGTATAAGGTGTTGCAGATGGACCTTATTGTTATAGCGGGTTTCCTGGGCTCTGGCAAGACAACGATGATTCTCTCGACGATCTCGAAAATTATAGAGCGAACTGGAAAAAAGATCGTGATAATTGTTAATGATTTTGGAAAAATTGGAATTGATGGAAAGGTCATGCAGAAATACGGTCTACAGGTTCAGGAACTTGCGAGTGGATGCATATGCTGCACGCTCGGTCCAGATTTCATCAGCACACTGAAAACAGTGGCACTGGAATTTTCGCCTGATATCGTTATGGTAGAGCCAACGGGCATCGCAGACCCACAAGCAATACTGAATTCACTGGAACTCTATAGTGGTCCCTCAGTTAACAGAAGGATAGTTGCGGTCATCGTTGATGCTGTTAGATTTTCTGCGATTGTTAGGGCACTCGAAAAACCGCTGAAGGCTCAGGTGAAGGCGGCCGGGCTCGTCATTATCAATAAAATTGATGAGGTTCCAGATGGGACAGTGAAGGAAATCGAAGCGAAGATCAGGGAGATTGGAGCAACGGGGCCAATCATCCCAGCTTCAGCTACAGAGGGCACAAATCTCGATAAAGTGGTTGACTTTCTGGTGAGTGCATGTTGACACCGGATTTCTCAGCATATGCAGCGAAAGTACAGATCGCTTCCGATCGCTTGAGAGCGGGTTCGGAAATGCGAGGAATGGTTGAGAATCTTATGTCAAGGTCTGTTATTGAGTGTGTGAGGGCTGGCGCCAGCCTCATTGGGCACGCAAAATGCATCGCGGAGAGCGACAGCGGTCACTATCTCACCTGCAGTGTCACTGATAATGATGGGAAGGCGCGATGCAAGGGAAGTCTGGGAACCCGCGTCAGTAGAATGGAGCTTGTAATCAACATTCTTCTCTACGGTTTGAAGAGAATGCAGGTGGAGGAGATCTTCAAGCGCGTACTGCAAGAAGAGGCCGAATCACAAGGATTCAGGGCGAGTGTTGAAGATATAGAAGTGCATGATCATGAGGATAACCACGAACATCACGAGCATGAGCATGAACACTTGGAGAACAATCACACGGATTCTCATTGAGAGTCATGCATGAAAATCCTCGAAAAGTAACTGGCTTTTCGCGTTTTCTTCTTTTCTTCCTCTATTAATTTTAAATCGTTATTTGACTTTTCTCGAGAATTCGAAGAGCGACTGTGAAAAGTAATAAATACCGCGATAACGGGTAGTCCCCATTAGCAGTTCATGTAGCAATGTGATAAATATTGATTGAATATTGGGGTTTCACAAACTCGTAAGGAAGGATTGGTCTGATGAAGACTAGTACGGGTGTGCAGGTCCTCAAAACGATGATCGGCAATCCGATAACAAGAAAGATCCTGGCGGGGATGAGCAGATACTGCGAAACTGACCAAAAAAATCGTCTCGAGGTGGCACTTGAACTTTATGTCGGTGTGCGAGACGATGCATGCACATTTTGTAAGGCGGCGGAGAAGCCGCTTGCGTCTGTTCTGAAAAGGGGAGCGAAATCTTTTGGCGTCACCGAAGAGGAGATGAAAACCCGATTCAGAGACCCATACTGGCGAAAAGGACTTTCGTGTGTGGTGAGGGGGATTGCCGATTTTGGGGTGAGAAAACCATTCGTTCCGGGCGCACCATTCCAGGTCGTCTGGGATGTGACTTACGCCTGCAATCTTCGGTGTCAGCACTGCTATGCGACGGCGGGAAAAGCCCAAGAGGATGAACTAACTCACGAAGAGGCCATCGCGCTTGTCGACAAACTAGCAAGAATGGGTATACCGATCCTTGCCTTTTCTGGCGGTGAACCGCTCGTCCGAAAAGATATCTTTGACTTGACGCGGAGAGCGGCCAACCACGGAATGTATGTTTCGATCGCCACAAACGGCACGTTAATCACACCTGAAAAAGCCAAGGAGATGAAGGAGGCTGGCGTACAGTATCTGCAGATCAGCATTGATGGCGCCGATGCCGCAACGCATGATGGGTTCAGAGGTATATCTGGGGCGTTTGATCGCACAATCGAAGGCGTCAAAAATGCGGTTGCAGAGGGTTTCTTTGTCAACATCGCGACAACGGCAACGAAAAGAAATCTCCATCAGATCCCGGATATCATCGATTTGTGCGAAAAGCTCGGTGTCAACTGGTTCATGGCTTACAATTTCGTCCCGACGGGTCGTGGTCGGATGATTATCGAGAACGATCTTTCGCCAGAGGAACGCGAGAATCTCCTGAAAATGCTTTACGGCAAATTGAAGGAAGTCGACTGCGAGCTGTTAACGACAGCACCTCAGTATGCGCGCATTGCGCTACAGAATTGCGGACAGGACGGATCGATCGTTGTGCCGACGCATTTTTACAATACGGAAGTCCAGGGGAATCTGTTCAACTTGACTGAGTTCATCGGAGGTTGTGGTGCTGGCAGATTCTATATGGCGATACGGGCAAACGGGGATATCGAGCCCTGTGTCTTTTTCCCTCTCAAGGTCGGCAATGTGAGAACGGATGATCTGGAAGAGATCTGGCTGCACAACAAGGTGTTTGAAGAACTGCGTAATAAGGATATCTTGAAGGGAAGCTGCGGCACCTGTGACTATCGATACCACTGTGGCGGATGCAGGGCAAGAGCATACGGCTACTTCGGCGACTATCTTGCGCCTGATCCCGGTTGTATTAATAATGTCGAAAAATACAGGGAGATCGTCGCGAGTATCCCTGTCGCGTCAGCGAAGTGAAGGAGCATTATGTCGTATAATGTAAAGGTGGAAGTCGTCGAGATCGGAGGGAGTGGTAAGTGTCCGTTAGGTCTCAAGGTAGGTGACACCTTTGAGTTCGGTGCATTTCCACCTCCGGGTCTCTGTGTTTGGGCAACGTATGTGATTTTTCCATTCGTGACAGCGCTTCGATTCGGAGGGAATTTCAAGGAGTTTGGCGAAGAAGAAGGCGTTGTTCACTGTTGTTGCATCGATCCGAAAAATCCAGTCGTGTTCAAGCTTTCGAGGATCGTCGACTAACCTTCTTCGTTCCAGTCTTTTGGTTCTCTGATTTGCTATTCGAATTTTTTCTATTATTCGCCTTTTTTGACAAGCACTTCTGATTGATGCAGGTTCTCCATGTGGTTTTTCCTGTATCGATTTCAACCATCGGTGATCCGCAAGTCTCGCATGTGCTGTCAGCTGTTTTGATTGTACCTGTCTGTGGAAGAGGAAATGTTTGATCGCAGTCAGGATATCCAGAACATCCTAGAAATCTCTTACCATTGTGTGAATAAACAATGCGCATTTCCTTCCCGCATTTGGGACACTGAGCCAGTGTATTCTTCTTTCTGTTGCTGACACATGATGGGTCGATGCAAACGATTTCTGGTGGCTGTCCCTTCCTAATGACTTTAATCATCGGCATATCGCAGATTTCGCATTTCTTGCCTGTCGCCTCGATCATAGCGCCTTTTGGTTTTGGAAAACTCGTTTTGCAGTTTGGATATCCGGAGCATCCGATGAATTCTCGCCCCTCCCTCGATTTGAGTATCCTAAGTTTCCCGCCACATGTCGGACAATCACCGATGTGTCTTTGCTCTTCCAAGGCTGACTTAATCTCCGCGCCGATCTGATCCCGATGCTGTTCCATGATATCAACGACATCCGAAAGCATATCTTGCGATTCATGTACGACATCATCCAATGTGCTCTCCCCTCTCGCGATATCGTCCATGTCCTTTTCAAGATGTGACGTCATTTTGCTGTCTGTGATCATGTTGGCGTATTTCTCAAGGGCTTCTGCCACGGCAATTCCTGCGGGTGTTGGTATCAGATTGTTCCCTCTCACATAATTTCGTTCATACAACTTCTGAATGATCTCGTGTCTCGTACTTTTTGTTCCCAGTCCGAGACGTTCCATTTCCTGGATGAGCGTACCTTGAGTATACCTAGGCGGTGGTTGTGTGAATTTCTTATTTAATTCGACGCTGAGAACGTCGACTCTATCTCCAACGCTTAAATTGGGAACATCGACTTCCGAGATTTTGTAATACGGATAGTATTTCCTCCAGCCTGGATTAATTAGCTTATACCCAGCGGCAGTGAATATCTCTCCATTTATCGAGATTGTGCACTTATTGACTTTAACTCGCGCCGGTGGTGCGACTGTTGCTAGGAAACGACGCACTACGAGTTCGTAAATCTTCCATCTTTCCCCTTTCAATGTTTTTCTCGAAGCGACCTCAGTGGGATAAATCGGCGGGTGGTCAGTCGCTTCAAACTTTCCTTTTGACGGAATTATCCGATCCTGTGCGAGTATCTCTTCTACTTCGTTTCTGAACTCAGATTCCCTCAACTTTTCAAGGACTCCTTTCAAATAGAGAGATTTTGGATAAACGGTATTATCTGTACGTGGATATGAGATGTAACCTGAAGTATAAAGATCCTCGGCGATACTCATCGCCCTACTGGCTGGAATACCGAGTCTATTTGCCTCTGCCAGAAAATTCGTCGTGTTAAATGGCGCAGGTGGATACTCATCCCTCTCGTTAGCCTCGTACTGGATGACTTCGCCCGATTTTATGTCCTTACACTTAGAAAGAACATTCTTCGCATCGTCCTCCTCCCAAAAAGGATTCTTTTGATGTCCACCAATGAATTCGGCGTGATCGTCTCTCATCTTGGCAGTGACATCCCAGTATGGTTTCGGGATGAATTCTTCGATCTGTTTGTGCCTGTCGACGATGAGGCTCAACGTCGGGCTTTGTACCCGACCCACAGAAAGGAAATTTTTTCCCATCTGGTGTGTCGCCTTTGAAATGAACCGGGTGAGGGTTGCGCCCCACGCAAGATCGATGATCTGCCTACATTCGGCAGATTCCGCAAGCTTTTCATCGGGATTCGTGAGCGAAGAAAAGGCCGTCTCGATCTCATTCTTTGTCAGCGCACTGAACCTTGCCCTCTTTACCTTGTTTGGGTCTATGGAGAGTATCTTAACGGTTTCAAGACCGATCAGTTCACCCTCTCTATCATAGTCGGTGGCGATGATGACCTGATCGATATTATTCGAAAGTTCTTTGAGCGCTGCCAGAATATTCCTTGCGATGACCTTTTTTTCAGGAATCGCATAAACGAGATCTTTCGGATCGACTTTCTGCCAATCGTTGAGTTCCTTTGGGTAATCCAATTCAAGAATGTGACCCCGCAGGCCAACGACATCGATTTCTTGACCATCTCTTTCGATATGGAAAACTGGCACACCATGTAGGTTCCTTCTTTTGTAGGAACCTCTTCCGAGGATCGTAGCGATGCGAGCAGCTGCGTTAGCCTTTTCAGAAATGACGAGTATTCTCATTCGTTCTTCGCCCAATGAGAATTCTATATAAAATTATATGTTCGTATCCTAAATTGCGCTCAAATCCATCGAGAATTCCTAAATTTTTTGCCTTTGAAAAGAAAAATGGCCAAAATAACTCAATGTTCTTCATTTTCAGTTCCGAAACGCCCTGCAGTCATCGCCAGTTTGCCATGCAAAACTCCGCGAACGCTGCATAGCTCATCCGCAAGTTTCTTGATGTTTTTTACCTTTCCACTGACTACGAGAACCTCCAAACATCTGTGTACGTCCAAATGAATATGCATCGACGACGATATATACGTATGATGAGCGTGTTGAATTTCCAATAATTTCTCTCTCACGCCACCCTTTTCGTGATCGTAGACGAGTGTGATGGTGCCGAATGCTTCCGAGTTTTCATCAGCCCAAATCTCCTCTACGAGCGCATTCCTAATCAGATCTCTGATTGCCTCAGATCGCGTTGTGTATCCCTTTTCTCGAATCAACTCATCGAATTTTTTCAACAATTCTGGCTCGAGCGATACTCCGATCCTTGTGACGTTATCCATAGCAATTGAGTTACATTGACTTTTAAATCTTAAGATATTTTCTATAGTTCTTTACATGAGGACTTAATTCTTTTCAGGTAAAGCCCTCTATCGTATAAACTTCGGATCGCTTTAATCGCTCTCGTCAGCGAACTATAGGCCGGTATTCTTTTTTCTTCGAAGCGACGGAGCATTGGTCTCGGTACACTTCCGCCTATGCAACAAACGATCGTCGGTTTCCCTCCTTTCTTAATCTTCTCCTCAGCGATGTCAACAAGGCGGTTTGTTAGCAGAGGTGGCTGAAGTTGGAGGAGCAGCAGAACCGCATCGACTCCCTTTTCTCTCTGAATAATTTCCAGAACCTCACCATACATCTCGTCTGTCACACTGCCCGTGAGGTCAATGGGATTTTCAACGGAAGCAAAATACTGTGTCCTTTCTCTGATTGCTTTCTTGCCTTCGTCACTGATCTCCGCAAGCCTCATGCCTACGCCCTTTTCTTTAGACTCAATGTAATCGGTAGCTATGACGCCGAAACCGCCTGTGCTGCTGACAACTGCAATTCTGTCTCCATCGATATGATCGAGATAAGCAAGGGCCTTTGCCATGTCCAGCAATTCGATTTCATCGTAAGCCCTCTGGATTCCGATCTGCTTGAAGATGCCACTGACCAAAGCATCCGACCCACTGGCTATTGCCCCCGTATGCGATGATGCCGCTTTAGCCCCTTTTTCAGTACTGCCAACCTTTATCGCAACGATCGGTTTTTTTGGTGTGATTTTCTTGCAGATTTCAACGAACTTCTGTCCATCTGAAAAAGATTCGAGATACATCGCGATTGATTTCGTACGATCATCTTCTGCGAAATACTCAAGATAGTCATTTTCGTTGAGATCGACTTTATTTCCAAGGCCGACACACGCTCTAATCCCGACGCCCGTATCCTCAGCCATTTCGTAAATACCGCACATTACAGAACCGCTCTGAGAAATCACGGCGATTTCACCATCGCTGGGTCTTGGGCTTCGCTCCTTTGGAACGAAAAGTGTGTCAAGCTTGTTCTCGGTGACGATGATTCCGAGAGTGTTCGGTCCTACCAATCTGGTTCCTGAGCCCTTGAGAATATCGGCGATTTTTCTTTCCAGAACCTTACCTTCTTCTCCGATCTCCCCGAAACCAGCCGCCACGGAAATGACAAAAGGAATTCTCTTCTCCACACATTCTTGGATAATCGGTGGCGTGATTTTTGCAGAAACGGCGAGGACCGCCAGATCAACTGCTTCCGGCAGATCTTTTACGCTCTTATAGACCTTAAGCCCATTGATGACGCTTTCATTGGGATTGACGAGATACAATCTGAAATTCCCATTCATCAGGTTGATCAGAATCGTGTTTCCAATCTTTCCTGGGTGACCGGAAGCGCCGACAAGCGCGACGCTTTTCGGGTTGAATAATGCATCTAACTGGCTAACCATCGTGTCCTTGAACGAAACTCATGCTTAAATCTTTTTCATCAAATTTTATTTATCTATCTGAATATGTGAAATCGCAATGCCGAAAAGGATTGAATTCTAGCGGGTTTCAAATTGAAATTCGAAAATAAAAAGAGATTAATAAACGAGTCAAACCTACCTCAGGTGTGCATCGCGATGGTTTGGGAAATTGAGCTCTTAAACTCACTTCAAGATATCCTGAGTGATCTTCTTCGGGATCGGCGTGATGTAGCAATATCATTCTCCGGAGGACTGGATAGTAGCATTCTCGCATCGATCGCATCGGAGTATTGCACTCCACATCTTTATACAGTCGGGATCGAGGATTCACATGATATTTCCGTTGCAAGAACCACCTCGGAAAAATTGGGCCTCCCCTGGGAGAAAATTGTCATCACCGAAGAAGATATCATCGACGCGATTCCAAAGTTGGTAGCGATAATTTTCGATCTCAATCCTCTCGTTCTCTCTTACGAACTTCCGCTGTATTTCGTTGCATCAAACGCCAAAGAATCCATTCTCGTCAGCGGGCAGGGAGCTGATGAGCTGTTTGGAGGTTACAAAAGATATGAACTTCTTTCACTGGAAGAGCGGGAAAAGTCGATGAATGAAGATTTGACAAAATTGCTTAATATTGGAATAAATTTGGAAAGAAAAATCGCCGCACATTTCGACAAAGTGATCGTGCACCCGTATCTTAGTCCACAATTCATCGATCTTGTGCGGAACATCCCTATCGATGAACGAATGAAGGACGGCCTCCGAAAAGGGCTCCTAAGAAATGTCGCAAGAATTCTCGCTCTCGATGAAATCGCTGATTGTGAAAAGAAAGCGGCACAATACGGTTCAGGCATCATGAAAGTGCTAAAGAACGCCGCCCGAAAACGCAAGCTTCATTTAAAGGAATACGTTCAGCAGCTCGTGACATCTGGTGGACGTTCAGCGCGATGTTGAATGGCGGGATAGAATGTCTTATCAAGAAACGCTAAACTGGCTCTTCAGCCTCGAAAACATGGGCATCAAGCTTGGCCTTGAGAATACAATTGAACTCTTAAAGCGGCTTGGTAATCCCCATCTCAAATTCAGATCCGTTCATATTGCCGGCACGAAAGGAAAGGGATCCGTTTGCGCGATGATCTCATCGATTCTTCAGGAAGCCGGATATAAGGTTGGATTGTATACTTCGCCACACATTGTTGACTTTCGTGAACGAATCCAGGTTAATCGAACGCAGATTTCCGAGAATGAACTTCTCCGCTTAATCGAAGAAATCAGGCCAATTGCCGAAGAAATGGCTTTGGCAAACGCTTACAAGCGTCTTACTTTTTTTGAAATCACAACGGCGATGGCTTTCGTTTATTTCGCTGACAAGGGTGTGGAAGAAGCGGTCATTGAGGTCGGGATGGGAGGGCGCCTCGACGCCACCAACGTCATCTATCCAGACTGTAGTGGCATAACTAAAATCGGGCTGGAGCACACGCAGTACCTTGGAGATACTCTCGAAAAGATTGCTTTTGAAAAAGCTGGAATCGTCAAGCCCGGTGTTCCGGTGGTCGCCGCTGATGGTAGTAAAGAAGTGCTCAACGTCATCCGATCAGTTTGCAGGGAACGAAATGCTCCACTGAGGATTGTGGGCAGTGATCTCAAGTATAATCTCATTTCAACGACGTTAAATGGAACGATAATCGATATCGAACCAATTGGCAAGATTTATGTTCCGCTCATTGGTTCATTCCAGGCGCTTAACGCCGCGATCGCTTACGGTTGCATTCAGGAACTGGTCAAAAAGGGAATCAACATCTCTGATGATGCGATCGTCAATGGATTTTCAGAGACACGCTGGCCCGGGAGGTTCGAGATTGTATCGCAATTCCCGCTGGTTATCTTTGATGCGACGCATACGCCGGATGGCGCGGCAATTGTGTCCGAAGACCTTGAAAAACTTGCCAACGGTCGAGTCATTCTCGTACTCGGTGTTTTGAATGATAAAGACATTGATGGACTTGCAAAGCATCTAGGTAGGATCGCAACAATTGCTATTGCGACAGCGCCAAAGAGCAAACGCGCATATCAAGCGGGTGTTGTTGCCGAGCATCTGAAGAAGTATTGTAGCCACGTTGAAACGGTTGAAAGTGTCGGCGATGCGGTTGAAAGAGCGTTGAGGATAGCCTCAAACAACGACACGATCTTCGTCACTGGCTCGCTCTACACGATTGGCGAAGCAAAGGTCTGGTGGGATTCTCATGAAACCCGTAAGAGAGATCTTGATCACGCTCGTTGATCATTTTCCTATCGGAGCATTTCCTGGCGGAACGAAAGATAACAAACCCACTAGTGGAAGTGACCCTTTTCGGGTTCTCATTTCAACGGTTCTCTCTCAAAGAACAAAGGATGAGAATACTTACATCGCATCGCAACGCCTTTTTTCAAAATACAAGAATGCAGCGGAGCTCGCAGCAGCGCCATTAGATGATCTCATGGAATTGATACGCCCTGCAGGTTTTCCCAAAGCGAAATCAAAGGCGATCAAGGAAATTGCAAGGATTATACACCAGGATTACAACGATCGCGTTCCAAATGAGATGGACAAGCTCCTCGCACTGCCTTTAGTTGGCAGAAAAACGGCCAACTGTGTTCTCGTCTATGGATTTGATCAGGATGCGATCCCAGTCGATGTTCATGTTCACAGGATATCGAATAGAATCGGGCTTGTCAGCACGAAGACGCCTGAGGAAACGGAAATTGAACTGACAAGAGTCGTTCCAAGAGATCTTTGGAAATTCATCAATACCGTCTTCATCGCGTTTGGCAAGAAAATTTGCACACCAAGAAATCCAAAGTGTTCGATTTGTCCAATCAATCGTTATTGTGATTATTTTACTGAGAAGAGGACACGGTAAACGATCACTTGAAAGAATTTCTCTTAAACTCCAAGACTCTCATCGATTTTCTTACTCATTTCCTTTTCGAGCTGGATTTCTGCCTCCCATTGATCCAGCGAATCAAGAATTTCCTTGAGATGCTTGAGGCAATCGATGCATATCCACCGATTACCGATGTTCTTCATCGGTTTCTTCTTGTACCCGATTGTCCCGCAGATCCAGCAGACGTGCATATCTTTAGTCCTATGCTCCACATACGCCTCCATCTTCTTTCCTTCGACGATCGCCTCGAGCGTTAATTCTTTCCTGGATTTCTTGTTGCTGGTGTTCATCGGGTTATCACACTTTATATTAATTTCTATATAAGTAATTCTCGTAGTCTTACGATTGCCTTTCTCGCTTCTTGATTCAATTTTCCAAAAAAGTAATTATGTGATACGAGGTCTTGGTCTTCAAGATGCATGAAGTTTCTGTCATGTCTGACATCATCAACGCTGTTCTGGGTCAGCTTGGCCATTATGAAATTGAGAAAGTCGAAGAAGTTGTACTTGTTGTCGGAGAGTTGACGTTTCTTGGTGAAGAACAATTGAGATTTGCGTTCGAGATATTGAGTAAGGGGACGATACTCGAAGGTGCCGAACTGATCATTGAAACAGAAAAAGCGATACTGCGCTGCCCCTCCTGTGGATTTGAAGGGCCACCAGAACATATTGGAGATGGAACTTTTCACTTCTCGATTCCGATTTTGAGCTGTCCGAAATGCGGCAATCAAGCGGATATCATTAAGGGGAAGTGCTGTGGTGTCACATCGGTCAAGGTGGTGGAAAAGTAATGTTCAAATTCAGGGATGAAGCACTCGCAAGGAGAATTGTTCAAAGAATAGCGGATCTCGGGATCAATGCGATGTTCATGCACGTATGCGGGACGCACCAGGACACCCTTGTTCGATTCGGTCTTCAGAGTCTTCTCGAAAAGGCAGGCATTGATATCAGGCAGGGACCAGGCTGTCCCGTCTGTGTCACCACCTCCTACGAGATCCAGGAGGCGATGGCGATCGCTCGATCTGGAAAAACACTCGCGATTTTTGGAGATATGCTTGCGGTACCGACGCCTAGTGGCTCCCTTGCAGACCTCAGGGCTCAGGGATTCGATGTAAGGGTTGTTTATTCGATCGATGAAGCTGTCAAACTCGCAAGAACTGGTAAGGAAGTCGTTTTCATGGCCGTTGGGTTTGAGACAACGAGCCCCACGACCGCCTCAGCAATCTATTCAAGACCTCCCGCCTCTTTTTCGATTCTCAGCGCCCATCGTTTAATTCCACCAGCTATCGAGGCAATCCTCCAAATGGGAGAAATTCGTGTTGACGGATTAATTCAGCCTGGACATGTGAGTACAATTATCGGTCTCAAGCCGTACGAGGAAATCGCGAATCGATATCGCATGCCACAGGTCGTCGCGGGCTTCGAGCCACTGGACCTCCTAATGGCCGTCTATATGCTTGCCGAACAGGTTAAAGAAGGTACCGCCGTTGTCCAAAATGAGTATTCGCGTGTTGTGAAGCCAGAAGGCAACCTCAAGGCCCTCTCCCTTCTTTCGGAGGTTTTCAAGAAAGTCGATAAACCATGGCGAGGATTTCCCGTTATTAAAAATAGCGCCCTTGAGTTAAAAGGGGAATTTGAAGAATATGACGCGCGAAAGAAATATGCCGATTTGCTCACTGATCTCTCTCCCTCTGAGTTTTCAACCGCCTGCCGCTGCGGGGAGGTTTTGCGAGGTCTCATCCCCTCTGAAGACTGCCCACTCTTCGGGACTTCTTGTACTCCTGGGAACCCGATGGGCCCATGTATGGTTAGCAGGGAGGGAAGCTGCAACATCACTTATCGATATCGTCCCAAGGATTGACTTTCAAAGATCGACTCAATTATATGCGCCCGATCACATACCTTTTTTTTGTGTTTTGCCAGTCTTCAGAATTCTTTTGCTGTTAGCATCCTAACGGAGACGATTAAGGACCAGAACAGGAGGCATATCACCGCAACAGCCTCGGCGGTTGGAATATTTGTGAAAAACAGGAATCCCAGAGACACAACGATCGCCACGATCGTTATGATTGAAAAAATGGCACCAAAGGCCCTGCTCGATTGCAGAGGTCTGATAAGAATGATTAGCGCAATCAATGAAAGACCGAAGAATGAGTAACTAGCCACTGTATGATAAACGCCGGTTGTGATGGGAAAAACGCCAACGGCTAGTAGAGAAATAGCAGCAAGGAAAAAGACGGCAGAACCTGCTTTCCCAAGATTATCACTGCTAAGTGTATTTTTTAATCCAAAAACAAAAACGATACTGAGAAGTGCCTCGAGGATAACGCCAGTATTAAAGAAGATCCGACCAGGTCTATCCCCACCGAGTTCGCTGAGCGTCTGTTCCCCCAGCACCCAACTCGAATCGACCGTTGCCGCTACTATCCACATGAGTGCAAAGATGATCGCACCCATTAATCCACAAAAGGCTCCAACTTTGATAATCCTTCGATGATTCGACATCCAACGGTAATTTGTTTGTCTTTTTATTTTATTTTCATCCGCTCTATTTTCAGGCTTCAGTTAGATATGGGATTCCTTCAGCTTCCGATTCGTTTCCTCCATGTAATCTTTCATCACCCAGCGTTATCACTTATAATCTTCGGCAAGACCAGAAGCCTTTTAGGTTGGTGTATTGTTCTCCGTTATCGATTTTCGCGCAAGCAATCGTGGTGAGATCCAGAATATCAGGATCGATATAATCCGAAATACAGGCGAGTGGATCGATGAACGATTCAGTACATGCACAAAATAACGCTTCGGTCAGCGGTGGCACCAATTATTCGAATGAGAAGCCGAAAGGGATCTGTGTCGCGCTCGTTTCACCAGGAAAAACTGTTAAGTTCGCTGGATCATCGCCGGATGATTTTATTTCAATAATCCGTACGTCGGTGCTTTCGTGGGTAAACTTTGCAACAGATGACCTGCGGCACGAAGGAAATGAGATCGCTGTAAAATTCGGATTCACCGATTCGTTGGTTCAAACGCTCCTTTCAGGCTACTATGCAACTTTCGAAGACCACGGAACAGAGATGGGTATCATGCTCCCTGCGGTCAGAGCAGAAGGTCTCGAACTGAAAGTATATCCCCTCATTATTCTCATAAGAGATGGGCTCATCGTGACGATGCACAGTAAGGAAGTCGCCAGGCTCGTTGTTTTTGCACGTTATGCAGATGGTTTCTTAAGAAAACTGCCAGAATCTGCATCGCCTCAGGACAAGCTCACACTGATGCTCATTCGGATTATCGACGAAAGCAATTCGAGGAACTTTGAGCATTTAAGGGAAATAGAGGAACTCGGTGACAAATTGAGTGAGACGCTTGTCGATCCGAAATCACCTAGAATGACCATCGGACGCCAGATCTATGAGATTAAACATGCGCTCATCACCTATCTAAACACATTGTGGAGAACGTTGGATGTTCTTCATTCGCTGCGTTATGGCGATGCAGATCTCGTGACAGATAATCCTAAAGTTTTATCAAAAATTGGATTGCTCGCGGACGAAGTCAACCGACAGATCGAATTGAGTGAGCACATGTCCGAAGTCCTTGCGTCGGGGCTCGAAGTCCTGCAATCATTGTATAACAATCAGCTGCAGATCTTGAATAATCGTATGGCACTCGTCATGACTTGGTTAACAATTCTGGGGACGGCAGTCCTTGTGCCAAATACCTTAGCAACGATTTTCAGTTTTGCTTTTGGCCTTGAGTCTAAGTTGCTCCTTTGGTCGGTATTAATTCTCATTATCTCCACAATTAATGCAACATTTCTTGCCTACTGGTGGGTTCGAAGACGAGTCATCATTACGGCGATTCCAGAAGAAACCGATAAACGCTAGTCGATTATCCATTAATCCGTCCCTTAGGGTCATTTCTAGTTGATCGTTGACATTTTTTGAAATCCTTTTTATCTTTCAGAAACAGACTACTCATAATTAAAGTGATATGAACGAAAAGTTACAATTTCCTGAATGCACATCCACGGATCATTTTGGACTGAATTTTCGAGGGGGAAATCCAAATTCTTCAAATCCTGGAGTTTGCCGTTCCTCTATGTTTCGGCATGCATACACATCGTGATAATATCGACCATTATCGATTTGAAAAGCCTATCATCGCATATCGTATCATCATGTTTTGTCAATATGGCCATAAAAAGAACATAGGAAAATCCCTTCGAAAATGTCGAACATAGCGACTCGAAAATTAAATAATTAGAAACGATGAGAGAGATGGTTTTATCATGGTCGAAATAAGAACGAGTGATGAGCTATTGACCTTTTTACAGAAGGCATTGGAAATTGAAGCGAGTTTCGAATCCATGTCTCAGTGGGAATCATACATTAACATCAAGAAAGATGAATTTAGGGACGTCGTCTCTGAGCTCATATCGGAATCAGAAAAGCACAAGGCGATGGTTGAAGAATTGATTTCCAAGGTGAAGGTCAACCATCAATGGCAGATGCCATCCATTCGACCGCGAGAATTCGATTTCAAGAACAAAACGGAATTCGAAATTATGATGGAACTGTCGAAATACGAAAAACTCGCATATGACATTTACAAAAATATCTATGACGCCCTAAAAAAGTCAGATCTGACGAATCTTGTCAGGGAGGGTGACTCAGGACTATTCTTTTCAACCTTGGAACTCCTTATCAATGATGAATCGGATCATCAGTCGAAGATCGCACGTTATGTTGGAAAGGTGGAGAGAATCAGGTAATTCGCGGGAACTATCAATTTCTCGTCATCTTCACTTTCCTATTGCTCAGTATTTTACTGAAGCGGCATGTAAATGATATACGTATCGTCGTCGTACTTCGTTTCGACCTTCAATCCTGTTTTATAGAATAGATTAAGCATGCGTCTGTTTTCTGCCAGGATTTCAGCGGTAAATGCCTTGATCCCCCTGTCTCTGCCAATTCTGATGAGCATATTCATCAGGAATGTGCCGATTCCCTTGTTCTGCCAATCATCGTGGACAACAAATGCGACCTCAGCGATATTCGTCGTCTTATCAAGACTGTATCTCCCAACACCGATGATCTTCGTTCTTTCTTTTTCTCTCACAACCGCGACGATTGCCATCTTCGTATCGTAGTCGAGATTGACAAAATGCTGCAGCTCGCGGTGAGGCATTGCCATTTTCGGCCCCATAAACCGCTGGTAGATCGTTTCTTCTGAGAACGAGTAGAAGAGTTCCTTCATCATTTCCTCATCGGTCGGCTTGATCGGTCGGAAAAATATCTGAACGCCATCGAACGTTTTATACGTTTCATATTCCTGTGGATACGGAAGCCCTCGATACGGAACCTCCGATTGGTCAAGGAAGACATAACGGTGGAATTTCGCCGCCGCGAGCAGTTCTTCCCTGAATTTCGGATGAGCGATGTTGATCATCGCGAGCGCCCGTTGCATGATGCTCTTTCCGTGAAGTTCTGCTACTCCGTATTCTGTCACAACATAATGGACATCGCCACGAGTCGTTGTCACACCAGCGCCTTCGGAGAGCCGTGGCACGATCCTTGACACTTTGCCACCCTGAGCCGTCGAAGGAAGTGCAATGATCGGCTTCCCTCCCTTCGATCTCGCAGCGCCACGCATGAAGTCAACCTGTCCGCCAAGTCCTGAATAAAACATATACCCGAGTTGATCGGCGCACACCTGACCAGTGAGATCGACCTCGAGCGCTGAGTTGATCGCGACCATCTTATCGTGTCTTCCTATGAGACAGGGGTCATTTGTGTAGTTGGAAGGATGGAATTCGATAATGGGATTGTTGTCGATGAAGTCGTAGAGTCTCTTTGTCCCCATGCAGAAAGAAGCGACAATCTTCCCCCTATGGACTGTTTTTTTCTTCCCAGTAATAACCCCGCTTTCGACGAGATCAATGATGCCATCGGAGAACATCTCCGTGTGGACGCCAAGATCCTTTTTATTTTTCAGATGGCGCAGCACCGCATCGGGAATTGAACCATAACCAGTCTGTATCGTTGATCCGTCGTCGACGAGCTCTGCCACAAATCTGCCAATGCGATCGATTTCCTCCGGGCTTTCGCCATCATTAGCCCGCCATTCCAGCAGGGGTTCATGAGCCTCAACTACATAATCAATGTCGGAGATATGAATGAAACTGTCTCCAAGGACCCTTGGCATGTATCGATTGACCTGCGCGATGACAACATCGGCAGCCTCGGCAGCGCTCTTGGTGATATCAACAGAAACGCCGAGACTGCAATAGCCATGCTCATCTGGAGGTGAGACCTGAATGAGCGCAACATCGATTGGGATCTTCCCCGCTTCGATGAGTCTCGGTATTTCGGAAAGGTAAACTGGTGTGTAATCCGAGCGCCCCTCATTCACAGCGTTTCGCACGTTAGGACCGATGAAAAACGCATTTAATCTGAACTTATCAGTAAACCGTTCTTCTGCATACGGTACGAGTCCGAGGGATATTGTTTGAATAAATTCATTGTCGGCCAAATGGTCCGCTCTACCAATAAGGGCCCGGAGCAGTGTCTGGGGCTCGCCGCATCCAGTACCAATGAACACTCTTTGTCCCCGCTCAACGCAGGCGACAGCTTCATCGGCCGTTTTGAGTTTCTCTCTCCATCGATCTCTCCAGTCTCTCGACAACGTTTCCCCTCGCTCTTATAGATTGACAAGGGATATCTTATTATGCCTTTTGCAGACGGATCCCTCATCGTTGTTGATCGCGACTTGACTTGCACTTCTAATCATTTCTTAACAAATCACATGTAATTGAGCTTTTTTTCTTATACGCTGTTCGAAATGGATAAGATCATCGATCCCGAGCTCGCGCCACTGCAACCGCCTTCTTGATTTCTTCGATCGCCGCTGGATCTTCAATTGTCGATGTGTCACCGAGTGGCTGTCCCGCAACGACAGCCTTAATGAGCCTTCTCATGATCTTGCCACTTCTCGTCTTCGGAAGCTTGCTAACAAACGCAATGTTGCCGATGACTACAACTGCACCCATATTCCTTCTCACAAGCTCTTTCAGCTCTGCTTTCATGCTCTCCGTTGGCTCTTTTCCAGGTTTCGGAACAACGAGCGCAAATGCTACCTCTCCCCTAAGTTCATCCGGAACGCCTACCACAGCGGCTTCTGCCACATCTGGATGCAAGAGGAGAACGGATTCGATCTCGACAGTGCCGACTCGGTGCGCAGAAATCTTAATGATCTCATCAAATCTTCCAACGAACCAGAAATAACCGTTCTCATCTCTCGACGCACCATCCCCTGTATAATAGCAACCGGGTATTCTCGACCAGTAATCTCGTTTGTATCGTTCAGGATCGTTCCAGATCGTCGGCGTTAAGCCCGGAAATGGCCGCCTGATAACAAAATTCCCCTCAACACCTGGGGGAAGCGATTGGCCCTTATCATCGACGACATCGGCGTCAATGCCTGGAAGTGCAATTGTCGCAGAACCTGGAAGAATCGGCAGGGTCGCAATGCCGATAGGATTTCCAACGATGGGGCCGCTCGTTTCTGTCTGCCACATATGATCGACGACTGGTATCCTGTCCTCGAAAACTTTCTTCGAAAGCCATTCGTAAGCAGGAGGATTCAAAACTTCCCCAGCGCAGAAGATGGCTCTGATTGAGCTTAAGTCGTGTTTTCTAGGCCATTGCTCACCATGCTGCATGAGGGCTCTCACACCCGTTGGCGAGATCCACATCTGAGTAACGCGATTCCTCTCCGCAATTTTCCACCAGATATCAGGTGTCGGGTAATCGGGCACACCCTCATACATAATGGTGGTGCAGCCCGTGAGCAGAGGTCCATACACCACATAACTGTGTCCAACGATCCAACCGATATCGGAGGTTGACCACCACACATCAGTTTCCTTCAGATCATAAACCCATTTTCCCATCGCGTACACGTAAACTTGATAGCTGCCATGTGGCTGAACCGTGCCCTTCGGCTTTGCCATAGTGCCAGAGGTATAGAGAATGAAGGCAAGTTCATCAGATCTCATCGGCACAACGTCGGAACTCTCCAACGCACCCATTTCGATCGCGTCCTCCCAGAGAATATCCCGACCAGGGATCAGAGGAGGATCGGTGTCGCCCCTTTTTAGCACGATAACTCTTTTGACTCCTTTCACTTCCTTCAACGCAAGATCAACAGTTTCTTTGAGAGGAACGATTTTGCCTCTTCTGTAGCCTACATCCGATGTGACAACGATCTCTGATCCTGCGTCTGCGATTCTCTCGGCCAGCGCGCCATATCCAAATCCGCCGAAAACAACAGAGTGTATCGCTCCTATTCTCGTGGTCGCAAGCATCGCGATTGTAGCTTCTGGGATCATCGGCATGTAGATCGTAACTCTATCCCCTCTTTTGACGCCGAGAGCGCGAAGTGCTTTTGCAAATCTTGTGACTTCAAAAAGTAATTGATTGTACGTCAGCACACGTGTCTGTCCGCCTTCGCCGCTCTCCCAGATGATCGCAGCTCGGTTTCCCCTTCCTTCTTTCACATGAAAATCCACACAATTATAAGAAATATTGGTCATGCCACCGGAAAACCATTTGAATGTCTCATTGGTTCCTTCAAAAATTCTGTCCCACGGCTTGAACCAATGTAGCTCACTTGCAATCTCACCCCAAAATCCTTCGGGATCATCGAGCGCCCTCTTAAGCATCCACCTCAGGTGAGGCGGATATTGAATCAGCATTTTCTCCTCCATGTAGTACCCCCTGCTACCTTACTGGCTCATTGAATTCAATCGTTAAATAGATTTGCTCGAGCGACGAATATCTTTTGAGAAAAGAGGAGACAAAATGCATTAGCAAAAATATCGAAAAGAAACAAAAAAAGTAAAAAAGTTTAGAGAAGGACTAAAAAACGCCGTCTCAAAAATTGATCAGTACCTGCTCCGCCTTGCAGGGCGGTGGTTCTGATAGCAATCGCGGCAGTATACCGGTCGCCCCTCGGTAGGCTTGAAAGGAACTTCGCATTCCTTGCCGCAGTCGGAGCACACCGCTTTGTGCATCTCGCGCGGTTGCCTGTTATACATCGTCTGGTTCACCTCCGTTTACTTATTTCCCTAAACTCCGCCTCACTTTGGTGAACCAAACGTCTTTACGACTCTCATGCTTCACCAACTGAGGTATTCAGTTTAGTGAAACTTGACACGCGCTATGACTATTTAGTACTTTTGCCTGAATTCCCCTCCGAGACATGAAGGAAACCGACTTCCTAAGTACTTGTTTGCTCGCAACGATGTGCCTTTTTTATGGAACAATGATTATGTTAACTCATCCAGAATTTGGCTTGATCATTTTCATCGAATGTTATTCACTCAAGAAATGATCTATCGAATATCCACACACTTTCTTTCCTTCTTTGAAAGGATATTAAGATCTGAAATAAAGCGATGCATCTTTGTTAATCAGAATCGGTCCTAGAATAATGCTTAAACCGGGAAGAAATCTTACAATATCGATGAATCTTCGACTTTCTGAAGAAATCGAGATCCGATTCCCTCCATTCAGAGTAATCGTCGAGTCCCTTACGAATGTCAATGTGATGAGAAATTCGAAAGAACTTGAGGAATTCAAGGAGTTGGTATTCCAGGAGATCAGGAATGAATACACACTTGACGAACTGAAGAACAGGCCGCTTTTCAGAGCGTACCGCGATTTTTTCTGGAAAATTGGAATCGACCCCACAAAAATCAGGCCCGCGTCGGAAGCGCTTATTAGAAGAGTCCTGCAGGGCAAACCGATTCCGAACGTTAACACCCTCGTGGATGCGTACAATCTTGCCTCAATCAAATCAGGCATTCCCCTTGCCGCTTTTGATAAGGAAACGGTTGAAGGCGACCTCCAGATGAGATTTGCCAAGAAGGGTGAGAGATTTCTGGGAATAGGAATGAAGGAGCCTATCGAGCTGAAGGGGAATGAGATCGTTGTATCGGATTCGAGAAAACTGATCGCGATTTATCCGTATAGGGATTCTGATGCGACGAAGGTCACGGAAAGCACAAAGGACATCATATTGATGGTCTGCGGTGTACCAGGAATCAGCGACGATCTTCTGGAAAATGCAAAGTTGATTTCTCTGAGTTATATCATGAAGTTCTGTGGCGGATCGAGAAATTGATAATTCTTGATACAATGAAAAATCGTTTATGGGAGAGATGATTGATCGAGTGATCGTTAGAGCTTGTGAACATCTGGAACCTGTTTTTCATGTCATCAACTCTATTGAAATCTCAGGTACGTTTCTAATATGTATTCAATCAGATTGCAATCCATTCCAAGGAGAGCGGATGAGAATCTCACATACTATCATCTGATGATATTGTACGCATCTTATCATGGATTCCAAAGGAACTAGTAAGATTGTTGACATGTGCTTATGTCGCATATCATTAAATTCGGTCCACTTATTTTGAGCAATTTCTTGAATTCACGGCCAAAACGACGTACATTTCCTCATTGTCGATCGCCTTCACGACTTCGAGACCTGCGTCCTCCAGCATGAAGCATAAATCTTTCATCGCCGGGAGATAATCGGTCATCACAACCTCGCCGGTTTCCAGGTGTATTCGATTAATCTCGTCGCGGGATGAGGAATGGGCGATCATGAGCCTTCCGCCCTTCTTCAATCCTTTTGACATATGCTTGACAGTTTTGGGCTGATCGATGAAATGGGGAAAGCAGGAATAGCACATGATTGCGTCATATTCTCCTGACATGGGCACATCGTTGATGTCCGCGCAGACATATTCAAGATTTGGGTATCGGGCTGGTGGAAACTTGTTCATTGCAACCTCGAGCATCTTCTCGGAATAATCAACGGCGACGACTTTTCCATTCACACCAACAAGTGCAAGGAGATGGGGAATCAAAACACCTGTCCCAGTTCCAACATCCATCACCACCATTCCGGGTCTCAGGTCGAAGATATCCATAATCTTTTTTATCTTTGAGAGGTCATGCACGACAATCTTATCCCAATCCTTTGCCAGACTATCAAAGTATTCCTTCTGTTTCGGATTTGGCATTGATTTCACCTTGTCTTAACTACTTCATTTGAGATTCCCCGTGTCGTGCGTCTTAAGGGGCGTAAAGTTTAATTGCATAACACTTATTTGAGATTAGTGTTACGAACTTCACCTCTTTCAATAGGAGAAGTTCTTCGATCCCATTCGGAGTTCCTCAGGAGGGAAGATGTTGGCAAAGAAGAACCTATTATTGGCCGTGATAGCTATAATCGTAGCTATCGCACTGATCGTGACTGCAGTTGTCGTTTATAACCCACAGGAAAAAGAGAACGAGGATACGCTCATCGTTGCCATCAGTTCTGACGTGAAGAACTGGTATCTCACACAATTCGCCGATGGCGACGCGCGTTTTGTTTGGGCACAGATCTACGGCACACTCATAAGACTGGATACGGACCTTAATCTGATTCCTGGTCTGGCGAGCTCGTGGTACACGCCCGACAACGGAAAAACATGGATTTTCAACCTGACGCAGGGCGTCAGATTTCACGATGGCAGCGAGTTCAACGCTGACGCAGTCCTCTTCTCATACGGCAACGACACATATGTACGCAATTACGGCGTGTTGGCAAGAGTCAATTATCTGGAGAAGGTCGACAACTACACTGTGCGGTTCGTGATGAAATCTCCGACACCCCTGCCCTATTACCTTACGCATATCGCCTGGCCCGTTATGTCTCCGAACATGGCCAATCCCGATGGGAGTTGGAATGGGAAAATCATCGGCACAGGCCCATTCAAATTCAATTATCAAATAACTGACCAGGAAATCGTACTAGACCGTTACGAGAATTACAGCGGACCGGCGCCCTTGCTGAAGAGAATCATATTCAAGGTCATCAAGGATCCGACGACAAGGGTGCTGGCTCTCAAGGCAGGGGATGTCGATATGATCATCAAAGTTTCAGAGCAGGATGTTGCCGACCTCGAAGCCACAAGCGGCATCCATGTGCAGCACCGTCTCACGACTTTTACGGATTTCCTGCAATTCAACACGAAAACAGACCCCCACAATGCATCCGTTAGCCCGTTCACTGATCTGCGCGTTCGAAAGGCAGTCGCCTACGGCATCGACACCGAGAAAATCGTGAACGATCTCCTTGATGGCATCGGCATGGCGGCAAAGGGAAGGCCATATTCACCAGTCATGCTCTATTCAGACCCCTCTCTGCCGTTGTACGAATACAATGTAACGAAAGCAAAATCTCTGTTGATGGAAGCGGGTTATACGCTCGGTGAGGATGGATATTTCTACAAGAATGGTAGCAAACTTTCGACAACGATTCTTATGACATCCGAGGATCCCTGGGCTCCCCGGTTTACACTCATGTCGCAGGCCATTGCATCGATGCTCAGGGATATCGGTATGGACGTGACGGTTGAAAGCGTTCCGACCGCGGTCTTCAACAGCAAAGAAGCCTCTGGTGATTTCGGGATGATTCTGCGTACGGGCTATTTCGTCTGGGGTCCATATCCCCGACACTTCGCAATTCACACATCGAGTGGCCTCTGGTCCCACTACCAGAATGCAAGTTATGACCAGCTCTTCAGACTAGCAGACACAACAATCAATGTGACGCTGCAAGAGGAATACTTCAGGCAGCTCCAGAGAGCGGTTATTGATGACCTTCCCGCCTTCTATCTTGTGCACGAACACAAGATCGTCGCGTATCGAGACGTCGTCAAAGGTTACGTAATGACGGCCGAAGACCCATGGCTGAACTTAGAAGGCGTCAGTGTGGAGAGATGAAAAAAAAGTAACAGAAAGGGCGTGAGCCCATTCTCATTTTCTTTATTTGGTGCTGAGCGATGTGGAAGTATATTATCAAAAGGGTACTCCTAATGTTCTTTGTTATTTTCGGAGCTACTTTTCTGACTTTTTTGATGATGTATCTGGCGCCGGGAGATCCGGGATTGCTCATCGCTCAGTCCAGATATGGAACAGACCTCACACCTGAACAAGTGCAGTGGGTGGTCGAGACGGAATGTCTTGATGCACCTTTTTACATACAATATCTGAAATGGCTGGAGCATATTCTTTTTCTTGATTTCGGCCGATCCCTTGTTACAGGAAAGAGTGTGTCTGATGAGATATCGGCCAGGCTCCCAGCAACTCTCCTGCTTGCCATCACGAGTCTCACGATTTCCCTGATCATTTCAATTCCTTTAGGTATATACTCCGCCAAAAGGAGTGGCACATGGAAAGATCGCGCGGTGCAAACATTCGTCCTCGTGGCGAAATCCATCCCGTCCTTTTATCTCGGACCAATTTTCATTTTGATTTTTTCAGTATGGCTCGGTCTATTGCCAAGCTACGGATTCAGCACACTCTCTGGATTGATCCTTCCTTCGTTGACTCTTGCACTCGGCATGTGTGCGATCACGACGCGTCTCCTCCGTTCGAGTATTTTAGAAGTCATGTCACAGGAATACGTTGTAGCGGCGAGGGCAAAAGGGTTCGATGAAGAATACATCATGAGAAAGCATATCCTAAAGAATTCTCTGCTGCCCCTCATCACCTTTGCTGGTCTCCAAATGGGTTATCTGCTCGGCGGAGCAGTCGTTGTCGAGACGGTATTTTCGTGGCCTGGCATTGGAAAGTTACTCGCGGATTCGATCAGCCTCAAGGATTTTCCGATGATCCAAGGTTGCGCGCTGGTCATCGTTGCACTGTTTTGCATGGTCAATCTAGTTGTTGATATCCTGTATGCATATCTTGATCCAAGGGTGAGGTATGATGCGGATTGATCTGCGTAGGGCGTTCTGGTCGATTTTCAGAAGTCCTTCTGCATTGATCAGCCTCATCGTACTCATGATTTTAGCCATATGTGCGATCTTCGCACCTCTGTTAGCCCCTTTTGATCCGTTAAAAACCGATCTGTCGAATAAGCTGGCTGGACCAGATGGCCAGCATGTCTTCGGTACTGATGAACTTGGCAGAGATATTCTTTCACGAATTCTCTTTGGGTTGAGGTATTCTCTTGGAATCGCGATCATCGTCGTCATCATCGCAGCCATCGTCGGGACTTTATTCGGTCTTCTGGCTGCATACTATGGGGGCATTGTTGATCTCGTCATGATGCGCATCGTGGACATCATGCTCGCATTCCCCTCAATCATTCTGTCGCTGGTTATCGTTGGCTTGTTTGGTGGTGGTGCGTTTAATCTCATTCTTGCACTTGCGGCAACACAATGGCCGAGCTATTCGCGCCTTGTACGTTCAACAGTTCTTTCATTGAAAACGACTGGTTATGTTGAAAATGCGAAGGTGCTTAGAGCTCCGACGCACTGGATCATAGGCAGACACATCCTTCCAAATGCGCAAGGGCCAATCATCGTGCTGATCGCCCTCGACATCGGTCACACGATTCTTTTCGCCGCTGCGATCAGCTTTCTGGGGCTGGGAATTCAGCCACCGACACCAGAATTAGGATTGATGATACGTTCGGGAGTTCGTTATCTCACTACTGCGCCACATGTCGCGCTATTTCCTGGATTATTCCTTTCGATTATTGTCCTTGCCTTCAATTTCCTATCCGACTGGGTAAAGGAGTGTCTGCATATCGGAAGGGATCTTCTCATGGAGGTGGAATCATGAGCCTTCTTTTGATCAGGGATCTCAACGTTTATTTCCCTAGTTCAAGTGGTCTTGTGCACGCAAACAGAAATATCAATCTGAGACTTGAAAGCGGCCAGAAACTTGCACTGGTAGGGGAAACAGGTTGCGGAAAAACCGTTCTCGGTCTGACGATCATGCGACTTTTGCCACCTGCCGCGCGTGTCACAGGCTCTATTTTTTACAATGGTACTGATCTTCAAAAACTCTCTGAGAACGAAATGGCGAAAATACGTGGAAAAGAAATCGGGATGCTCATGCAGAATCCTTCTGCCTCCTTGAATCCATCCATGAGATCAATTCATCAGGTCAGTGAAATGTTCATCTATCACCGAAAACTTTCACAGGCGGAAGCAGAAGAAAAGGCTCTCGACGTTCTCGGCAAAATGGGCATAGGTAAAGAGGAAGCGTATCGTTACCCTCACGAGCTTTCCGGCGGTATGCGGCAGAGAATCGCACTGGCAATAGCGTTTTCTCTCAATCCGCCTCTCTTGATCGCGGACGAACCAACAAAGGGTCTCGATCTTGAGCGAAAAAGGGAGCTTGTGAAGTGGTTATCAGACCTCTGGAGGAATCAAAGCTTTTCCTGTCTGCTGATTACCCACGATATGGAGGTCGCCTCAACTCTAAGTGACTGGATGGCGGTCATGTACGCGGGGGAGATCATCGAAGAGGGCAAAACAGGCGATGTGATGCGTCATCCAAGGCACCCCTACACAAGGCGATTGCTCGAAGCCCTGCCTTCGAGGGGGATGAAGGCCGTGCACGTAGAACCGGTCTCGATGGTTGAGCGCCGCACGGGTTGCTGCTATGCCAGTTGTTGCGAGGAGGCGGATCACATTTGTCACACTGAGCATCCAATTATGAAGGGGACGGAACACCGCTGCTGTTGCAGGAGGTATCAAGAGTGAGTTCACTGCTCGTCGTTGAAAATGTAAGAAAATACTATCGCCTCGGTCTACTGGGAAAGAAGATCGTGAAGGCCGTTGAGAACGCCAGCCTTGATATCGATTACGGCGAGACTCTCGGGCTGATGGGCCCGAGCGGATGTGGAAAATCGACACTAGCGCGCGTGATCCTTCGTATCCTGCGGCCCGATGAGGGCAAGATTCTGTTCAAAGGGGAAGATATAACATCTCTCAAAATGAGACGTCTCCGGCGTCTGAGAGGGGAAATGACACTGGTTTCGCAGAGCCCTGAGACCTCTTTGAACCCGAGATTCACCGTCTATCAGAGCATCGCAGAGCCGCTACTCCTTTATTCTAGGAATAGGCCAGGTATCAGAGAGAAGGTGTTAGAGCTCATGAACAAGGTAGGGCTCAATGCTGAGTTACTCGATCGATACCCTTTCCAGCTGAGCGGAGGTCAAATGCAGAGAATCGCGATTGCGAGAGCGATCGCCCTCAACCCCAAACTCGTCGTGCTTGACGAGCCAACTTCGATGCTCGATCCGTTGATGCAGGCACAGATTCTCCATCTATTGCGGCGCATCCAGGAGGAGATGGGCACGAGCTACCTCTTCATTTCTCACGATCCTGAAGTTGTGCAGTGGATCAGCGATAGAATTGTGAGAATGAAAGAGGGAAAAACGTATCACGATGCGAGCTGACATTCACCATTTCCTGGATTTGTGATCGGGTCGCCAGGAAATTCTGACGCGCACGGTATTGTCTGGTCTGAGCCACCGATCTTCTCCGTCCTTTTTGTAACGATTTTTGATGTAATCTATGAGGATATCATCGTGTACGCCCTCATTGAGCCAAAGCAGTTCTCTGAGTTCTGCCAGCGCCTCCTTTGTAGTGAACGATCTGTACCTCGGGAAAGCGCCGTTGGAGAGGTTGATGACGTCTGGATAAATGCCATGATTATACAGGACTCGGTATATCAGATCGCATTTTGGCGAGCATGAATATTCTTTTTTGTAAATGATCGGGAAGAGGTCGGCCCTTATTCTTTCCCAGAATGGAACTCCAGCAAACCAGTAGAGGTGGACATGTTTATTGGCAAGTCTGTCCATTTTCAACAAAGCGCCTTCAATATCTTCCATCATGAGGGAATATGCTGCGATGATGACGTCGTGACGTCCAATATCCTCGTTGACATCTTCCCAGCGACTGTGAACGACCTCAATGTTTTGGAGACCGTGTATCCTGGAATTTCGCTTGAGAATCTTGACCATCGGTTTCGACGGTTCAACAGCCGTTACCTTCCGACAGCGTTTCGCCAGAGGTATCGCCATCGTGCCGGGACCCGCCCCGATATCCAGAACGCTCCAATTTTTCTTTATTTCAAGTTGACTGCATCGTAATCTACCATCTTTCCAGACGTATGGATTTTCTGCGAACCGAATCGCAGTGTGTTCATCATCATAGAAATTTCTGGATTTCTCGCAAGCCATTGTTGCAAGATATTGCCTTCTCCAGAGAGTAGCAGGGTCATGATTTTTCGTGAGCATGTAATAGCCTCATTCGTATTACTTTTTTGAATTTTGTGTTACAGAATAGAATATTATCGGAAAAAATTTTTGAAAAAGAGACAAAAGGTAGTCGAACGAATTTCTCGTGTTCACAAGGAACTGATTTTTACGCATCAGAAAATTCGAATTTAGGTTTTTACTAAGAATTACGATCCTGATTTCTAGAAACATTGCGCAAAGAAATCGGTAAAGATCGCAAAAAGTGGTAGATATCCTATCTATCTTCAGTGGAAGAGACTTCTTTTACGGTCAAAAATCCGCACCCGAAGGCCGATCGCGGACCCGCGCCCATGAGTGCCCCGACGCTCAAGAGCCATTTCCCAACGTCATCAAGCCCCTCAAAACGATATCTGGCGATGCCGGTGTATCCATCGAATCTTCTCGCGCCAGTTCTACGAGAGCGGCGCTCTAATTCGTGGAAATGTTTTGAAATCGGGATGACCTCACCTTTGCATGTAAAATCGTCAACTGTTGAGCCGTCTCCGTATTCATTGACATATAGAATCAGCCTCGACCTGATCATCTCGAGCAGTTTTTGAGGCGATGGCGGGAATTCCGAGGACTTCAAAATGATTGGTGTTCTGAAACCAACTTCGATAAGGCCTTCGAAATCGTTATACAACTCAGGATCGGAAATGTCGAGAGTCTTGAGCTTCGTCAGTTTAATCGTCTCTCCGTCATATATTTTCTCCCCAGAAAACGCGCATTCCGCACTCTCGATCGTGAATCTATTCATATTGTATCTCCTGATCCCACCAATGCCAGTGAAACCTAGGAGTTTAATTCCCAGCAATGTGTGAGGTAAGTATTTTCGAAATTTTCCGAAAAAGTAGATATCAACATTCAATCGGCAACCATTCTTGAATTCAAGCTCCCTACCAAAGAATGG
Source organism: Methanomassiliicoccales archaeon (assembly GCA_014361295.1). Taxonomy (NCBI): domain Archaea; kingdom Methanobacteriati; phylum Thermoplasmatota; class Thermoplasmata; order Methanomassiliicoccales; species Methanomassiliicoccales archaeon. Next base: position 549,930 of record JACIVX010000001.1, on the reverse strand, counting down.
GGGCACGATAATAACAGGTCTTGTCGGAGGTGCATATCCACGAGTTGCACTTTCGCGCTCATATATGTAGTAGTACACGCAGTCATTATTAGAGTTGCATTTTCTGCAGCCTCTTTCCACGTCAGAACAACAGGCTCGCCTCAAATGCTCTCCAAAGCCTCCTCTGAATGCTGATCCTAGCCAGCGAGGAAATACTGCTGGTGTGTTAAATTTCAGATGCATAGTGATTTTTGACAGTTCTAGCATACATCTTCCTTAGGCCAAAGGTTCCAACTTGTAGATCGTCCAATTCTTTCCTATCTTCTCCTCAATCAAAGGAAAGACATATGGTCTTAAAACAAATGCCTCTTTTCTATTTCCCTTTGTGTATGGATTAATATCCTCAAATGATGAAGATTCCGCAATATCTATCAGAATTAGAATCATTTTTGATTTTGGTAGTCGCACTTCCTCATAGTCAGCTATATCGATCGGTTGTACGCATTTATTTCTTGAAGGTTCTACATTTTCAATTTTTCTGCAAAAGACAATCGAATCAGAGGTGCCAAATTGTCTGATTCTCGCCAGTTGATTACGGATATCTTTCTCAACTTCATCTTGGACTGAAATAAATATCTTTATAGGACCCGAGAAGTGTACATATTCTCGTATTCCAAATGTGGAGATTAAAGAATTCTCCCCGCAGTCCTTGCAAATGAACTCCCCGTCAATTTCCCATATTTCCTTTTCTTGACCACATTTGCTACATTTACCAATTTTTGACTTCCCTTTCTGCATTTTTTTCGCGATTAGCTCTTGTTTTCTTCTCTTAATTAGCTGTCTTGATATGGCGACCTTATCAGGTGGTTCAACCAGAACCTCCGACTTCTTTACTATGTTGAATATTCTTTTTCCATACTCTATGTTCCCTGTGGTTTCAATGGCAGAAGAGACCAAAGCAAGCTTGATTGCAGATGGGCCAGGTATAGGGGATGACATCGCAAAAGAAGGAGAGAAATTTGGTATCCTGTATGAAAACAGGCTACCAAATTCGTATTCCGCTCTAAGCCAGATCACTTCATCACCTTGGAAACTCATTTTTCCAGAGTCAGTTTGTAAGGTCTTCTCTCGAGCAGACCTTTCATTTTTTCAATAAATGACGAGATCGAGCTAAATTCCATGACTTCAAGGATCTCATTCTCGTTCACTGATTGATTTGATGTTTGATTCATCATAGTCGCGATCTTCTTGATTTCGTCCTTGTAGTCCTCTCTTAATGGGCTAATAATCGGTGCTGGCATATTTGCTTTTGATACAACGATCAATCCTTCAAATCCTTCTGTATGCGGCAACCGCGTGGTGGTCATCGCGCCTTCAGTTCGCATGAACATAGTTTGATATGCCTTAAGCACAAGGTTGTATCTTTCTTTTCTTTTGTTATCGTCGATCTCGTAGGCATAGTTGACGTTATTGAGACCAATCTTCCAAGGCTGGAATACTGTTACAACTGCATATGCACCAGATCTAGTCGGGCGATGATATATCATTTGGGACGTCGTCAATGTCGCCGCGCAATCTTTGCAGAGTTTTTGTTGCTCGATCTCCCATACGTCAACATTATCTCTTCCGCATGAATCGCATTTTCCCGTCTGGGGGGCACCCTTTGGTTTCACCTTTTCTCCGAGTGCATGCCTTGCGTGCAAATGGATATCTCTATGGATCTCGGGGATTCCGACAGCCCATCCAAATTCAATTGTCGATGGACGTGCCACAGTAGGCTTCTGAATCAAAAAACCATGTGCATCACAGAGCGTGCAATCGATGATGGCCTGCCTTACTGCATCTTGAGGCGTATTCTTTTTTGTTACATTTGTGTTTTTGTCTGCCCTGGCTGGTTCTAGTCTCTTGCAAGCTTCGCAAAAACTGTCTTTGTTTGCTTCCAATATCCAGAGGTTCTCAGCATGAATGTGCTTGAGCATTTCCCCAGAGATCCCATCGGTTTTTTCACCGTTTGCCAAGACAACTGTTCTCGGCTCAGTTACATTCCCGACAGTTCCTTCGTTGTTCAGAGAGTGTAAATCCCACACCACTCTTCCCAATATTGCCATTTCAAAAATTCCATCACTCATTTATTTCTCCTCCTTGTGTGACTTCTTCTGTAGGTGCCTTAACCAATGCGTGCGCAATAAGTGCTGCTCTAATTACCCTCACGCCGTACAAATCAACCAGTTTCATCATTTCAATTAAGCTGTCATCGCTGGGTCTGATTATCTTGTATTTTTTTGCATAGCTATCGTATCTTCTCAGGAATTTTTTTACAGCCTCAGCGAATTCCTCTGGTTTTTCAACATATTCTAGTTCGATCAACGAAGCGTAGTCTTGGCTGCGCTCATCTCTCACTGCTTTTCTTAAAGCCGTGCCAAAGTCTTCAATGGCTTTATTCCCAAATATTTCACCTAATTTCATGTTAGACATATTTCATCACCAACTGCATGTTTTCCTTTGAGTATGTCCTAATGAGCACCTCCTTGCTCAACAAATATCTTAAATGGACATTCATATGATTCTCGAGTGAAGCAAGATTGGGATAGGTTAGAAATTCCGAGAGTGAGAAGGCTAGATCCTCTCGACCTTTTCGACTTCCTTTTTCGAATAGGTCTTTCCAAACCCTGAATATTTCTTCTGAGTATCGATTATTATCATTTATCATTTGCCAAAAAAATCCAAGCGGAAATAAGCCTGCGGACGCAGGCTTCCACTGGGTGCCTGTTCTTACCAGCGCATTATATATAAGCTTTGAATAGCTTGATGCATAGCTTGTACCATCTGCTTTTATCTTCCTGATCCTTTCAGCCAAATTCACTGCGTAGTTTGCCAGAATTGTAATGAGACTCAGTTTATTGATTCTATCTTCGAGTAAAAGTTTCTGAATTTCGCAGTGATTCCTAAGGATCACTCTTTCAGGCGCCGGCAGAATGCCAACAGCGGTATCACCCCATACCCAATGCATGAAATGAGCGCCTCCTAAGTATGCTAATGAGAGGTCCGCCTTTGGAGCCTGAAGTTGTTCTCCTTCACCATACCTGTCTCTGACGAATGAACGGATACCTTTTCCAGCCCGTACCTCTATCGACATGTATATCGTATCATATCCAGCACTCTTCTCGTTTCTTCCCGCGGAACCTTCGGCCGCAATTTTTGGAACGTAACCCAACCTACTATAATTTTGGAGAATATCACCGATTTTGTTAGTCGCTTCTTTTTGATATTCCTCTCTTTTCTTGTCCTTCCGATTCTGGCTAAGGGTTGTAAGAAATATATAGTTCCAGGAATTATTTTGGCTGAATAAGCTTATCCAGTTAGTATCTTTTTCAAGATCACTTGGTATTTCATCGATTTGCGGTCCATCAACCAAATAATACGGACCAACATCCTCTATGCACAATCTTGAATCAATGTCTTTTATCCTCGCTATAGTATCTAATACCAAGGCCAATCCATAGGCCCGGCAAGCGTCAAACATTTCCATACCAGTTTTCATAACATAGTATTGCATTTTCATCACCTGCTGTAGCAATTCTATCCGACAATCTAAGGATTCTGGAAACAACACAATATGTCCTGTAAAATTTTTCATTCTTGATCAATGGAAATGTATCAAGCATAGTTGAGCTCAACTGCCTTGCCCTCTTTTCAATTTTTGAAAAATCCAGATCCAAATTGACCATCGAAGTAACCTTAATAGCTTCATCTTTCCATTCTGGAATTAATTCGTATCTTGGTACTTCTCTTGATCTAACTCCATGATGGTGTGCAATTGAAAACCGCAAAGCATCACCGAAATTGCCCCAGTCGAAGAATATGTCCGATAAAACGTATGCTGATATCGTGGAATGTGGGGGTAATCGTTTTCCAGTATCTGCATTTGAATGAGCTAGTGGTTGAGATTTTCTTCCGATTTTCTTTTGCCATTCAACGGTCAATTTTCCCAGATCATGCAGGACTAAGCATAACTCTAGTCTAGCTATAAATCCATCTCTTTCAATCCTCCAAGAATCGGCGAGTTTCGTAATTGGGAGCCAGTAATATGGAAGGATGTTATTCCTGAAGTACTGTAGTGTAAGCCTTGAATGTTCATTCCAGCTTTCTTCCTTTCTTTTCATTATTAATTCGTCTCTGGATATGCTTTCGCGACTATCAAGCGGTAAACCTTTTTTGCCTAATTGTAGTCCGAGTTCATCGCTATAATATGCGAAATCGGGATGAATAATATAGAATCCATATGGATGAATATCCGTATCCTTGCAGACCAGTATTTTGGGAATGACCTTTTCCTCTTCGATGTCATCAGTTTCAATTTTCCAGATCAGAGGTTTCTCGTTCTGTACAAATCGACGAAGGAGTCCTGCATTCAATTTCATTTTTTCCAATGAAAATATTCGAGTGCCCAGTGCAGCTGGATCATCGTGTATGGTTATATCACAAGCCAAAGTTTCTCTAACCGTTCTTTCGACTTGTTGTCGATTACCGAAAAAAGCTCCCTCTGCGAGCTCATTCAGTACTCGTGCTCCATATTCAGGTTTTAGGTATTCCTCAAAACAACCTCCCAATATCCTATTAATCAATTCTTTCTCCAATTCCCAATCTAGCTTCCGTCCGTCGATCCGTTCTAGTTCTTTCTTGGTCTTTATGATGATATCCTCTTGTTCTTTATAAGGAGCAAAGTCACTGACATTAAATACATAAAAATGGCCAATTCCGCCCCGTCGTGCACACCTCCCAGCTCTTTGGATTAGTGCATCAATTGGAGCCAATTCTGAAATCATAATCTCGCAGGTGATGTCAAGTCCAACTTCAATGACCTGAGTTGAGATCAAAATTGCCTTGCTCTTCGGGTCTCTTTCTCCAAAGATCTCTTTCAGCTCTTTTTCCTTCCTTTCTCGATCATCTTCCAGGAACCGAGAATGTAATAGTATTAACTTGAAGCCTTTATTCAAAGCCTCGTTGCGGATTTGTTCATAAATTTCCTGGGCCTTTGACACCCTGTTGCACACAATTATTATTCTTTCATTGGAATCCTTTATAAACGAGATGATTTTTTTCGCATCCAATTCTTCACTTAATTTTGCGTGGATAAATAAGTTTCTTTCTTTTCTCACTCTTATATCATTTTCATTTGCATCTACAAATTCAGTATTATATTGTTTTCTCATAAAATTGACAAACGAGTCTGGCATTGTAGCAGACATAAAAACAAATGGAAATCCCAATTTCGCCGAATGTTTTGCCAAAATCAATGCTACTTGAAGTCCCAATAAGGGTTCAAAAGTATGAACTTCATCAAATACCAAAAGAGATGAGGCGACAGCCCCTGCCGGAATATTACCGTGCCTTAATGGCAAATTAAGAGGTGTGCATGCATAAGCTCCGGTTGTCTGGTCGATTGTTGTTACAACGACATCTGCGTAGAATAAGGGACTTTCCATTCTCTTGCCATGATGGCCAACGACTCTGATTCCTCCAGATACTTTATGGGCCAATTTTTGAAATCTGTTTGAGACATCATCGACCAAAGTTCTCATTGGTAGCGAATAAATCATCTGTGATGGTAGCTTCTCTTGTCTGGCTATCAAGAAGGGTAGAAAAATAGCCTCAGATTTTCCCGAACCAGTCGGAGCACGCAGCAGAATACTTTTATTTTGAATGAGAGACTCAGCGGTTTGTTTTTGATGAGGATATGGAGGAAATCCACAAATGTCTTCAAATGTTTTCTCGAACATTGACTCCTCCACACTGAGGCAAGGAATCCTGTCTCTCCCCACCTGATTTGACATGGTTATTACCTTCCCCTTTAAGAAAAAATATGGTCAATCCAATATTTGTAATTACCGTTTGTTGTTTTTAATAAGCAAGAAGATCTTATACTTTCTTTTTTATTGTTAACTTATTGTTAACCATTATTTTAGTTGTGGTCATTTATCAATTGTCAATTTGGAATAATGATTCTGCAATTATTATTTCGGTAATCTTATCACTTCTCATTTAGGGACTTAGGGGGTTTTTCCTTGTGCTTCATATTGTCCAGGTACCAATTTATCGAGCTCTATTATGGAATGCTTGGGGAAACCACTGTAACTGACCGTAATTATTTTTAAAAGTAATATTGATGGTGTGATTGATGGTGTGCGATCGTTCCATATAATTGTTAATGAGCGCACGCACTATTTTTTTTGTAAAATTATTTGTAACACATATGAATCATCAGTAATAAATATGCTCACATTAGTAGTTTATGACATCCACGATGATAAAAGGCGCCAGCAGCTCGCAAGAGTGTTAGGCCGATTTGGTCTTACGAGAGTGCAGTACAGCGCTTTCAGGGGAGATTTGAACCCAAATGATAAGGAAGTTCTCATTCGCAAAGTTACGAAATACGTTGAGGATGAAATCGATTGCATCTTCGTCATTCCGCTCTGCGGGAGATGTTTGGCAACGAGTGAGGTCATCAGCAAGAATGGTCGAATGCTCGTGAGCGAATCAAGCGTTGAAATTGTGTGACCATAACAAATATAAAATCGCGTGAAAATAATTACCTGTGGTTTACTTCCTCGACGAATTGGAAAGCAAGAATCTGCTCAAGAGTTTGAGACCAAAGGCCAGACAGGTGGGGGTGACGGAGGAACTGAGAGGCTGGAACTGGGATACATCACCACTCAAACCCTACCACGATGTATCCTTGCCGATGTACCTCATCTGCGCGGGCTATTGTCCGACGTCCCGGGACGTCTATCTAAGCAAAGTTAAGGGGATGAAAGGAGAGTACACGCATCCTGTGACGATGGGAGTCATCATACATGATACCGTCGGGCAGGCGTTCAGGGAGGCAAAGCTCAAGAAATTTGACGCGGACTTTTCATCCTGGTATGAGTCGATGGATTACGAGAAACGTTTGAGCGGGAATTTCGAAGAAATCAGGAGGTGCGCGAAAATGGTGTGGAATTTTATTCTTTCCGCGGCAAAAGCAAGATTCGAATCATGTTTGGTCACTCAGCCATATGGTTCACCGGAGGAGCTAATTTTAACAACAATTCCGTTTCTTGTGGAACACAGGATCAGCGGCCGGTTGCTCGGAACGAGCGGCATGCTGAGCGTCGATTGTTTCGATTACATGAGGAACATCATCTTCGATCTAAAAGTCGGATTCAAAGGGGATCGGTATAGATGCAGAATATACCCTACGGGCTACGCTCTGGTCTTCGAAAGTGTCTACGAAGTGCCCGTCGACATCGGCTGCAACGTTTTCATCAATTTCAAGGGGGAAAGGATGATCGTGGAGAAGGACCTGTTTCACATCAACGATGATCTCAGAAGCTGGTGGATCGAGGAGAGGGACAATAAAGCGGAAATCGTCTATGAAGAAAAGGATCCTGGAATTCCACCATCTTGCCCGGATGATTGCATTTACAGATCTGTCTGTGGTGAGTAGGTGTCGAGACTGGTCGTTGACGGATGGGGTAAAACGATTGCTGTTGAGAATGAACAGATCGTCGTCAAGGAACGCGAGGCAAATGAGACAAAGATAGTCTACAGGTCAATTCCATCAGAGATCGAGCAAGTGATCGTAACTGGTTCCGGTTCAATCACAACGCGAGCAATCGAGTTACTGGCGGAGAATGGCGTAGATGTTGTTTTCATTGACTGGAAGGGTCAGGTCAGAGCAAGGATTTCTCCGCCGATCATGAGGACGGTGAATACAAGGAGAGAACAGTACAGAGCGTTCGATGAGCCGAAAGGTGGCGCGCTCGCAAAGGAATTCGTACGTTGCAAGATGAGAAATCAAATGTCATTATTGGGAACAATGGCAAAAACGAGAAGAGACTCGCAGCCAGCTAAGGCTCAAGCCTTGAGCGAGGGAAGACACGGGATCGAACTTTGGCTTGAAAAACTGGATGAGATTAGAACAGCGAGCTGCAATGAAATCAGGGACGCGATCATGGGCATCGAAGGCAATGCATCCGCCATATACTGGGATTCTATTTCGCAGCTGATTGATGAGAGTTTTCAATTCAGGAATCGAAGTGGAAGATACGCCACCGATCCTGTCAACGCATTGCTTAACTACGGTTATGCGGTTCTCGAAGGGGAGTGTTGGAAGGCAATTCATTACGCTGGACTGGATCCGTATGGCGGTTTTTTGCATGTCGATCGTCCCGGACGAGCGAGCATGGTTCTCGATCTGATGGAGATGTTCAGACAACAGCTCGTCGATAAGGTTGTCTTTGAACTGATATTTCACAAAAGGGTTGAGCCTAAAGAATTTGAAATGGAGAACGGTGTCTGCAAGATGCAGGAAGGCGCGAGGAAGTTGCTCCTAACCGAAATCCTATCGAAAATGGAAGACCACATTCGACTTCCCGAAAAGAGAATGAAATGGTCCGATGTCATACAGCGAGAGGCCGTTTCCGTGGCAAAGTTTCTCCGAGGTGAAACAACATCGTATAGGGGATTCTGGATGAGATGGTAGACGAATCGATGATCCAGGTCAGCGACATTACGCAATACTTCTACTGTCCCAGGAAGATCTATTTCCTTAGAGTTCTAAGTCTTTCAGTGCCTTCCAGGCCAAAGATGGAGATGGGGAAAGAAGAGCACGAAAGAGAGCATCGGCGAGCTGCTGAGAGAAAAGAAATCTATGGGTTTCCGAGAGAAGAGATCAAAGAGGTTCTTCATTCGGTCGCGATTGAAGCTCCAGAATACCATCTGTACGGAGTCATCGATACGGTTCTCATTCTCAACAGCGGAGAGGTCATTCCAGTTGACATCAAGTATTCAAGGTTCGAGGACAAAAAGAGAAATTGGACGAAACAATTGGTTGCATATTCTCTGCTTCTGGAAAGTAAAATGAAAGTCAGGGTAACGAGAGCCGCCATATTCTTTCCGGAGAGTAAGAAACGGATGATGATCGAGATCTCAAGTGAGGATAAGAAAGCTCTCCTAAGCGATATTGATACAATCATGTTGATCATCACCAAAGAGGTTCTACCGAATGTATCAAAGGGTAAGAAATGTTCTTATTGTGAAATGAATAGGTTCTGCACTTTGTGAAGGTCTCATTTCCGGTGCACCATTTATAAAGACCTTCACACAATCGATTGAAAAAGTCCTTTTTTTGATCGGTGCTTTCGGCGAGTGACATGCAACTTTGCCCGCGTATTTTACAAAAAACGAAAATGAAATCTAATGCTTCTAACATATCGTAAAATAAAGCCGGTTTCAATTGAGAGCCTCAGAAAACGAGGATTGAAAGATTTCTTTTCATTAGCCTGCCTTGCCAGCACCGGCGTTTCAATTGAGAGCCTCAGAAAACGAGGATTGAAAGCTCTGAGTCGTTAGGCTCTCTTTCAGAACTCTGTCAGGTTTCAATTGAGAGCCTCAGAAAACGAGGATTGAAAGAACACTCGGCCATGCTGCGCAGCACCGGGCACTCCTTCGTTTCAATTGAGAGCCTCAGAAAACGAGGATTGAAAGGATGGATTCCGACGCCAGCACAGAAGCGCGCCGCTGGTTTCAATTGAGAGCCTCAGAAAACGAGGATTGAAAGATGATTTGGGAATAACCAAGCCTAGGAGACCATTCGGTTTCAATTGAGAGCCTCAGAAAACGAGGATTGAAAGACGACCGGAGGGCTTGAAGTGGCCAAAACCGTATTCGTTTCAATTGAGAGCCTCAGAAAACGAGGATTGAAAGCGGTTCTTGCGATTGTTGGTCTCCTGTGGTATGCAGGTTTCAATTGAGAGCCTCAGAAAACGAGGATTGAAAGATATATCCGTTGGATTCCCTGAAAAATGCTGTCTGTGTTTCAATTGAGAGCCTCAGAAAACGAGGATTGAAAGCCGCGCTTGGGGTGAACACGATCACCCTGCAGATCACGTTTCAATTGAGAGCCTCAGAAAACGAGGATTGAAAGGTTGGCAGAAAAGGAGGAGTGAAATTGCCGGTACAAGTTTCAATTGAGAGCCTCAGAAAACGAGGATTGAAAGCATGCCAACGGTGAGGGAGAAAAAAGGGACTTCGCTGTTTCAATTGAGAGCCTCAGAAAACGAGGATTGAAAGACCAACTTCCTAAGCTCTTCGATCTCTTTCAGAGCGTGTTTCAATTGAGAGCCTCAGAAAACGAGGATTGAAAGAAGGATAAGAGTTGAAGATGAATATCTGAGAAACTTGTTTCAATTGAGAGCCTCAGAAAACGAGGATTGAAAGGCGATCGGCCTCCACTCTTGTCATGCCGTGTTTGCGAAGTTTCAATTGAGAGCCTCAGAAAACGAGGATTGAAAGATAAACTGTCCGACCCGAGGATGCCCCTGTCTTCGGCGTTTCAATTGAGAGCCTCAGAAAACGAGGATTGAAAGAAAGAGGTGAAAAGGAAATGAATGAGGAAAAGGAAAGTTTCAATTGAGAGCCTCAGAAAACGAGGATTGAAAGATTTTCACAAACAGTTTCAAGATATTGATAAACCTCGGGTTTCAATTGAGAGCCTCAGAAAACGAGGATTGAAAGTTCTATCCTCTCCTTATTCGTGTTAAATCTTTCCCGTTTCAATTGAGAGCCTCAGAAAACGAGGATTGAAAGTTGCTATCACAGTCCGGCATGGGATAAGTTGTGATAGCGTTTCAATTGAGAGCCTCAGAAAACGAGGATTGAAAGGCTCCTCGATTTCTTTCATGGCATTTTCGCTGCACGTTTCAATTGAGAGCCTCAGAAAACGAGGATTGAAAGTCTTCAGTTAGTGGTTTTAGTCTGTATTTTTTGATGAGTTTCAATTGAGAGCCTCAGAAAACGAGGATTGAAAGTTCCCATCGATGCAAGTTTGTTTAAGGGAATAACAGCGTTTCAATTGAGAGCCTCAGAAAACGAGGATTGAAAGCGCTGAATGCGGCCGGGACAATCAAAGCTGGTCAAGTTTCAATTGAGAGCCTCAGAAAACGAGGATTGAAAGTGTTTAGGTCGGAATCGAGTACTTGGTATCCCGCTTGTTTCAATTGAGAGCCTCAGAAAACGAGGATTGAAAGTCTTTTCCAGCTCGATAATCTGGTCATCGATTTTCTGTTTCAATTGAGAGCCTCAGAAAACGAGGATTGAAAGTCGGCACCTGGTAGGTCGTCAGTGGCCTCTCCGTCACGGGTTTCAATTGAGAGCCTCAGAAAACGAGGATTGAAAGTTGCCAACGTTGTACGGCGGCGAGGTTACCATCAAAGTTTCAATTGAGAGCCTCAGAAAACGAGGATTGAAAGATCTTCACCTCCTCCTGTACCGCGGCACAATGAGCAGTTTCAATTGAGAGCCTCAGAAAACGAGGATTGAAAGGGAAAAACCAGAGGACGAGGACGGCCGCCGCCGGCAGTTTCAATTGAGAGCCTCAGAAAACGAGGATTGAAAGGCAGACCATCTCGCCCCAGTTCGTCCCATCCTACCCTGTTTCAATTGAGAGCCTCAGAAAACGAGGATTGAAAGCTCTCAGTTTTATCGGAAGACGAGCGAGAGCGATTCAGTTTCAATTGAGAGCCTCAGAAAACGAGGATTGAAAGAGTTCCCGAACGGGGTCGTAAATTATTAATGCCCGTTTCAATTGAGAGCCTCAGAAAACGAGGATTGAAAGACCGTCATCTTGAACGGTCAGAACAAGACTGTAAAAGTTTCAATTGAGAGCCTCAGAAAACGAGGATTGAAAGGCTGATATGCCTGCACCCTATCATAAAACATTTTCAAGTTTCAATTGAGAGCCTCAGAAAACGAGGATTGAAAGGAAACACGATTTGATTGTCATCCCTTTAAACCAACTGTTTCAATTGAGAGCCTCAGAAAACGAGGATTGAAAGCAACAATAAAAAATGTGTTGTACACGGGAAAGAACCTGTTTCAATTGAGAGCCTCAGAAAACGAGGATTGAAAGTATTCCTGAACAATTTCTGCGAGCATGTGTATTTGGGTTTCAATTGAGAGCCTCAGAAAACGAGGATTGAAAGAATTGCCCCCTCCAACATTGCAGCTCGTAGTATTTGTGTTTCAATTGAGAGCCTCAGAAAACGAGGATTGAAAGATTAATTTCAAATCGCTTGCGACGTAAAGATTCGCGTTTCAATTGAGAGCCTCAGAAAACGAGGATTGAAAGTTCAAAAACTTGTTACACTTGAAACAAGCGAAATAGGTTTCAATTGAGAGCCTCAGAAAACGAGGATTGAAAGCCTCAACAACATTTTCACCGCTTCAAATAGAGCTATGTTTCAATTGAGAGCCTCAGAAAACGAGGATTGAAAGAGGAGTTCATGAAATATTACAAAGGAGCTAATCAGGTTTCAATTGAGAGCCTCAGAAAACGAGGATTGAAAGAACGGGACGCCAACATTTTTTGAAAACGCTTTCAAATTCCAGAAGCTGATTTGCTATTCATCTCAAAATCCGTAACATATTATAAGATCGTCTATCTGAAACTTGACAAAGAAAGAGAAGCGGGATGCGTCTTTTCTTGGGTTGAAGTATTCCGACGCCTGCAATTGTCGATATATTCCTTTTTTAATCGAAAATCCACAGTAATTCAATAGCGTTGCCGCTCTCTCATTGTAAACTCGTATACACGTCCATGCATTTGATCACTGTTGCGATGTTTGGAACAATGAAAATGAGTTTTCCACCTTTTTCATCATGCGTCTCAATTCGCTCATGAGCATCTCATATAGAACGCAAAGACGGTCAGGAATCCCTCGGAATATTACGACGTCAAATTTCTCTTCATCGAAAGGCACTCTCTTTTGGTAAGACCGCAAATCTTGAATTGAATCTCCAGTTCTTTGAATACTTCGAAAGTCTATTAGTGGTATTGATACCGTAGTATTTGTAATGGGAGTATAATTCTTTTATCAAAATCAGATTGTGATTCGGGCCAGCATCAAGAGCTTGTAACTGCTTATTTGACTCAGGGATCGCTTTCATAATCTCAAAAACCTCTTCTTGTGAAACTCGATGTAGTACTCGTCCTGCTCAAATTCCGACGCGCTTCCCTCAAATCGATATTTTTTCATCAGCTTTTCCATCAGCACATTGCATTCTTTATCACTGATTTTCATCCGAAATAAATTATTCATCTCGATCTAATACCAGTTGTCAATCGCCATTAAAAGGAAAATAAGAATGGATTTGTTAGATCGTTGCACAGGAAGTGACCTTTAACTTTATCGTTAATTGTTAGATTGGTAACACAGAATTTAATACGCAAGCAATTGATCTAATTCTTGGCATAGATATCTACAAATGCATTGTTTTCAGAACTGATTATGCTCGTGCGCAAAGTCAATTATTCAAGACAAATGTATATCAAGATTTTTGCCCTATGCCATCTGGTATAATGAGTTCAAATCGTGCGCCTTCCCCATATTTCCTACAACCTCTGATTATATTTCCCGTGCGAGAACCATTAAGCGCTTTTCAAAAAATAAAATAAAAAACAAAAAAGAAGGGGTTTGGATTTGAATGCCTGATTATTTAATTGGACTTAGTTTCAGAGCCAGTGCTTCCTGACTCCTGCTTAGGCTTGTCTTTACCACCCTTTGCCCCAGCTTTCTTACCCGCCACTATCCCACCTCCTAGGCCCCGTCCTTAGTTCTCATGGGACCTGAGGGATCGTTAGTTCTTAATCAGCGATTTAAGGATTATCGAAAAATCTTATAGGGAGCTTCGATAGCGCTTCTCATTTTTGTTAACAGTAGAATACGAATTTGGTGCACATAACAAGATCGCTAGAATTTGATTAGTTTGTTGTCTTGAGTAGGGCAGTTAGTGCGTACAGTGTACTTTTTTTGAGAGGAATTTACAGAGACCTGATGATACATCAATGTAAGAATCCAATGAAAAGTAACTAAATGCTCTTACCTTATCACCCGAGGATACAAGCGAGCTCCTATGATGATAAGGATGATGGCCATCACGATGAGGATGCCAAAATCGGTGAGAAGACCATATTCGCTGATCCCATGATCAATCATCAGCGCTCTTAGAGCATCAACCATATACGTGAGGGGATTCCCGTGTGCAATGATTTTAAGCCACTCGGGCATTAAAGCGATAGGATATATGGCATTGCTTGTGAAGAACAGCGGCATCGTGATCATCTGGCCTATGCCCATGAATCTTTCTCTCGTTTTCACCAGACAGGCGATGATCAATGATAGTGTCGAGAAAAGTGCCGCACCAATGATAATCACAAAGATGACACAAATGATGGAGAGAGGATTCAGAATCACACCAACGCCGAGAACCAAAGCGAGCAAATAAATAATAGAAGCCTCCGCTAAACCGCGAATTCCCGCTGACAGCGCCTTTCCCGCGACAAGGGCTGTGCGGGGAATCGGAGCTGCGAGGAATTTCTGAACGATGCCCAAATCCCGCTCCCATATGATGGATATGCCATAGAAAATAGAGACGAAGAGCACGCTTTGAGCTAGGACGCCTGGTGTCAAAAAATCGATGTATGGTAGATTGCCGGTTGGTATAGCTCGCGCCTGCGTGATAACCATTCCAAAAACCAGAAGCCAAAGGACGGGTTGAATTGCCCGAGTGATGAGTTCAGTGGGATCATGCCGCAGTTTGCGTACTTCAAGCTCCGTTATCACCAGCATTTTCGTGATGAAACTGATGATGGGTGCAAGAAGACTCCCCATTCCATTCATCTCATTAGTACCAGATTCAGCCAAGGCGATGGACTGTTTGCCTTTCCCTTTGAACTTCACGGAAACTGCCTCCCGATTCGATTGAACTTCCTGTATAATGAATGAAAACTTCGTCGAGCGTTTCTGCACCCGTGATTCTTTTCAACTCTGAAGGACTTCCAACCGCAACGAGTTTGCCCTTATGCATGATCCCGATCTCGTCGCAGAGGGCATCAGCTTCGTCCATCATATGCGTGGTGAGAAATATCGTTGTTTTATATTCATCACGTAACTTTCTGATCATCTCCCAGACAGTTCGCCGGGCCAGGGGATCAAGACCGACCGTGGGCTCGTCCAAAAAGAGTACACGGGGATGGTGAATAGCCGATTGTGCGATTTCCAATCGCCGAATCATCCCACCAGAATAAGTGCGCACAAGCTTGTGGGCAAAATCAGATAAACCCATTACAGCAATAGCCCGCTCTATTCTTTCCCTCAACTCTTCTCTCGGTATTTCGTATATCTTAGTGAAAATGAGAAGATTCTCATAACCAGTGAGACTCGCATCTGCAGAAAGCATCTGGGGGACATAACCAATAACCTTTCTGACTTCTTGTGGCTCTTTAATAACATCAAATCCTGCAATGATAGCTTTACCAGAGGTCGGAGTCAGCAGCGTTGTCAACATCTTAATCGTCGTTGTTTTCCCCGCTCCATTCGGCCCCAGAAGTCCAAAGATTCTCCCTTCCTCAACCGCAAGATCCAACGAATCAACAGCGATGAACTTGCCGAAGTGGCGAGACAATCCTATCGATTGCACAACAAGATTTGACATAAACCCATCTTTCAATGATGCATTGTAACAGTCGGGGAGAGTGAATGAGTATATTTTTTGTTTGCGGTTAGGTCGGATGAATTTTAACTTAATGGAAACTAACAGTTTGATTTCTTTTGCAAACGTTTTCATCAATCATTATGTGATGAAATCAGAAATAGGTTACTCCTTTTCGAAAATCATCTTCTGGCTCATTACCATTCAATCAATATCGATAGATTGTGCAATTGTTTCCCGATCAACACATATGATGAGCGGTGCTCGAGAAGCGTGATCAAGACCGAGTATTTCAACATCGTGTAGAGATAAACGCCATTTTATAAATAGCATTGAACTTTAAAAAAAGGATGCTAAAAACCTGTTTGAATTATCTTAGTGAGAATATTTCGGCAATGGGCACGCTCGTATGCTGAAATTTCTGAATCTCAAACTCTGCTTTACTAATTCGCAATCTCAGTATTAGAAGAGGGCAAATCGCGATCTGCAGGCCACTTACCGAAAAGAATATCCCAGCTGTACAGCCATGAAACAAAGATCCAGATATAGGCGCTCGCTATCGTCGAATTGAGACCGAGGATGTGAGTGATAATGTAAAACATTGACATTGTAAGTAAGCCTGTTAAAATTAGAATCAGAAAACCTTTGAGTGGCTGTTTGAGTTTTTGGAAAGGCCACGACTCTAATTGCCATGAAAGTGCAACCAGCCACCATATCCAGGTAACGAACCAAAGCCCTCCATCGGGTTGAAAGAAACTGGTGTCAAAAAGTCTGAAAGAATACTCAAGGATCAATGACATCGCGGCCATGATTGTAAAAATCATTATTCCTTTGATAGGTTGAGGAGAATCTGAGACTGGCCATTGATCTAGGCAGAAAAACATATAAACGAAGAAAGCGAACCAGATCGCAGGAATCATGCCGTAAGCTATGGTCGTTATGATTGCGAATGTGTACATGAATAATGCGCTGAGACAAACGGCCTTCGGCTGTTTATACTTCGCCGCAAAAGGATTGCCAAAAGCGATGACCAATCCTATTCCGAGAAATAGATTCGATATCATTGGCCAATAGAATTCTTGGCCGTAGCCCAAAGCATTCATCATAAAAGGGTGAAGGATTCCTGATGTCAATGCGATCAAAAGAAAGACAAAACCCCATAATGGTTGTTTGATTTTTTTCAGAGGCTCTTTATTGGTCAATGAGATGACAAATGCGGACCAAACGAAAAACAAAGCGTAAACGCTGAGTAACCCTGGATCGACGTGAAAAATATTTTCACCAAATAGAATGAAAATGATGGAGCTAAAAATCACACAGAGGATTGGGATAAACCCCCGAAGGGGTTGTTTATTCAGTATCAAGCTATCTATCCTCCAGGACGTTTCTCTTACTGTATTTCTTTATTACACTTGGTCTGGTCAAGTTTTACCGAGTTCTCTTTCTCAGAGGTCCCTGTAGTGATCTTGCTGGCCCCGTGAACGTTTCATACCCTGCTTCCCATAGCATCTGTTTGCATTTTTCGACTGATCGTCCTCTTCCTTTGCTTGTTTCTTCCTCTGTATCTCTGGGATTCGGGCCGGTTTCCGCATAAATCTGATTGCAGCCAGCCAAAAGAGAGGGCATATTGGGCTCGTGCACTCCCATCGCCATTATATTCTTCCCCATCACCAGTCTTGTAACGGCCTCTATTCTGGCGAGTTCGATCTCAGGGATATGTCCATAGGCGGAGAGTGGAGTTCCTGGGATCATGATACGCCTCATTGTTGCCATAACAGTCGGTTCGAGATCCTTCCCGAGGAACATCCTGTCTACAATTTCTTCAATCGAGTGCTCTGGTCCAATGGGCTCGACGCAAAAACTCAAATCAAGCCCTGAGTCTTTCGCAGCTTTGATGGTGCGTATTCTCATAGAAGGATCGATACGAGTGTTCACTCCTTCTCCGAGCCTGACAACGTGATAGACCGCGGTGAATCCAGCCTCAACGAGCTCTTGTGCCTCGCCTGGTCCAAAATCGCCGATGTTTGCAACTAGCGGCATATCGGGGTTGATCGCCTTTCTAACCGATTTCCCAATCTCTAAAAATCTTGAGAAATCGTAATCTGCTGTTGTCATCAAAAAGATCGCGTTGGCTCCAGCATTCTCGAAGTTTTTAGCTCTTCTCACGACTTCATCTTCGCTCAATTCAATTGTTTTTGAAGCGATTCCGTGTTTCTCCGCAAAGGCACAGAATTCGCAGCTTTTGCTGCATAGTGCCCAGTTCAAACCGACCTGAGCGTGAACCTCGCCTTTGTTATTAAATTGTCGTCGAGAAAGGTGATCAGCTGTGTGCATCAGCAGATACATTTCCTTGCTTCCAGGTTTAATCTCTCTCAAAAGTGTCAGAGCTTCTTCTTTCGAAATTCCATCGCCGCTTTCTGCTTTCTTCAGAATTGACTCAATTCTCAATCTGACCCCTCCGCAGAACAATTAATGACGTATTTAGAGAGAGTATAAATAATTTAAATCAAACTCAAATATTTGATTAAAATAAAATTGAATTCATCAATTTCTTTGTATGATGGAAAAGATAATCGATCCTCAGATTTGAGTTATACCAATTTCAATTATACTGTTCGGCCGGCGTTCTATTGAGACGCTTGGGGGAATGAATATCACTTTCGCCTTTTTGATAAGGATGGTTTCTATAAATCGGTACCACAAATGATCGATGAAATCTTCATGCACGAGAGCTTCGACATGAGTTTCATGACCGATTGATTTATCCAGATAATGCGGTGTTTAGATCAATATGTTTAAAAATGATGCATTTGCGCTTGTGGATGGTGACTTCTACTTCTTAAATCAATTAATGAAATTGTCCCTCAAAAAGTCCCCTCACATTAAGCGCCTTAAAACAAAAAATTGAGGATTACTCTAGTTGACATATGGATCTATTTCAAGAAAGTGCGGGCGTCGGGATTCGAACCCGAGTTTTAAGCTTGGCAAGCTTAAGTGATAACCAGCTACACTACGCCCGCTCTTATACGG
This sequence comes from Methanomassiliicoccales archaeon, assembly GCA_014361295.1. Lineage (NCBI taxonomy): Archaea > Methanobacteriati > Thermoplasmatota > Thermoplasmata > Methanomassiliicoccales > Methanomassiliicoccales archaeon. The sequence continues at coordinate 531,390 of JACIVX010000001.1, read as the reverse complement.
CATCACTGAACGTAATGGCCAAATATAAACTTTGTTTTGCGCCCGATGCCAGCACCCTCTTTCAAATAGCCGTCGAAATGTTAATACGAGATGCCTGATATCATTGGCAGCTATTAGAGTGAATAAAATGGTCAAGAGTTTTGAAACATTTGGTATCGATGATAGAATATTGAAAGCCGTAAGTAAGATGGGTTTTGTGGAACCGACGCCCGTTCAAACTGCTGCGATTCCATTCATGATGGAAAAGCGAGATGCAATTGTCCAGGCACAGACAGGAACGGGCAAGACGGCAGCATTTGCGATTCCAGTTTTACAGCATATCAATAAATTGAAGAAAAATTTGGATCATTCAGTGAAAGGACCTTTTGCCCTCGTTCTCGTCCCAACAAGAGAACTAGCGATTCAAGTTTCTGAAGAAATGGCAAAACTTGGCGAGTATCTCAAAATCAGATCGTTGCCCGTTTATGGTGGCCAATCGATCTCTCTTCAGTTAAAAGAACTGGAAAAAGGAGTCGATGTTGTTGTTGGGACGCCTGGTCGAATCATCGATCACCTCAAAAGAGGATCACTAAACCAACAGAACATTAAATTCGTGGTTCTTGACGAAGCTGATCGGATGCTCGATATGGGTTTCATTGATGATATTAAATTCATTATCAGTCGCCTTCCGAAAGAGAGACATACATCTCTTTTTTCCGCAACAATCCCAGGGGAGATCCGAAGACTCGCGATAGATCACATGCACCAGCCTGAGATGATCATTGTGAGTGAGGAAGAACTCGTCCTTCCCTCAACTCAGCAAATCTATTTCAGCGTCGGGAGGCGGAATAAGATCTGGGCCCTGTGTCGTGTGCTCGATAAAGAAAAACCAAAAGCAATCATCTTCTGCCAGACAAAGAAAATGGTCGATGTACTCTATGGAAGACTGAAATCATACGGTTATCCAGTCGAAGCGATCCACGGTGATCTTCCACAATCCAAGAGAGAAAAAGTTATCAGAGATTTCAGAAAAGGTGTTGTAAAAATTCTCGTCGCGACCGATGTCGCGGCAAGAGGTCTTGATATTGAGGACGTCAGTCTTGTGGTCAATTACGACATCCCAGAAAGCCCGGAATGGTACGTTCATCGAATTGGAAGAACTGGACGAGCTGGGAAGATCGGCAAAGCGATCACATTCGTGAGCGCCGAAGAGAAGGGCATTTTAGAAGACATCCAGCAATTTGGAAAAACAAAAATCGAAAAAGCAGAGGTGCCCGAAACAGGCCGTAAAGACATCGTCAGAAAAATTTGGGATTTTGATGAGTATCAGGATATCTACGGTATGGTCAAGGTCAAGATCAAAATTGGCAAGAACGAGGGACTCCTTGTTAACGATCTCATCAACATTATCGTTTCGAACGCAAGAATCAACGAGATTCTCATCGGTGTTGTTGAAATTGGGGAAGACGAGACAGTATTCGAAGTTCACAAAGATGTTGCATTTAACGTGATCAGGACACTTCAAAGAATAAAAATTAGAGGGAAGAGTCCAAGACCAGAACCCATTCCACGGGAAGCCTGATTAATTCTTCACCTTCTAATGGCGACGAGCACCTCTCCTACCTGAATCGTCTCCACCTCAACGCCTTGCAACATGAGTTTCTTTTCGATCTCGAACATGTCTTTCTCGAGAGTCACAAGTGTGCCATCGGATAACGTGATTTCCAAATGACCACTGTCAATTCCTTTCGCAATATCTTCTATGCTCAACTGGCTGATAATTGAAGAAACCTCTTTTGCCCTCTCTTTGAACCGTGGCCCGATTTTTGATTTTATTGGCCTGATACCAACAATGATCTCTTCCACCTTTGCTTCCTTTTCAACTTTGAGTTCTATTGCTCTTACAGTTTCCATGATATCTCTCTCGCAACCCTTGAGATTCTTCGCGTTTTCCCCGATGATTTCGACAAGACGAAGAGTTTCGTTAAGCGGAATTCCATTTTCCGCTTTCCAAGATCTGATGGCGCTGATGATCTCTTTCGCGAATTCACCTTTTTCCTCACTCACTTCATCAACAAGGATCGGTTCAGGCCACATCGAAACATGGATGCTTATGTCACCCTCAAATTGACGGAAAGTCGTCTGATACACCTCTTCGGTTACGTGTGGGAGGAATGGCGCGAACATTTTCATAATGCCAAGGCAGACCGTGTAAAGTGTGTATTTCGCACCCTCATCGTCCTCCTTCCAAACCCTGTACTTGACCATCTCTATGTAATGATCAGCGAATTCATGCCATGCAAACTGCTCGATTTCACGCATCGCTTTGTCGAACGAATAGTTCTCGCAGTGCTCCGTAGCCAATTTGACGACCCGGCTGTATTTCGAAAGTATCCATCTGTCAACTGTTCTTAATTCACAGACCTTCGGTTTTTCTTTGATCACACTGCCAACGAATCTGCCGATGTTCCAGAGCTTTGTGCATAGTCTGCCACCGTGGACAACGTCCTTCTCTCTAAACGCGTTATCCTCGCCAAGAGAGCAAGTGCACGCGTAATATCTCAATGCATCCGCACCATTCTTTTCGAGAATCGGCATTGGATCGATAACATTGCCTTTTGATGCATGCATCGGCGTTCCATCTGCGGCCATGATGAATCCGTGGATCATGATGTCATTCCATGGTCTCTCGCCGACAAGCAGGTATTCCCTGAGGATTGTGTAAAATGCCCATGTCCTGATGATATCATGCGATTGCGGACGGAGGGACATTGGATACAGTTTTTTGAATTTCTCTTCGTCTCTTAGCCAGAATGTATTGTAGAGGGGTGAAATGCTTGAATCCATCCATGTATCGAAGACATCTTCGCATCCTTTGAGCGGTCCACCGCATTTCGGACAGCTTTCAACTGGCGGTGGATCAACAGTCGGATCAACGTAGCAATCTTCTTCGCGGGCTGGAACGATTTCACCGCAATTCATACATTCCCATACGGGAATTGGCGTGGCGAAGTATCGCTGCCTGGAAATGACCCAATCCCATTCAAGGGACATCACCCAATCTCTCAGCCTGATCTTCATGAATTCGGGGAACCACCGGATCTCTTCCGCCTTCGCGAGAACTTCGTCTTTGAAATCGAGCGTTTTCAGGAACCACTGGGGAATCTGCAGATATTCAATTGGTTCATGGCATCGCCAACAAGTGCCGACGTTCTGTTCAATCTCGATCTGTTTGACAAGCAATCCTGCATTCTTGAGATCTTCAATGATGCGCTTCCTCGCCTCTTTTACCTTGAGACCGGCATACGGTCCTGCGATCTCCGTCATTCTACCCTGCTCGTCAATTCCCTTTTCAAGAGGAAGGTTATATTTCATCACCCATTCGAGGTCATCCTTATCGCCGATCGTGCAGATCATAACAACGCCAGAACCGAAGCCAGGATCGACTTTATTATCTGCAATCACGGTGACCTCTTTTTCGTAAAGAGGCGTTAACAACGTTTTTCCAATGAGTGTTTTATGTTTCTCATCATCAGGGTGCACTGCGACCATCTGGCACGTGCAGAGAAGTTCAGGTCTCGTCGTTGCAATAATCGCATAATCGTCTGTGCCCTTGATTTTGAATTTGATATAATTAAGATTCGTCACATTCCGTTCGTATTCAACCTCCGCATCTGCAAGCGCCGTGATGCATCTAGGACACCAGTTGACTGGAAAGGTTCCCTTGTAAACAAGTCCTTTTTTCAGCATCCGTAAAAACGAAATCTGAGTGATTCTCCTGTAGTACGGCGCGTCCGTCTGATAGTAAATGCTGGGATCCATGCAGGTGCCCAGGATCTCGAATTGCCGCGTCATCTCATCGATGAAGCTTTCGGCGTACTCCTTGCAGAGTCTGATGTATTCTTGCCTCGGAACTGATAATTTCGTGATTCCGTATTCTTTTTCCACTTTGACTTCCGTTGGTGTGCCGTTGACATCGAAGCAGAGGGGGAAGAAAACGTTGTAACCCCTCATTCTCTTGTATCGCGCCGCAAAGTCGATGAGGGAATAGCCAGTTGCATGACCAAGATGAAGAGCCCCGGATGTATATCGAGGCGGGTTGTCGATGCTGTACACCGGTTTGGAAGACGAGAAATCGAATCGATAGATTCCCCATTCCTTCCATTTCTGTTGCCATTTCCTTTCTGTCGGCACGGGATCGTATTGACTCATAGAGAAGGGAAATAAGGTAGGTGTGCTAAAAAAAGATTGCTCATGCGTTATTATAAAGATAGCCGCGCCTTCTTTCTCTGGTCAACCATCTCGTCTTTCGCATCCTTAACCATCTCTGAGAGTGTGTGCATCAACGATATTGTTGCCTTCATTAGGTTCCATTCGGTTGCCTTCGCCACGAATACTTTATCCTCGGTGATGAGACGACCGTTGAGACTGTATTTCGCCACGTTGCCAGCTTCGTTGTACTTTGAAACGTGGAGGGTGAAAAGAGCTGGTTTCGATATCTTCGCGATCTTTTTCAGTCCCCTCTCGATCTCTTCATCCATGACGTCAAGGGACAAGCGATCTTCCTCTTCTAAACCAGTGATTTGCACATAGACCATGTCCCTTGCCTTGAACGATGCAACGAGCTCAACGATATCGTAAGTTGTGATGATTCCCTTTAACTTCTCATCTTCGACGATTGGAAGCGTTGAAATCTTGTTATCTATCATGATCCTGATCGCTTCGTGCAGATGCGCTTGTGGCGCCACGGTCAATGGATGATCGATGGCCAAGGAACCAACTTCAATCTCGATAGGCTCGCTACTGCCTACGAGTTCGCCAACGGTTTCCCTTCTCCGCTCCTGCCAGTTATAATTGATAATCTCCTTTATCCCTATGATACCGGTCAATTTTCCGCCGTCATCGACGACCGGCAAGGTCCTGATCTCGAGCTTCGACATCAGATCGACTGCGACTCTGATCGGATCTTTTTCTCGAACTGATCGAACATCTGTCGTCATGATCTCCGATACAGGCATCGATGCGAGCTCCTTGACCTTCGGGACGATTCTCACAATATCCTCTCTGGAAACGATGCCAGAAATCCTCTTTCCTCTGAGGACTGGCATCTGTCGGTAACTCGTTGACACGACTTTTTCAGCAAGATCGGTGAGAACGGTGCTCGATGTGATTTTCGGAGGAATTTCAACAACCGATTTCGCCTTAGTCGTGATTGGCAGATTCCTTCGCTTGATAAGTGAAGCGTAACTCACAATGCCAACGAATTTATTGTGATCTTCAACAACTGGTATTTCATGCAGATCCAGCGCTCTCATCCTTGAGACGACATTAGAAATCGTTGTGTCAGGGTCGACGACCTCAAACTCAGTCTTCATGATATCTCCAGCCTTTGTCAAATCGAGCACTGACCGAATCTGCTCTCTCACCTTCACTGATTCTAGATTTTCTCCCCTCAAAAATTCTCACCTCCTATACATATCCATTTAAACATATTAGAATCATTTCCGTCATGCCTGATACCTGTTGAGAATTTCATTCCCTGGGGATCGATCGTCCATCGATCGATCACTGTTCCAATGTGCTGAACGGTGTACCACAAAGCAGCGAATTTATCGTTGGAATGATCTTTTCCTCATGAATCCTAACCTGCCTCGTCGTATCTCTGTCTCTAATCGTCACTGTTCCGTCTTTTAGTGTTTCGTAATCAACCGTAATGCACCATGGGGTGCCAATCTCGTCCATTCTGGCATATCTCCTGCCAATCGAGCCAGAATCGTCGTAATACGAAGTGATGCCGCTCATCCGTATCCGTTCATCAATTTCCGCAGCTTTTACATCAAGACCATCCTTTGCCATGAGCGGAAATACTCCGACTTTGATCGGGGCGACAGCGGGTTTGAGTCTCAGCACCACATAGCCATCACTCTTTTGAGTGTATGCATGTTCCAGGCATGCATAGAGTATCCTATCTAGTCCATGGGACGGCTCGATCACATGGGGCACGATTTTTCTGCCCGTAACCTTCTCCTTTATCCTGACAATTTCAAAGAATTCGCTTCCCACCGTTATCTTCTCGCCGTCCACATCAATCGTGATCTTTCCATCCTTGATTCTAGAAGGATCGATCTCCTCCAGCGCTTTTCCGATTTTCGCTGATTTCCCCTTGAATTTAGGACCTAAAAGCTCGTACTTCGGTTTGATGACCTCTTTTTCAATTTCGACCGGCTCCTCATACTTCTTGAAAGCGGTGAGATCAGCATTCGAGTACTCGATATGTCTAGAAAGGTCCCAGCAGCCACGATCAGCGATGCCAACAACCTCTGTCCATCCGTATGATAAAAGTACTTCTGCATCCCAGCAATCCGACGCGTAATGAGCCATTTCCGTCTGCAAATGCTGTCTGAATCGCAGGCGGTTTGGATCGATACCAACAGTCTTCAAAAATTCTTGAGTGAAGTACATGAAATAGGCCAGCGTCGCATTCCCGATCATACGCCTTTCAACCGCTTCCCCGACAGTAATTTCGATCTCGTTACCATTGTTCGGTACGAGCTTCATCTTTTCATTCTTAATTTTTTCGAATCTTGGCCAGGTTTTGTTCTCTGGATCGACAAAGAGTTCAGCTTCCATCATATTGAATTCTCGCAGCCTAATGACACCTTGGCGCGGTGAAATCTCGTTTCTGTAGCCCCGTCCGATCTGAATAACACCAAACGGTAACTTCTCCCTCACGAATCTGTAAAGATGCAAATAATCGACGAAGATGCCCTGAGCCGTCTCTGGTCTCAAATATCCTATTCTTCCCGCACCAGGACCTATCGTGGTCTTGAACATGAGGTTGAAATCTTCGACATCCGTTAGATCGCCGCCACATTCAGGACACTTAACACCATTTTCTTTCAGCAATTTCGAAAGTTCCTCATTTGAAAGGGAGTCCGGGTTGCTGTGCAAACCCTTCGCCAAGTGATCCGCCCGGAATGATTCCTTGCACCGTGTGCAGGAGACTATCGAATCGGAGAACGCGTCAACGTGCCCCGATGCCTTGAACACAATTTCAGGGCCGATTGTGGGGCCGTCGATCTCGATAAATCCTTCTCCTAGGGTGTATGCCTTCCGCCAAATATCGATGATGTTATTTTTCATCGCGATGCCGAGCGGACCGTAATCATACATGCCAGCAACACCGCCATAGATCTCGAATGCTGGCCAAATAAATCCTCTACGCTTGCAGAGTGCAAGAATATCGCTCGCGTCCATCATTGACCACCTAACAGAACAGAAATGACATCGAAATCGTAAATCATCGCAAGTAGATTATCCTTCGAATCTCTGACAGGCAGTTGACCAAAATCGTTCTTCCTCATAACACGTGCTGCCTCGGAGACGCTTGTCTTCTTGAAGACAGTCACAGGCTCTCGCACCATGATCTCTCTCACGGGCAATCCGGGTAGCTCGATTTTTGAAACTTCATACCAGAGTTTCATCACGTTCCTGAGACCTTCCCATGTCCACTCGTCCTCATCCTGTCCGATTCCGAGGTCAGCCATTGCTACAGAACCATTGATATACGATTTGTTGAAGATGTCCCTGTCCGTGAGGATGCCGACGAGTCTGCCAGTGTCATCGAGAACTGGCAACGCGCTTGCCTTGCTCACTTTGAAAGTGACAAGGGCGACCGCAAGTGGTGCATCCTGATAAATCGGAACGCATGGCGATCTGATCACTTTCTCAACGGGGATATTCGTTGCAACTTTTTCGACGACGCTCAAAAGGTCAGTTGGCGTCACAATGCCGATCAGTTTGGCCTCATCGACAACTGGTAGATGTCGCACCTGCTTGGTGATGAATAATTCTGCGGCTTTTTTCACGTTGTCTTTCGGACCGATAACCGGTGGATCTCTGTTCATGATGAGAGCGAGTTGCTCTTCATCGGGTTTTTCAAAGATGTCCTGTCTCGTGATCATTCCTGCCAGTATCCCATCATTTCTTCTTATGACTGGCAGGCCAGTGAGATTGTGTTTGACCATGATTTTGAGTACTTCGTTTCTGCTGCTTGGAATTTGTGCGACGATTGGATTAGGGGTCATGATCTCTTCGATCAGGGTCATTGCGATTCCCTCCTGGCCGCTCTGACGACCATCACAGGACAGTCTGCATATCTAACAACCCTTTCCGCCACGCTACCTAGCAGTAGTTTCGAAAATCCAGTGCGACCTAGTGTGCCCATGACAATGAGATCGAAATTCTTTGACGCATCGACGATCTTTCTCACAGGTGATCCTTCCTCGACAATGGTCTCAACCTTCACACCAATTTTTTCTCCTTCTTTTCTGACGTATTCGACAGCATCTTTACCTTCTTTCTCAAGAAGCGAGTAAACGCTGACCATTGTCGAATCCATTGGAAAATTAATAAAAGAAGTCTGATCAACCACATACATTGCTGTGACTTCCGCATTCATCAGTTTTGCCAGTTCAAGTCCTTTGGCAATCGCGGCCTTTGTGTACTCGCTTCCATCAGTTGGGATCAATATTCTCTTGAAGAGAGCCATGTCGTTCCTCTCCGATTTCTTACACTTCTCAACTGGAGATCTAAGGGGGTTTCGAAGTGCCAGATCAAACATTTTTCTCTTATTTCTATTCTCCAGTTTATCCTTGTTTCATCTCGATCTGGGCTCGATAGCTATTGTTCCAACTTGATTTAAAACCTTTCGTTTCCATTGCTGACCTTTTCGTTTATTGTTGATCACATTGTGAGGCAGGACCGATAAGAATTTTTTTAAACGTTCAGCTTCCAGAATATCATAAATTCATAAATATATTTAGACTAATCCCATTTGTGACTTCTTGAAATTCTCCTTATTTTGAAGGTGTGAATGTTCAAAATTCGGACTTAATTAATTATTTTCAAGATATCTCCATGTTTCAGATTTACGCCCTTATTCGATGAGATTTCGAGCGATCTTACGAATCATAGCTCAAACTTTCTTTTTTGGAACTTCAATCATTAAATACGGACTCCTCCAATTATTTCTATTATGAAGAAGCAGCAGAAAAATGACAAGGCTGAAAAAGCGGTGAAGGAACTCGGCAAGAAGATGTGCGGGTATATCCCTGAAACGCTAGCACACATCAAAGAGTACAATCCTGATCTCGCTGTGCTGATTGGCGACATGGATAAGATCATGGTTGAAGACGGCGCACTGGACAGAAAAACGAAAAGGCTGATTGCGCTCGCTTGCGTCGCCGTTAGAATGTGTGAAGATTGTATTTATCCGCAAGCGAAAGTTGCCAAGAATTACGGTGCCACAAAGAAGGAAATCATCGAGGCTCTTCAAGTTGCGGTATTAACTGGCGGGGTCCCCGTTTGGTCGGTTGCAAAGAAAGGGGTCACGAAGCTATTTAAGGAATGGGATCAGGAGGAATAGTCAGACCATCGGTCCTGATGTCTGTAAGCCAAACATTCTGAAAAAATCATCGATCTTTGGGCTAAATGAAATCATCATGGATAAATCATCTCAGGTTTCTCTAGGAAATAGGTTCTCTCCTTGGGATATCTTGCAGCGAGATAAATACCAATATTCGTAATTCGTTCCAAACGTAAATATCACTCTACGGCCGAACGAACCGTTCAATGATGCGTAGCTATAATTTAATGACAGTGAATGTCGCTTCACTGATAGTGCGAATCTTCTTAATTCATTGATTCGTCGATTCTTTCATTTTTTCTCAAAATTTCCTTTCCGATGCACACCATAATTGGATCTGATGAACTGCTTCGAAAGACCAGATCGGTCACAGGATCCCCTCTCTTCGATTCGATGACCATGAAATCGCAAAGTTCACCTGGGGTGAATTCAGAGAATCCTTTCAATCCGAGGATTTCTCGTCCTGTCTTGAACACCATAGTTAAAACATCGTCAACTTTCTTGACGCCCTGATATCTCAGAATTCTCCCGGCAAAATCGAGCTCGGTAAACATATCTGGCAATGAGAACATCGCGTTGTCTGTGCCAAGGGCTATCCGAACCCCCTTCTTGATCATCCGATCCATCGGTGGAATTCGGCCAAATAACAGATTTGATCTTGGACAAACAACAATCGGAACATTCTCCTGTGCACAGAGTTCAAGGTCACTATCAGTAGCAACAGTCATGTGAACGATATAAGAAGGTTTCAAATCGAGAATCTTATCAATGTCTTCTCTTATTATCTCGCTAGCGTGAAGTGCAAATCGTTTCTTTTTCTTTCTTACGTAAGACGCAAGATCCTTCAACACTGAGTAGTCCCAGTCAGAGATCGCGGAAACTCCGATCCCATCCGCTACCTTCAGTATCTCATCTACCTCCTCCCTGACAAATTCGAGATGACTCGGCCGTCCGAAGATGATAGGCTTTGCCGTACCATCTTTTATTTTTGATAATAAGTGTGCACCGCTCACACCGCCTTCGCGGAAATCGATAAAATGAGAAATTCCGCGTCTCAGCATATAACAAGCGAGGTCCCTCATCGATTTCATTAATCGATCTTCTGGAATCTCTCTTAGCATTCGATGCTTCAGCCCGTCAGGCGGAGCAACAATTTGATCAAGGGGAAGAGAAAGGTCCAACGGCACAAGAAAATCGGCGAGATGCGTGTGCGCGTTGACGATTGTCGGGACGATAATGCCTTTTGCAAGGTTTGATCGCGCCTTACCCCTTCCGATCTCAGCGATTCTCCCGTCTTCGAACCCGATATGGCCTTCGATGAACCCCTCATCTGTGAGCATCAAGCCAGAGACGTAATGCATCGTCATTGAATTGAAGCGTAAGTATTTCAATGATTTTAATTGCGGCGGGAATTGAATTTTACGAGGAACGCAAGAATCAAACACTGCAAATTTTGATTTGAATTATTACATGATTTATGCATTGAGCTATTGTTGGTCACATTAATCATTTCGCTGGCCGTTTTAGGAATACGAGGGGTCTCTTTGAATTCTGATATGAGGGCGAATTCGATTTCCCTCCATGCCTTGGCCAGCAACTTTTCATAGTACTCAAGATCGAAAAGAGAATGTTCAAAACTCACATCGACACGCCACTTCTTTGCGTCAACGACGACATACTCGATTTCCATGCTGGGTCTGACCGGAATATGATTTTTTGATAGTGCATCGACAGCAGACGCTTCGAGAGAGCGTTTCGTATAATTGAGTTTGCTTATTTTCTTTCTTATCTTCATCTCATTTACATCGGCGTTTGGAAGCGATTTTAGATAATCGTTATAAACCGCCTTGAGCTCCATAATCATTTCCGATAGAGTTTTCGCGTCCTTAGCCTCTGACATTCGCTCGAACATTTCTTCCTGCATTCTTTTTACATATTTTGGGGTATCATCCCTTCTAGCCATCACACCTCTCACTTTCATTTCACCATTCGACAGCCGTCCGAAATAACGATTATAAGCGCCGCTACCGTCTTCCATCGGAAGGAAGACGATCCAGTCATATTCCTCAATTTCATTCGGTATGACGATTTCATGTTCCACCTTTTCTTTGAATTCTTCGATGCATTCTCCCCTGATCCAGAGACAATCCACAATTCCCATGCAACACTTCTAGATCCATCGATTCGGCGATTTCCTTCACCCTGATCAGTATTTCTCTTGCAACCGATGTAATCCTTTCATGTACTTCGATGCTGCCGAATTTTGTATTCCTGTAGCCAGTGTATCCAAACGTGACCAGCATCCATTTTAATATCGAGTCTAACTGCGCGTACTTAGGGTTTGACCGCTTCTCTCTTTTCGTCGCTATCCTCCATCTGGAGAAGTGGTTCAATGACCTCTGGAAGAAATCCTCTTCGCGAAGTATTGAGGCTCTCTGGCGAAAGGTTATATCTGACGATGATGAAAGGATAGAGGGAAGTGTCGAGTTGGTGTATTCTTTCGTAGAGGCCAGGTTCAGGCTGAAAGATCATCCCGCCCTTGTCCATCGCTCTCAGCTCTCTGAAATGCCTCAAGCGCTCAGCATCGCTTTTTCTGAAGGGGACCGCTATGCCACGTTTCACCACTTCGTAGATTTTGTATGATGAAATCAATGTTCCAGGTGTGAATCTTGATGTGAGATTCGGTGATAACCCTGTCAAATGCGCTGCCGTGATGACGCCGTATAACCGCTCTCTGCATAGGTGAAACTGTTCTCTGTGTCGATCAGGATTCTGCCTTCCGGGATGACCGAACCGTCTCTGTAGTTCACCTTGCCGTAACTCCAGTATGATCTTGGAGAAATCGTGCGATAGCGTCCGTCCCTGCTGATCGGCATCGAGATCCCATAGGCTCTGCTCTTTTGTAAAATGAGCGAAGTCCATATGTCTGCATCGGGAAGGAGGATGACGTCCGGGTCGATGGTCTGCAGTAATGAGGAGAGATCCGAGAGGACCCTTTTTTCATTCCCTGAGATGACAGTCTTTCCATCACTTTCCAATTCGATCGAGCGTATCTCAGGTGTCTGAATGTTCCTGTCGACGCGCATAGTCAATATTCCCAGCGGAATATCGAAATCTAGCGAATACTTCGATTCTTTAACAAATGTGCACATTGAAAGATTTTTTCCGCAAGAAATCGATGATCCTTCCTCACATCGACATTGAAAAGTTCTGCTTCGTATTTCGTCTGTTTCTCGATCAGCTCAGCAATGGTCATCGGGGCATATACTGCGTATCCTCCCAACATCCCGTAGATTGTTTTGAAACACTGCTCTTCAACTTTATATTTTGAGGCTAGGGCCTCAATCAGTTCACATGCTGAATGATTGTGCTTGAAGTGAACGAAAAAAAAGGAGGGAAATATCCCTCGCAGATTCGCCGGACCTTTTCTTCTTTGATCTACAATTCTACAGATGGACCGCACGATGAATCAAAAACCCACATCGTTCTTCTCCATCTTCTTCATCAGTTCGATGAATAATGCAAAGAGGGAAGCCTCGAGTAGGTCATCGAATCCATAGAAGATCTCGCTCGAATGTCTTTCCATCATCCCAGCAAGACGCTCGGCGTACTTCTTCTCATCATCTTTCAAGGCTCTTCCCGCCCTTTCCCAGCGTTTGGCGATTCTCTTCGCTTCCATTCGTATACTCTCGGTGCTCCTCCCCATCAAAATTCCTCCAGTGTAGATTGAATCTGTGTTGCGACTTTCTTCCTCACTCCCTGATGGTTGAATTCGCTCACGAAAAAACCCGATGAGCTTTTTCGAAATAATCTGAATGAATTGATTGATTCTTGGTGAGTAAAGGAGAACGGTCGCGGTGGACGCGATCTCCCTTAAAAGAAGAGGGATGTAATCGAGGAGCTCCTCATGCTCTGAGAACAGCGTTGGATCGTATTCTATGAAGATGAAAGAATGATGGTGTTCCTTGAGAATTTTCAATAATTGAAAGGCCGTGAACGCTCTCCGCACATCGAATTCCGTAAACTTTCGGCTAGCCTGCTGAGGATTGTCGAATAATTTCCACAGATGTAAAGGATGAGATAATTCTGAAGTTCGAGATGGTCGTTGAAGATTCTTAGCGCTATTTCCTCTGGTGCGATGAGGACGTTGAACGCCCCTTCCTGAATATAGATTGACTGTGTTGCGATTTCCATGATTTATTAATACTAACTCTTTTGGAGATTAAATAGAAAGAGAGGAGGGTGAACCGAAAGTACTTTATCATCTACATTCGTCTTTTCTACCCTACCCATCAGCCCCTGCGAATGAAATCGATGATTCTTAAATCATCACAACACCCGCGGAGATTCGAATCGGAAACATTCTTCGCAAGATTCATTCAAAAATTGATAAGACATGTATTGCAGTACATCTTCTTCATCGACCATGCATTTTTCTATGATAGAATTCTATCGTCAAAATCAATGCGCTGAACTCCACGCTCCCGTCTCGCGACTGAATCGACGCCGCGTCGCCTTAAGCACCATTAGTGGGCAAAGTGCCTGATGCTCACGAACAAGCGTGCACACATCAAATTCGTCGCATTCAAGGCAGGTCTCCAATCCCCTCGAGATCACGCAATCGTACACTTTACAGCGATATCGAGAAGAATGCTTCATTTCTTCCAAGCAACCGTCGCAGTCATCCCCGTAAAAAGGACATTTCTCGCAAGCCCTTCCGCACGCCCCGACGACAACCATCACTTACCCTTTGGTAACATTCAATATAAATATGCATCGGAGCCGGGATCAATATATGGGGGAATTCCTCGAACGCTGGATCTATCTAAAATTGGTGCGCACTCACTTATGTACAGATCTTTCAACGAAGAATGCTAGCAAATGGCGGAAATTAAAATGCGTCCCCTCGTTCGCATTAAGATTATTCCTCAGAGCGCGCAAAAAAGCCCGAGAAAACACAAGTCTTTAGCTCTTAAAAGATCAATCGAATTACTCTTCCTTGCCAATGAGTTCTTCTACACTTGCATGATAAGCTCTTCCAATGTCCTCTCTTGTGATTATACCGATAAGTCTCTTCGTTTCATTCGATTCTATAACTGGGAGCCTGCCGATATTGCTTTTGAACATTTTTTCGAGAACCGAGCCGAGGTTATCATCCGGTAAACAGCAGATCACGCGTCTTGTCATCACTTCGCCGATCATTCTAGTCTTTCTTTCTTCCTCAGGGACCTCGAGAATATCCTCATAGGTGATCATTCCGAGCACTCTGTTATTCTCGTCAACAACTGGAATCCCTTTGATTCCGTTCTTGTTCATAATGTCGAGTGCCGAATCGACGCTTGTTGTGGGAGTAATGGAGATCACATCTTTTGTCATAGCGTTCTTGACCTTCATACCTCTTAACACTTCGACTGAGTATTCTCCCCTGTGTGCCGGCGAATCGGCTTTAGTTGGAACCTGGCTCCGGTAAATCGTATTTTTGCCGGAAATGATATAAGCGATCGACGTGGCGATCATTGCAGGCACAAGGAGAGTATAGGATCCCGTCATTTCTGAGACCATCAAGATTACCGCCAGCGGTGCCTTGCCGGCGGCACCAAAAAACGCCATCATGCCAACGATCACGAAGGGGGCAGAGGCAACACCGAAATTGGGAATCAGGGAGTGGCAAATCATCCAGAATGCCGCTCCAATCATACCACCAATGAAAAGCGCAGGCGCGAAGACACCGCCGCTTCCACCAGATCCTACAGTCAGCGATGTTGCTAGTATTTTCAAAACGATCAACGCAATGATAATTCCGAATGTCAGCGTGATGAATTCACCATCGATGGCCATCTGGAGCCAGCCATAACCCATTCCAAGAACTTGCGGAAGCGCCATTCCTATCAAGCCAACGGCCAGACCACCGATCGCCGGTTTGACGTAATTGGGGATCTGCAAGCGTTTGAAGAGATCCTTGACGCCGTAAAAACTGCGGATATATCCGATTGCCACAATTCCGCAGATAAGCCCAAGGAATGCGTAGAGCGGAAACCAAATAGGATCGTTTGACATGTATTGATTCTGTATTCCAAAGATCGGTGTCCATCCCATCACTGATCCATAAATACTGTAAGCGACTGTCGATGAGATGAGTGCTGGTGGGAGCACCGCGATCTCAAAATCACTGATGTAGAGAATCTCAGCTGCCAGAACCGCACCACCAAACGGCGCCTTGAAAATCGCGCCAATGCCAGCGCCGATCCCTATCGCCATGGCGATGCCACGTTCGTGTGGACGAAGATGCATAGCTTTTCCTATCATCGAGCCAAATCCTGCGCCAATTTGGGCCGACGGCCCTTCACGACCAGCACTTCCTCCAGATCCAATCGTGATGGCGGAGGCAATCAGTTTGATCACGGGCACCTTTGGGGAGATTTCCCCGTTTTTATTGTGAAACGCATCGATCGCTGCATCCGTCCCATGACCTTCTGCCTCGGGCGCGAGTTTGTACACAATGATGCCGCTGAGGAGACCACCAAGAGTGGTGATTACGGGAATTAGAAAAGAATAACGTGGGAAAATAAATGACATTCCTCCCTCGCCAGCCGGCGATGGCGGAACGTATCCAGCCCCTTTTGCGAGGAAAAGAATCGTGCACTGCTCAATCGCAAATGTAAACGCAATCGCGCCGATACCTGCAGTGATTCCAACTAGAACTGCGATCGGAACCCATTTATCCAGATATCTGATTTCCTCGGATAGTCGTAGGCGATTTTTTCTCATAGGCGGTTCCTTGCAACCTTTCTTTCCCCTTTCGAATTGGGCTCGTTATCGGACAAGTGATAATTATGCATTTTTCCAAAAAATACCAATGAAGTAGGACAAGACAACGAGCCGAGCAATGCGCGCTTTCGCGGCTCACCTCTACGCTGTCATCAATTATCTTGAATTTTATATGGTTGTCCCGGATTTTCTTTCGGAGTGGGTGTTGACCAGATCACAATAAGAGTCCAGAGAATCTCGAATAGAAATGGAGTGCTCAAGTTACTTTCATCTATCGTAACATCAGACTACCATTTGGTTGAAACGAAAAAAGAGTAAAGAAGAATCTATCCAGAGTGCCCTTAAATGGGGCGATATTTATACCTTCCAGGCGAGCTGGAGTCCCACACGTGATTATCTAAATATGATCTATCTCGCATACTCACATGATAATGCAGTCGCGGGAGATTGGTACATTTACTGGCTATCTACACCTTCAGGTGAAGCATGGGATCATGCTCAGATGAGATATTGTCATTGATTATGTCCACATTTTCCAGAGTCTGTTTAATCCGACGAGACGGGTTGGAGTAGTGAGAACCACAATTGCGTTAACGGATAAATAGGACTTGGCATATCTTTTCAGGTGCCTGGATATGATCTTTCACCATTCATAGTCTAGAAGTGAACATTTCGATATACGCTTCGAAGACTTCAACACTCCATTTCAGAACAACATTGTGAACAACCTTATGGTGTTTGCTTAAAAGCTAACTTCGCGGAACACCTTAACATACACTGCTGTTGGGAGTGTACGGCAAGACTTACGGCACGAGCAACAGTTGTCAATATTCCGACGTTAATATGCTAGATGATTTTGATGAAAATGCAAGGATCCTTCCGCAGGCCGCAACGGGAATCATCGATGATCTCTTTGTGAGCATTCAATATGAACATCCATCGGGGCCGCAAGAGACAAATGAAAAGATTTTGTAGTGACTGTGTTCTCCTATTTCTTTCACAAAATGCACAGAACAATATCTCAAATCAAGGGACCTTTTGCCACGTGACTTAAGCGGTAGTGGAAAAGGATAAATTGCTGAGCGAATACTGAGGTACCAAGGACGTGAAGTCTATGAAAATAGTCAATGTCGTTGATGCGAAATCTTTTCAGAATGTTCATGGAGTCGAAGCTAAGAAAATATATGATAGCGAGCATGCAGAAGTAATCCATATGGCCCTCGCGCCTGGAGAGTCTTTGAAAAAGCACACCACTCCCGTTGACGTTTTCTTCTACATTCTGGAGGGCAGAGGTGTCGTGGAAATCGGCGATGAGCATCAGAAGGTGGAAAAAGACATGCTTATCGAGAGCCCTAAAGGCGTCCTACTTCTGGAATGATCGATATTGAGAAGCACAAATCGATGATGGCGAGCAACAGCGCGGAGATTCGAATCAAGTTGGTGATCGCCGGAGGATGCGGAGAATGCCAAAGAATGTCGCTGGAACTAGACATGGTGCTCTTCAATTCGTCGATGGGATTGGTGACTTCATATCGAGCACCGTAATCTGAATTCTCTGGGTGGTCTTCTCTTCGATTGTCGGAGTGCTGTATTCAGCCGTTCTTTGTGTAGTTGCATTCGGTC
Source organism: Methanomassiliicoccales archaeon (assembly GCA_014361295.1). Classification (NCBI taxonomy): domain Archaea; kingdom Methanobacteriati; phylum Thermoplasmatota; class Thermoplasmata; order Methanomassiliicoccales; species Methanomassiliicoccales archaeon. Next base: position 513,593 of record JACIVX010000001.1, on the reverse strand, counting down.
TAATCGCGTGGCTCATACACATTCCGAGATCAGTATGAATGACTGTTGGTTGATTCTCCCTAGTCAAACTCAAGGAAATATCCAATGACCAGGATGTAAAACTTTTTCTGATAGGCACCTCAAGAATGCAAGTTCAATCATCCAACAGCATATCATGGGCTCATTTTTTTTTGAGAGTCTGTCTCAAAACCAGCCACAATTGGAAGTCGTAATTGAATGATAGTGGGTTGGGATTGATTTTTACCATCAGCATAAGAGGATTGACAATTCGACTCCCCAAGATAATTCGTACGGACGATTGGATGCGCATCTAACCCGAGACCGAGCATCGATCTAGCCAAATGGTAAAAATCGGGGATCAATTTCGGCGTAATAGAGTGGGACCAGCTAATGAAACCCTTTTACCCTTTCCTTTTGTTCTCCCCATCTGTCACCAGAACCGTCATACGTTTTCCGGAGTGCCCGAGCATGGCCTACATTCTCTTTCTGATTTCGATTATATGGCATTAACTGGTGAGAGTTGCCTGACCCTAGGTGGGGTTCCTCTCTGCGCCTAATGACCTTTATTCTTTCTGAACGGATCCCGACGGCGACGGCAACATCAATCCGCCGCAGGCTGCGCCTAATGACCTTTATTCTTTCTGAACTCCTTACCAATACTCCATGGCTTTGCGAACCTCTCACCAAGACGATAGTAAGACCGATCAGTCATCGAGAACAAGATCGGCCGAAGTTTCGAGAAGTCCACCGCTGCACCAGTCATAACTTGCTCATCGCAGTAGGTTTCTACGACCTTTCCGATGAACAAATCGTGATCGGGGAAGTCAACCGTAGCGATGAGCTCGCATTCCATACAGACTGGGCACTCTTCAATCATAGGAGCAGTTCCAAGTTTTCCGTAGAAAGTCTTGAAAAGAGCAGACTTATCTTCATCTTTCCCAGATACGATTCCGCAATAATCAGTTACCATTACCAAATCCTCTGTGGGGATGTTGACGCTGAAGCACTTGTTTTCCTTTATACCAATGTTCGTGTAGTGTTTCTTGTTCATGCTTATTGAAACCGAATTAAAATCTGCGATGCCCACGTGGGCTATTGCAATGTAGTTCGGTTTTCCGTTGACTAGTGCACCCACAAGAACTGTGGGCAAGGGATATAGGCAGTTCTTCGCACCGATTTCTCTTTTCATCCAAATGACCTCCTTCTAGGCGTATGTTGCCTAAAGCATATGCTACTTTCCTTCGACAATCCTGTTGTGTTCGTCTTCCAGTCTTTCCCGATCTGCCGTAAGAGGCAAAGAGAAGAGTCGAGCACTATCTATGTAAAATAGAAACCGTTCAAACGGTTTTAAGGGCACACGACGAAGGGGCTACCCGAGCAAGCCCTGATTTTGAATATTGACTTCTTCGTCTCTGCCCGTCCATCGCCACGCCAATTGCCCACCTAGCGCTCATTATATCGTCACATTTCCACATCGATCCCCTTAAACTCTCCGCATCCTGCACCCGCCTTCTTGTACCGGGCTATGAGATACCAGACTTCTCTCTTTGTCGGCACGTTTCTCTTTCCCGAAGAAATGAAGTGCTCGACGACCTCCTTCGCCGTCGCGTCCCCCTCTTCCCTCAAAAACTCGAGGATCTCCCTTCTCAGACTCGGACCGAGCCTCCTCCCCTTGCTCATCGGATCACCTCCGTTCGCCTCCCTCGATCCCTTTTCTAGGCGATTGTTAACCCCGTATATTTCGTTTCGCCCGATTTCGGCCTGAAATGTTTCCGTCCATGTTCGATCCGCCACTTCGTCCCGGTCGGAATGACGGATGGATCGATCATTCCAGGGCCTCGAGGCGCCTCCTCACGCAGGCGAGCCGCTCCTCCAGGTGTCGGACTTTCTCCTCGATTTTTACTGACTCATTGCGACGGTAGACTGCGTGGAAGTGCGTGGAATCTAGGTCGTTGAACTCGGAGATCAATTGCTACAAGGGAAAGAGAGGTTTGACAGGTCGCCCGAGAAGGATTTTGGCCCCCGTAATCATAGTTTTTGTCATACGAACTCATATGTTTCAGGCCATCATGGATAGTCCCAAAATACCTCAAGTCAATGCTCAGCGCTATTAAGTAGTTCGGACAGTACAGACAACAGAAAAGTTAAATTGCAACAGTCACTTATGGGGGGTAAGTACTTACGGGGGTTAAGCGTGCCTCTATTCAACCTCAACCCTAAAGAATCTCTAAGAGAACTTTTTGGACGAGAAAAGGAACTCGAAGAACTTATTCGTCTAGTCAAAGCCAAAAGATGGACAGCCGTCCTCGGTCCGAGAATGGTGGGCAAAACCAGTCTGCTAAGAGTTGCAGGCACCGAGTTAAAAAGAGCCAAAATGAAAGTAGTCTATGTGAACCTCTGGGGAGCAAAAGGAACCAACGGCCTATTGAGGGCCCTTGCACGAGGCCTTAATGATGAAAAAAGTATTCTTCAAAAGATCGAGGACGCTGCCCGGAGAATCGAAGGCGTATCCGTAGGGACCGGCGGAATCTCAATATCGATCTCCAAAAGGCCCATGACAACTGTGTCGGATTTGCTAGAAGCGATAGGAGATCAAGCGGGGGATTGTGTCATCGAACTCGACGAAGTGCAAGAACTTGCAGCAATCTCGGGCCGGTTGCTAAAATTATTGGCCAACATTTTCAACACACACCCAAACATAGTCTTTGTATTCACAGGATCCATGTTCGGCCTCATGAAAACGCTACTCGAACCGGAATCATCATCACCCCTCTACGGACGATCACCTGCAAAACTCTACATCCAACCGTTCACGAGAGAAATTACCTTCAAATTCCTAAAGAAAGGATTTGAAGAATACAATCTAGCTATAAAAGATGAATTAATAGGCGAAGCTGTCGAGAGACTCGATGGTATCCCAGGGTGGCTGACCTTATATGGAAACAACGTGGCCATACGAAAACTTCCCCACCAAAAAGCCCTTGAAGAAACAGTTTCAGAGGGCATTAGAATCGTAAGGGATGAACTTGAGCATTTCCTCGAAGGAAGAGACAGACGGGCTTACTTGGCAGCTCTCAAGGCGGCAGCCACCCCAGCACGCTGGGCCGAAATGAAGGGAGCGGTGGAAATCGCGAAAGCGTCCGCAGTTAACGACGCAACGATTTACCGAATAATAGAAAACCTCAAAGCAGCCATGCTGGTAGAAGAAAAAGAAAACGTCTACAGGATCAGCGACCCCATGCTCCGAACACTTCTGCTGACCTCACAAATAACTTAAGGGGCGTAAGTAATTACGGGGGATAAAAAACCTGATGCCCGTTCACAGCAAATCTTCTGCTATTGAAAATCACCCTTTTGACCGGCATCAGTTCACCGCCACTTCCCCGATTCCCACCTCGACGCATTCATTTCATCCTCGGGCAACCGATTGATCGTTTCTAATCGCTTCTTCAAATATTCCAGTTGCTCCTCGATGCGTTTGATTTTTTCCTTCAGCTTCTGTACGCCACGGCGGGCGCCCTACCAGCACGGCATCTCTCGTACTTGTTTTGTCAAGGGGCAGGGCGAGAGAGCCTGCAGCTTCCGTTCAGATGAATGATGCCTTCCACGATGCACAGGCAGGCGCCGATATACCGAGCCGAACTGCCCGAGCCATTATCCAGATTCCAATCCCAGGCCCCCACATTCGCGCCATCAATCCAATACGAGCCAAGGAGCGCGATTTTGTTACCAGCCGCTTGATAATAGTAATCGCAAAGCTTCGTGGAGCTCGACCCGCCGACTGCCGAAGGAAGGAATTGATAATCGTTGTCTGAGTCGATCGCGATATCCGTCACCCAGCCATCAGTCGCGCAGAGCGTCAGCCCGCTGTCGACATAGGGATGCGCGAACGTATCGGAGGCGAAGTCGTGATCCGCGATCCAAGGATTCCTGTTGGCCTTGACATTGATGCCGTCGATGAACTTCCAGATATTCCCCCAGAAGTTCTCGATGCCGCGATAGCTGACCGAGTTCGCCGCCTGCCCGGTCTGGTAGTGCGTCTGCCCTGTCGCCGCTCCACTCAGGTTGCCGAGCGTCTTCGTCTGACCGGTGTAGACAGCCATGTTTGTCGCGCCGTCGTCCGTCACCGCAGTCACGCCACTTCCGATGTTATTCTGACTGTTGAACGATGCGTATTCGATGAGATGCAGGAGCTGTATGGCGCTCGCAGTGAGGAAGTCCATTATTTCCCAGCCCGCGCCCCTGTTATGCGCGAGCGTCCTTGCGTTGGCAATTGTCAATGGGGTGTTCCATCCGGATATGGGCTTAACGTCCGCCACCGAGGCGAGCTTGTCGCCTGTCCCCGCAGTATTGTCTCGTCCGGCCGGGTCGTTGAGCATGTATCCGCCCGCTCCTGCGACAGTCTTCGCCACCGTTGCCGTGACGCCGGTCGCCCCTCCGCTGAAGGTCGCGGTCGTCTTCAATCCGGACTTTGAGCAGGTCAGAATGCAGTCCGCGCCGCTGCCGGAGGGAATCCATGATTGTTGATAACCATTATATATGGCCGCCCTGAGCTTCGCCGCCACCTGGTCGGCCGTGTCGCCGTTGAGGACTGCGATCGCGAAGGTATTGTTGCCGTCCAATTTGACTGTGACGTTGCCGTCTGCGGTCGCTTCGGCGGTGACAGTGATCGTGTTGACTTCCGTCGCCGGGGCGGTAACGTCGTACGCGCTCGCCTCGTACGCACCGACGAATATCTTCTCCCTGATCACACCGTCCCGAATGAAGGCGGGATGTACCTTGAACCCGGGCACGGCGATCGGAGAGACATACCATCTGTAGCCACTCGCAGTCACTTCGACCCGATAATAGAACTTCGGGATGATGACCATGACCTGCCCATTCGATCCGTCGTCCTTGTAGGCCGGATCGCCGTAATAGGCAGTGATCTCCCCCGCATCTGAGAGGTTGCACCTGCGCATCCCGAGCCACGGAAGGTAATCGTTGAACGAGGCTTGTGTCTTGCCCTCAGCCGCCTTCAGCCGCGTATAGACGTCCGTCGTCTTGTTCCACTCGAGGCCGTAGATCGCCGAGTTGTAGACGCTCAGGTCCTGACCGCCGATGTGCATTCCCATGCGATCACATCCTTGAGAGCCAGTTCAGTACCGCGGTCCCCGCGGACGATTTTGCGTAGAGCAGGTTCACGTTGCTACAGGGGATAACGATATTCTGCCCGGGCCTAAGCTTGACAGGCTGCGTGGTGGCGCTCCCAATCAGCACGTCCGAAGTGTTATCCGGATCGGCCTGACAGAGGACCTCGACGCATGCCTGATCTGCCGCGACCTGCGAGGCCGATGTCGTGCAGCTCTTCGTGCCAGCTGCGACTCCAGCGGAGACCATGGCATTTGTTGCATTGATGACCGACAGGTCCTCCCTCATTAACTTCCCTATGTTGGTGCCTGGATCCCACAACATGATTACCTTTGCTTCCTCAAGAAAAGGGAAAAGAGAGGGTCGATGCCCTCAAATGGCGCTCAGCTTGCAGATCGCGTTGATCTGCTTGATCCTCGGCCTCATGATGCCATAGACGTGTCCGTAGACGGGGGAGATCGCCGGCAGCTTCGAATCCTCGCCGATGACGTTCCGGAAGTCCTGAGCCCTAACGACGCGATGTACAATCCCTCGGGTCGACGGGGCTCAGTATGCCCGTGCTGTCTGTCAGATCGTTCGACATGATCACCTGTCCCTTCAGCATGTCCGGGATGAGGGCCAAGAGCTTCATGACTTCATCGTACTCGATCACGCCGGTGGAGACACTCTTGATCAGCTCGGCATACTGCGTCGGGTGCAGCACGAGGTTGAAGTTGACCTCGTTGACGTTGTCCGCCCAGAGCAGTGTGAGGTCTCCGGTCACCGCCTTCAGTGGATTTCTGAACGTCCCGAAATCGGTGGAGGTGCTGTAGTCGTTGTTGGCGCTCTGATGCAGCCCGCTGATGACGTAGTTCGTGCCGTCCGGTTTCCATCCCTGGATCAGTATGTCGTCGAGGACCTCGGCGCAGCGTTGCGCCGCGGAGAGCATCGCCTTCGCCTTGTCGCAGCGATAGACCCAGCAAATCCTCGGTCGATTCTCATAGATAGCGCAGCTCGCGAGCTTGCCGTCCATTCTCAGATGCGGGCAGTAAGAGGTTTTCGGATCGACGGTATGGTAGAGTGCCTTGAGATCGGGAGAAAGGTCTAAGATCCAGGCCTTTGAAAATCGCTGGGAGTTCATCCCAAGTCGGCAGGAGACAGCACTTTCCGCAGCGCTCGCAGACGAAGGGTTCTGAGAACTCGTTCAAGGATCCGTCCCCTCGAGACGGAGTTCGCGCTCGCCGCGGATGATCACGAGACGGTCGCGCTCTTCCGCGGCCCGCATCCTCTGCGCCTCAGCACCGAACTGCCTCGCATCGGCGAGGAAGTCCTCCATCTCGACGTGTAGGGGACTGTGCCGCGAGAGGGAACATCGGAGCCCTGGCCAGGAGTCGGAGTGGGCCCAAGGAGATTTGGACTCCTGACCTCCCGGTTATCAGCCGGGCGCTCCAACCAGGCTAAGCTATGGGCCCGTTGCGTCTCTGGAAATATGTCATGCCATTAAAAACCTTTCCTCATAATTATTTCGAGAAAATTTTGAACTCTCTCAATATATGCAACTCCTAATTGACAAATGACATAAGTGCTTAATATTGCTCATGCTGTTAACTAGACGATTTGGATGATGTCTGGATTGAAGAACAGAGGTCGAAAAAAGGAGGATGTAGACGATCGGCGAAAAGCTGTTGAAGAGTTCACTGGTGTGAAACTCGCCAGTATTGCTTCATATTCCATCGATCCCCTCCTTGCTGCGAGAAATATCGAGAACATGATTGGTTGTATCCAGGTACCAGTCGGTTTTGTCGGTCCGTTGGCCATCAGAGGAGATCACGCGAACGGGGAGTTTCTTGTACCGATGGCGACGACCGAGGCTGCCCTAGTCGCTTCCGTAAACCGTGGATGCTCTGTGATCACTGCCTCAGGCGGTGCCCGTACTATAATAACAAGGGATGAAATGACGCGTGCCCCAGTGTTCAAAGTGAAGGATGTGCGCCATATGGTTGAGGTTACCCGATGGGTCGCCGATCATTTCGTGGAGATCAAAAAGGAAGCAGAGGCAACGACAAAGCACGGCAAGCTCGTCGGTATTCAGCCATTCGCTGCTGGTCGCAGTCTATTCCTGAGATTTTCTTATGAGACTGGTGATGCAATGGGGATGAACATGGCGACGATTGCGACGGAAGCCGCTGCGAAGTTGATCGAAAAGGAGACAGGAGCTGTCCTCGTTTCCATATCGGGGAATATGTGCACCGATAAAAAGCCGGCGGCGATCAACTTTATTTTAGGTAGGGGGAAGACCGTTCACGTTGATGCGCTAATTCCAAAAGAAATCGTGGATTCTAGATTGCATACAACGCCCGAGTCGATTGCTGAAGCCTCGTTCAGGAAAAATCAGATTGGAAGCGGTCTCGCACTCGCATACGGTTTCAATGCTCACATCGCGAACATCCTTGCGGCGATTTTCATCGCGACAGGGCAGGATCCGGCTCAGGTTGTCGAAGGTAGTATGGGGATGACGACCTGCGAAGTTGTAGATAATTCGTTGTACATTTCAGTGCGATTACCATCGCTTGAAGTTGGCACTGTCGGAGGCGGAACGAGATTGCCATGCCAGCAGGAAGCGCTCGCGATGATGGGATGTTTTGGTGAGAACAAAGCGAAAAAGTTCGCTGAGATTGTGGCAGCGACAGTTCTTGCTGGCGAGTTGTCGACGCTAGCCGCTGAAGCAGCAGGTGAACTTGCAAGTGCTCACAGGACACTCGGGAGATAGAGTTTAGTTTAAATGAGGCAATGTGGCGATAATTGAAATAATGATCTTATGATATTCAGTTGCGATGAAGGAATTTGACGTTTTAGTCACGAGAAAAATTCCAGATGCGGGTCTTGATATTCTCGGCAAGGAAGTCAATCTGGACATTTACGAGGGTGATACACCAATTCCCAGGGGTGAACTGATCCACAGGATCAAAGGGAAGCATGGTTTGCTTTGCCTTCTAAGCGACCGCATCGATCGCGATGTTATGGAGGCCGCGGGCTCTCAACTCAAAATCATATCGAATTACGCGGTCGGATACAACAACATCGATGTTGAAGAAGCCACGAAAAGAGGGATTCTCGTCACAAACACGCCAGGTGTTCTAACCGATGCAACGGCGGATTTAACATGGGCACTCATCATGGCGTGTGCGAGAAGAATTCCCGAATCTGATCGGTTTGTGAGGGAAGGCAAGTTCGTCGGATGGGGTCCAATGCTCATGCTCGGATACGAGGTTTACAGGAGGACGATCGGCATCATTGGGCTTGGTGACATTGGAACGGCAGTTGCGCGTCGGGCCAGGGGATTTGACATGAGAATTCTTTATCACAATAGAAAGCGCAATATTGATGGCGAAAGGGAAGTTGGTGCGGTCTACGTGCCGCTTGACACATTGTTAAAGGAATCGGATTTCGTGACAATTCACGTGCCTCTGACGCAAGAAACATTCCATCTGATCGGAGAGAAGGAAATTGGGCTTATGAAAAAGAATGCAATTCTCATCAATGTGGCGAGGGGTGAGGTTGTCGATGAGAAGGCGCTCATTTCTGCTCTGAAAGAAAAACGAATTGCCTATGCTGGTCTCGATGTATTTGAAAATGAACCGCAAATCAATCCGGAGCTCTTTGCACTCGAGAATGTCGTTCTGACACCTCATACAGGCAGCGCGACATACGAATCACGCAACAGGATGGCGGTGATGGCTGCAGAGAATTTGCTTGCAGGGCTAAAAGGCAAAAGACCGCCGAATCTCGTCAATACACGCGTGTGGAAGGATTGATTTGATAATTGTGAATAGAGAGGAACTCATCGCTTCTGGAGATAAGAAGATTCGGGCTGAGATGCTTGGTATTCTTGATGCTGCAATTGATGCCGTCGATCCATACGGTTGCGTCAAGGGAGCGCTCCGGATCAATGGAAATGAGATGCGCATCGGTAATGAGACATTGAACCTTGGATCGTTCAGCAGGATCTTTGTCGTAGGCGCTGGGAAAGCCTCTGCAAGAATGGCGGCAGCGATCAATGACATGATTGGTGAGAAAATTACAGCGGGAATTGTCAACACGATTGGGGAAGGACGCCTTGGAAAAATCGTTCTTCATAAGGCTACGCATCCCCATCCTGGGATCGAGGGAATGGAGGGAGCGCTAAAGATTAAGCGTATATGCGAGGAAGCTGGCGAAAACGATCTCATCATATGTCTCATTTCTGGCGGCGGATCCGCGATGATGCCCTGTCCCGCGGAAGGCATCACGCTGGAGGAAAAGAAAATGACGGCTGAGATGCTCATGCTTGCGGGTGCAACAATCGAGGAGCTCAACACCGTTCGCCGTCATCTCTCGTGTCTCAAAGGTGGCAACCTTGCTAAGGCAGCATTTCCAGCTACTGTTTTAAGTCTGATTATATCCGATGTCATCAACGATCCACTTGAAAGTATCGCATCGGGACCGACGGCTCCGGACCCGACGACCTTCAACGATGCACGTCAGGTCCTCAGGAAATATGATCTTCTCGATAAAGTCCCGCGATCGGTCAGAGAGAGACTTGAACGCGGTGGTGAAGAAAACCCGAAGCCAGGCGATCTCGTATTCAATAAAGTCAAGAACGTCATTGTCGCGAGCAACAGGATAGCTCTTGAAGCCGCTCTACAAAAGGCGAAAGAATATGGTTACGAGACTCTCATCCTCACATCGTCGATGAGGGGCGAAGCGAGGGATGTTGGCAAGGCGTTTGCACGCCTCGGAAAAGAGATTCTTCATACAATTGGATCTCGAAAAACCAGGAGAATGATCATCGCTGGTGGCGAAACAACGGTGACTGTTAGAGGAAAAGGAAAGGGCGGGAGAAACTGCGAGCTGGTGCTTGGCGCATTGCTTGAGCTAGAGAAAGGCATCACAATCCTATCCTATGGAACTGACGGCATCGATGGGAATAGCGATGCTGGTGGCGCGATTGCCGATTGTCATGTGTTTACGGAGGAAGCAGTTGAGTACCTCGCAAATAACGATTCCTATTCCTATTTTAAGAAACACGGTGGTCTCATTTTCACAGGGCCAACAGGTACTAATGTTGGTGACATCGTTCTTCTGGCCGTTTCAAGAAAAGAATAAATAATGTCATCTCTATGGCATCCCCGCGATGCCAGTTATCAATTTCAAATACGACGATCTCATCAGGCTCATCGGTCGTGAAATTCCACTCGACACGATTTTAGAGAAATTGCCGATGATGGGTGCAGATTTTCATGGATATGATTCTGAAACTAGAGAAATTATGATGGAGTTTTTTCCGAACAGACCAGATTTATACAGCGTTGAAGGCATTGCGAGGGCACTGAGGTCCTTTCTTGGTTTCGAACCTGGTCTTAAAAGATATGAGGTTCGTGAATCGAAAATTGTGATGAAGCATGACAAGAGTACGAAAGAAGTGAGACCATTCTTTGTCGGAGGTGTTGTGAGAAACGTGAAAATGTCCGATGAGCTCATCCGGTCGCTTATGGGGCTTCAAGAAAAGCTCCATCTGACTGTTGGTAGAAAAAGGGCAAAGGTCTCGATTGGTATTCATGATCTAGACCGTGTAGAGCCTCCATTCACATATAAGGCAGTGCGACCCGACGAGATTTCATTTGTTCCTTTGGGAAAGAATGAGATGATGAATCTCCAGGAGATTCTTGAAAAACATGAGAAGGGGATCGAATATCGTTACATACTCGAAGGAAAGGAAAGGTATCCGATTATTGTCGATAGGCGCGGTGAGGTGCTTTCTTTTCCCCCAATCATCAATGGGCAGCTGACTGTTGTGACTGAAAAGACAGAGAACATCTTTATCGATGTGACTGGTACCGACTTCCATGCGATATCAGGAACGCTGAACATCGTTGCAACGGCGCTGGCGGAATGGGGATCGAACATTGAAACAATTGTCGTCGAGGGCGAAGACCGCATCGTCACGCCCGATCTCGAACCTCGAAAGATGATCTTGCGTGCCGAGGATTGCAACAAGCATCTCGGCCTCGATCTTGACGGGAAAGCGATTACGCAGTGTTTAGAAAAAATGGGATACGGTTGCCAGTGTGAAGGCAACGTTATTGAGGTTCTGGTGCCTGCAACGAGGATGGATATCCTTCATCCCGTTGATCTTATTGAAGACGTCGCGATTGGCTACGGATATGAATCGTTTGGAGGAATTCTTCCGCGTTGCCAGACAATTGGCAGTGAGCGACCAGTTGAAAAAGCAAGCTCCCTTCTCAGGGATATAATGATAGGTCATGGATATCTTGAGGTGACGACACTCACACTCTCAAGTCCAAAGGAACAATTCGAAAAGATGAGAATCGAAGCGACGGAGTCCGTTGAAATCCTCAATCCGATTAGCGAGGATCACACCTGTCTAAGAACCCATCTCCTGCCGAGTCTGTTATCTCTGCTGAAAAAAAGTAAGCATCGCGATCTTCCCCAAAGGGTCTTTGAGATCGGCGATGTTGTGACTGGCACGAAGCGTAGAAAACACATTGCAGCAATTTCGCTGCACGCAAAAGCTGGTTTCACCGAGATGAAGTCGATTGTTGAAAGCATCCTCCGGGATTGCCAAATTGAATTCACATTAAAACCTGCCGATCTTGGCATGTACGTTGATGGAAGGCAAGCTTTTGTATTAAACGGCGACGAGACAATAGGCCATTTCGGGGAAATCCATCCCGAAGTTCTGACGAATTTCACGCTTGCCTACCCTGCGGTTGCGATGGAATTTGATCTTGAAACGCTACTAGCTGGAAAACTCGAGAGGGTTATCTAAGACCATCATCGGAAAATCTAATATGGTGGAGTTAATGAAGGAGGTTATCATCGTTGCCGAGGTAGCTAAGCCCGGATCACAGCGCCGGCCTTGAGAGCCGGTGGTGCTCTGCACCACGGGAGTTCAAATCTCCCCCTCGGCGCCTTATTCATAGGATCAATCGTCAATTTTTCGCAGGCATTCTTGCTTTCATGTTTTGACCTGTAGATGAACTCAATTGAGAAATAGTTGAACTTCAAAGCTTTGGTTGCTCACTTTCTTAGCCAGCAGTAGCTGTTTTATTGAAAAATCTCCTCTCGCAGAAGCGAAGTGCCTTGGTGATTGCTACAAGAATTGGCAATTCGATGAGCACTCCTATGATTATAGAAACATAAATCAACGGCTCATTCGGAAAAACACCAAAAGCAATAGCAAGGGACAGCGGAGAATTTCTGGCCGCAGTCGTACATGTCAGAAGAGCACATTCCTTATATTCGAGATGAAAGACTTTGCTCGATATCTGGGCATTAATGAACGATAGTGTGAAAAAGATGAGTAGCGGCACGAACATGAGGAGAAGAGGATCCAGGTTCTCAACAATCACATAGCTCTGCCCATAAAACATCAGGAATATCACCACGACTAGACTCGCGAGTTGCAAAGGAGATGAAATCTTGCCTAGGATCTCTTTTTCTTTGCTTTTACCCTTTGACTTCCCAATGAGGTACCTTGTCAAGGCTGCGAGAGCAAATGGGAACGCTATAAAGATCAATAAAGTCTCGAGGAAAGCACTGATTTGAAAATCTATCATGTGACCTGCGAAAAGATATACGTAGATAGGCATCAGCATTATCTGTAGCGCTAGATTTGTCGGAAGCAGTGCCAATCCCAGCGGGACATCCCCTTTGGACATCGAAGTAAATACAAGAAACCAGTCTGTGCACGGAGTAACCAAATAAAGAATGAAACCAATATATATCGCAGGATATGCATACAAAAAAACCATCGCCAGAAGCCAGGCTATAAGAGGAATTACTGCAAAATTCAATCCCCAAGCGATCAAGAAGAATTTTACTCGTTTGTACGAACGTCCGACCTCGCCTAGGGGAACGCTCAACGCCATGCTATAAATAAGAACGATTATTGCAAGGGACACTAAGAAATCAACATTCGAATCTGAATTGTTTTTCAAGACCCCAAAGACAAGGCCTAGAATCATCGCACCTATTAAGATAAGGGACTGGATTTTTTCTAAAAGACTTAATTTCGCCTCGTCTTCCATCGCCAACGGGATGGACTTTCTTTTATTTTTTTCTCTCTCTCTGTCGCTATGAAGAGCTACATGAATTGTATTCTTTAGGGTGTCAGATCATGTTGGATTCGACTTAAAGAAAAAATAGATCCAGGATTTCCTAGAGATTTGCATGACCGTTGATAAGCGATGATAAGAAATTCAACCAAAAATTTTGAAGAGTAGTGAACCTACGATATCATTTAATGTTCTCTTGCATGCTTGTACCAGGTACATGAAAAGGGTATCTAAGATTGAAAAGACGTTTCCAAATGCGAAATACAGATTGTTAAAGCTACATTTCGCTCGATGCTCTTTTTCGCTGTTGAAAAAGCTTTAATCTATCCTCTCAGTTAGGCCGCCTCCAATCATGGCCATTCGAGATATCCTTCAAAACAACGCGCTAATGATGCTTTTCGCCTTCATACTTGGCTTCGCGATCGGCGGCTTCCCAGCGCACAATGCCGATATCGCGATGGCCTGTCTCGTTATCGTCATGTCCCTGTCCCTTGGCGGTTTGAAAATTCGAGGCATGCGTTTGAGGGAACATACCAAATCGGTTATCGTCGCATTGGTCGCTTGTTTCGGCGTCTCTTCCATCGTGACGATACTTCTTGGTTCTTTATTTAGCGATGCTGAGATAAGAATTGGGTGGGTGATTGTTGCTTCAGTTCCGTCAGCGATCGCCGTCATACCATTCACTTATCTTCTGAAGGGAGACCTGCAATTCTCTCTTGTCGCATCAACGGTGATCTACGTTCTTTCCCTGGTGATCACACCGCTCATGACGCTGCTATTCCTTGGGAAGCCTGTCGATCAATTGACGCTCCTCTGGTATGTCATAGTTCTCATCTTCTTGCCGCTTGCAGCCTCGAGAGCGCTTGTCAAGGTGCCGATGTCCGGACAGATGCGTACGATATTAATTAATATCGCATTCTTTGTCATGTTCTTTGCTATTACGGGATCTAACAGGAATGCATTTTTTGGTGATCCGATTCTTATATTCGCTCTATTCCTTGTCGCAGCCGCGAGAACCTTCTTCGTTGGCGGAACCGTTGAATTTATTGCGAGACGTCTTCGTGTTGAGAAAAAGAAGAGAATACCGATCGTGCTATTCTCAACTTACAAGAACACAGGAATGGCAGCCGCACTTGCATCTGTCTTGATCGGCAATGTAGCTGCAATTCCCGCCACCGTGTGCCTTGCCATAGAAGTCATCTGGTTTGTCGCGCTCACAAAGGCCATTTATCCGATGAAAGAGAAATGATTCTTTTGCTGGCATTGACAATCATGAACAAAATATTATAGAATGAAGAGAGATTTTCCAGCCGCGACGAGGACAAAGCGTTGGATATTTCGTTATATTTAAATTATCGTACGACTATTCAATTTCAAGATTCAGAAGGGATGGGGGTCATTTGTGCAAGTATCGATATCGTCAGGTTTTCTGCGCTAATGCGCTGATTAAAGGAAGGGAATGCATCGGCGAGGAAAAGTGCACGATCAAGTTTTCTTCCGCCCCGACAATTAAGAAAAACGATTGCACTTTTGAGAACTGGCATGGCCTTTATTGTGCTAAATACCAACGTTTCTACTGTGCAGGACTTGAAAACTGTTCAACTGCTGAGTCATACATGGCTCATTTCGCTAAATATAAGCAAAGTATCGGAGGAATCAAATGAAATGCAAGTACCTCGATGAGAATGGCAATTGCACCGGCCTTTATGCTGGATTCAGGTGCATAAAGGAAAAGTGCAGAGCAGATCGGAGCGCGATATGTGAATTCAACGAATTCGACTTTTATTGCAAGAAGTTCCGACGATTCGAATGTATTGGCCTCAACAACTGCGGGACACTCGATGATTATTTTTCATTCCTGAGAAAAAGAAGAGAAAACGCTCAGCGTTCGAAATAGAGATCATATCTGATGCGAGGGACCATTGCTGCCAAAACACATTGTTCTGTAAGCTTCTGTCGTGTCATCAATCCTTTCGTTAAAAAATGTATTGCGCCTTGCTTCCGCCCAATATTCCTCGTCTCGCTGATTTCTTCAAAAATCTTTCCCACAGTCTTTCCGTTCCGAAGATCCTTTTCAATGCATGAAGGGAGCTTAAACCCAGAGCCATGCCCAATTGTGATTCTTCCGATCTTATCGATGATGGCGCAATACTGGACATCGAAAAGCCCATCTTTCATTTCAAAAACTCCTGCCTCGATTCCAACACCAAAGTCAGCATCTTCGATCGCGCGCTTTGCCCTCTCGATCGCCCCTTTCAGCGTATCTTCGCCCCAGGGCTGTTCGCCGACATGATTCTCAACTTTTGAAGCGCTGATAATGACGTTACTGTAAATCTTCTTCATAACGCTTCGAACGGCCCTGATCTTGACAGGATTGTCTGAGCCTACTTTTACCACAATAGGGCGAAGCATTTTGCCTTCTTCATCGATCTCTCCTTTGAGAATTCGTGTAGAACTGATCGGTACACAATCCTCTGCCAAAATTAATGGAATAGCGTGCAGTGCGATTGCGGGCAATCCCTTGGATTCTCTGATTTCGTTGATCCTTTTTCCCATTTCGATCGTTCTCTCTGAGGCAACAAGGATATGGATATCAGGATCGCTTATTGCGCTTCCATAAGGATCGTCTAGGATTTCGATTTCCCAATTCTTATTCTTCGTTGAAAGATATTGCTTGAGACGATCGATCCTCTCTTCAAGCGGGAATACGCTTTCTCGGCTTTGCCTCGCGAATGCATCTGAAGTGATGCCAACGACGATATGATTGCCGAAACTGAAGGCTGTATCAAGTAGAAACCTGTGTCCTCTGTGAAGAACATTAAAGGTACCAGCAACAGCGACTTTCATGGAACCGCCATAATAAGAACGGCAACGGTCAGTATCGCTAGCGTCAATACATAGAGAATGATGAGTTGTCGTTTCCTTTTCTTAAGAATTTCCTCTCCAGCCTTCGTACATTCGGTTGAACAGTACTCGGAGGTACCTATGAACGCTTTGCCGCACTGACGGCAGTGTTTGTGTTGTGGAATCCGCTCGACCATTGAAAAGTAAGTATCGCATCCGCGGTTAAAAGGTTAACCGATAATCCGAATCATCGAACGAAGCGCCTATCGAGTTCGTTATTGACGATCGTGATACAATGATCGGCATGGTAGCTGATAGGCCCCAGGCTGATTTTCAAGGGCGAATAATTCATGAGCAGCTCTTCCTCTTCATAGGTGAGATCCTGATCATCGCCGAGCACGAAACTCACATCCTCAGGAAGTTCCACTTCTCGAATATCCGTTCCATCTTCTTTCAGGTAGACTAATTGGCTGTCTTTCGAAATGATAGTTAAGACATCGCTGTAAGAACGATTCGATGCATAGATTCCTGGCGAACACCGCTCTTCCGTTATAACTTTCTGCATGAGCGCATTTCTGACGAGAGCACCGGTACTCCTCTCGTCGGGATTAAGATATTTGAGTTCGGCGCCGACAAACTTCAACGTCTTCGGTGGATTTGGTGGTCCGAGTAAAATAAGGTAAACCTCCGCATCCCTTCTGATATCATGTGAGAGAAAGAAAGCGGAATTGATGCATCGTAAGAGAATATCAAGTCGACCTGTGCTCCCAGCAAGATCGTCGAGTTTGAATGAACCTGAGGTCGTAGCTTTATGACCAATGATGACGAAACGTCTCATTCCTGCACCTCAAGTCCTCCAGACTGGAGTTGTTTGAGTAGCTGCTTTCTCAACTTGCGGTTGCCGAGGAATCCTTTGACCGCTTTTCTCGAATTGTTGTACTGTCGCAAAAGCTCCCTTACATCTTTAGGGTCTGCGCCAGAACCCCTCGCGATTCTGAGGATTCTTGATGACTTGATGATTCTAGGATTCTCCATTTCCTCTTCCGTCATCGAATCCATAATTACCTTGAATTTCCAGAGACGATGTTGTGACTCCTCCAGATCGACCTTATCAGACAGACCTGGCATTCCCGGGAGCATCGATATCAGCTTCTTGAGAGGTCCCATATTCGTGAGCATTTGTATCTGTTCGTACATTTCCTTTAAGGTGAAGCGACCGCTCATAATCTTCTTCGTTGTCTCGAGCGCCTGCTCTTCTGTGATCGTTTCTTTCGCTCTCTCGATTAGTGCTCTGATATCGCCCATGCCCAAAAGTCTCGATACGAAGCGCGCGGGATCAAAAGGTTCGAGGTCTTCAAGGTGCTCTCCTGTCCCGATGAAAACGATCGGAGCTTTTGTCTGAGAGACGGCACTGAGGGCTCCTCCTCCTTTCGCTGTCCCGTCTAACTTTGTTAGAATGACACTCGTGACACCGACCGCATCGTGAAACGCTTTCGCCTGCGGACCAGCCTGTTGTCCTGTTGCCGCATCGAGCACGAGAATCTTTTCAGTAGGTTTCGCAATTTCGGCAACCTCCTTCAGCTCATCGATCAGATCGCTTTCCAGTGCGTGACGCCCTGATGTATCGATGATGATGACGTTCAAACCTGAAAAGTGCTTCATACCGTCGCGAACGATCTTCGTAGCGTTTTTCTCATTAGGATCTCCGTACACAGGGATCCCGAGTTTGTCACCGATTTGTTTTAGCTGATCGTACGCCGCTGGTCTGTGGACATCGGCGGCGATGAGTCCGACCCTCAACCCCTTTTTATGGAAGTATCTTCCGAGCTTTCCAGCGGTCGTAGTTTTTCCTTGACCATAAAGGCCAACCATCATGATGACCTGATCAGTGAGGGGAATCGCCTTTCCTTCGCCGAGAATCTTGACGAGTTCCTCATAGATAATCTTGATCACGTGCTCCTTTGAACTCATCCCTGCTGCAGGTTTTTCGGTCAGGGCGCGTCTCTCGACTTCCTTCGTGATTTCGAGGACAAGTTTGACATTCACGTCGGCTTGCAGCAATGCTCGCTGGATATCTCTTGTCACCTCTTTGACAAGTTTGCTATCAACGTTGCTTGAATTTGCAATTTTCTTGAGTACATCCCTGAGCGAACGGCCCAGTCCTTCCAAAACCATCGATTCGCACCTGCTGTTATCGAATACCGTAGTTCTATTAATTTTTGTTGGAGGAGTTTGTTAGAGACTAGCTTCATTTTTAAACAAAAAAGGGATGGGAAGGGCTAGCCTTGTCAGAAGGGATGGGATGCACTCTAACAACTAGCCCAGTATTCCCGTTCTCTTTTATGTCCGTATTACTATTTAAGATTTTTGATGATTACTATTTATAATCTTCAATTTTCTTCGAGAAAATCAAAACACTTGTATCGAAATGGTAAGGAGGAATCGGAGATCATGACACTCATAGATATCCCGATTTCTGGAGCGCCATGATATCTTCCGTGCTCAATTTCTCGCCTCTCTTGAAGCGCTCGAATATTTCCTCAGCCTCTTTTAGCGCAGTCGATTCCTCTCTCTTTTTCCTTGCCTTCCGCGCTTTTTGTTTCAATCCTGTAATGATCTTATCGTAATCGTGAACCTGCCTGATGCACTCGATATGTTTCCTGTGTTCTTCGTCGGCCTTCAGCTTTGTCTCGATAAACTTCTCTTGTGCCTCATCCGCCTCTTTCCGGAGTTTATCCGCCTGCTCGTATAATTCGATCATCTTATCATGCTCGGCCTGCGCTTTTTCGGCCAACTCAGCAACCATCTTATGATACATTTCCGCTTTTTCTCGCGCTTCCTTCAACTCTTTAATCGCGTTCTTGATCTCAGCATTCTGTTCGAGAGCCTTTTCTCTCTCTTTAATTTGCAACTGAAGCTGTGAGATCATCTCGATCAGTTCCCTTTCCTTTTCAGGAGTGAGAACTGATGTCATCTGTTTAAATTCAAGATTCTTCAAATCCCTTTTGAGTCTCGAAATGGGAGGTCCATTTTTCGGCAGATTTTCTTTCTTGAGTTTCATCACCTTTTCATTGAGCTCGCTGACCTTCTTATTCCAAAGATCTCTGTTTTCCTTTGCTTCCTTAACCTGGGCATTTAAGGTGTCGCGCATCTCTTTATGTTTCGAAGCCTCCTCGACGAGCTCCCTCACCTTTGCATTTAATTGATCCCGCTTCTCAACCCACTCCTTCGTTTTCTCGTTCAGCTCATCACGAAGGCGTCGATGTCGTTCCGCTTCATTATTCGCGATCTGCCGCTTCTTCTCGAGCTCCTCTAGGAGTTCTGTCATAAAGCCACACTCAACCAATCAGGCACACAAGTGAGATGGGATGGACATAATGACATTCATTTATAATCCTTTCGCCGCGGCAAATATCTGGAACTTGTTGATCAATGCCGTTTTTTATTTTTTTCGAAATCTGGGCGATAGGAAGGGACAAAATTAACTTTCTTCTGAGATGATTAATTTTTCTTATCCGTATCGCAGCAATTTCCTATTTTCTGACAGTGGAATTTCTCTCATACTAATATTCGGAGTGATCGCAGTTTCATCAATTTGGATTCAACATTATTATTAAAATTTGAATGTAAAACTACCAAAAATCGTCTCAATTCACCTCTTGTCTTCTTCTGCGTCCTTTTGCTCCTCATCCGGCTTGAATTCGATATCGTGCCATTGATCGCCAAACTGATCCGTATCACCCGTCTTCAGTTGAAATTTTACTCGTAGCTTTCCATTCTCGAAGAATAAATAAGCATTCTTGAGTGTTGATAGATAATAAGAGATGCGCTTGCCCTGTTGTGAGAGCTTTCTCTCCTTGCATTCCAGAAGGCCAACACTCTGCAGATCTCTTATTCTCCGATAACAGGCAGCAATCGGTATTCCATATTTCTGGGAAATCTCTTGTGCAGACCGGGGCTTTCTCGTCGTCGCCACAAGTATTTTGACCGCATACTCATCGGTAAGCAACTGAGATGTTTTCAGGAGATCGATAGTACTTCCTCCGCGATACGATAAAAATGTGATACATTAGATAAATCCTTTACTTCGGGAAAAAAGAAGCAATAAGTGGGCATTTACACATTGGTTTTAATGTTTTAGCCCTTCTGCGATCGAAGTCTGACCGAATAACTCTTCATCAGGAAGCCAGGCGACTTCAACCATGAACTGCCCATCACAGAAGACGACTTTC
Organism: Methanomassiliicoccales archaeon; assembly: GCA_014361295.1. Classification (NCBI taxonomy): domain Archaea; kingdom Methanobacteriati; phylum Thermoplasmatota; class Thermoplasmata; order Methanomassiliicoccales; species Methanomassiliicoccales archaeon. The sequence continues at coordinate 493,291 of JACIVX010000001.1, read as the reverse complement.
ACCATCTTGACGGCACACTGGTAATATCTGACCTTCTTTCCGCGGAAGACCTCCTCTTGGCGAACACAGCGCAGCAATCCCGCCTTTTCTAATATTCCAACCCTTCTATAAGCAACTGCGATCGGTATCGAACATTGCTTACTGATCTGCTGCACGGAAAGTGCTCGGCCATAGGTTGCGCGCAGGATTTTGCTCGCGTATCCATCAGCGACGAGCCTTATCAGGGCGTCTTCGGCACAGACCTGTGCTTCCATACGGTTTTTCATTTCTCGCCGCTCTTAAAGAGTTTATTCCCTCAGTATCAACAATGATACTAAATGCGATAGATGCAAAAAAGGTAAAGAGCGATCAGATCATTGGGATGAGTTTGACTTTTGGCAACCCCTCAGTTATTTCGAATTCAACGCCGAAATATGGTGTATATGGCTTTATACCGCAGAACATGACTGTCCCGTCAATGCTCTCGAGCTGAATATGAAGATGGGATTGATGCGCGAGTGCGGCGAATGATGCAGAAATTTCGGTTGCTTCTGCGAGAACGATATTGCCCTCGCGTCTCATGATGTCAATAAAAGCGTGAGTATGTCTGAAAACATCGTTTCCATACTGCGCCTCCATTGCATCATAACCGAAAATCGAAATGAACGGCGTTGATGCTCCTGAAAGCATATAGCTCAGCGAGTCCCACCTGAAATCATTTGAAGCATCATTACCTTCAATCATACTCACGAAGGGATATCCTGCATCGATCCCACTCGTATCGAGGATCCTCAAACATCTTGAAATCCTCTCTTTGGCGACCAACATATTGATTTGTCTATCCAATGTTGGGTAATTGAGGGAACGCAGTGGATACCATACGACGCCTCTTTTCTTCGAAAGAAAATCGGCAATAATGGTAAGTTCGATGCATTCTATTACTTCTTGTGGGATATCTGCTCCAAATTCAAAGAGAACCAACCCTCCCTTTGGCAAACCGCCAATCACACGATCGAAATCTGCGATCCCCGTTGATACCATCGAGTCGCTCGGATCCTCAACAGGTGAATGTCTTTTCATAACTTCTGGAATCGTAACTTGGGTCTGCTCAAAGGTCTTCATTCTTCCGTCCGCAAGGGTAAACAGATACCGCCATTTTTCGATCCGTGATCCTCTCAGTTTTTCCATGACGAGATGTCTGACCCTTCTTCCTCTCCTCTCCTCACTTTTAAGAACGACGACACCATCTCCTAGATAATCGAGATTTGTTTTGCCTCCACTTTCAAGCACATAGATGATATTCGTGCTAGAGTGATCGACCAGATCCTTTTGCAGTGTGTTGATGATCCTATTTGAAAGGATACCATATTTCTCGGAAAGACCGTCGATGCTATCGATGATCACAAGTGTTTTCTTAGGAAGATTTGACTCGGCGAGATCGTATGCGAGTTCAAGCTCTGGTAGAAGGACACCCAGGTCAAGAATGATCGAACCGTCAACAAATTCCGCCCCGTATTGTTCGCTTTCCTCCTCACCAAGTTCTCCAGATTCGATCTGCCCCTCAAGTTTTTGAAGTTCTGATCGGACAACCGTTGCAACAGTTTCGGATTTTGCAAGGACCTTGAGCAGTTCCATTGCTGCTCGAAGCGTTGCGTCCTTCGGAACGCTTTCAGCTTCTTTCGCGTGCGGTGGGCGCGTTTTCTTGAGAAAAGCCTTGCTCGCTCTCAGAATGCTGTCTCTCCTGGATTTCTCTTTTAGCCACGGAAACTGACGGTAGAGTGCCTCGTCCGAGACTCTCGATGAGAGGTAATAGTTCGCTTGTTCTTCCATCAATTCCTCAACAATCTGAAGTGCGAGAGTTGTCTTTCCTGTTCCCGCCTCGCCCTTTATGATTAGTGAGTGTCCGCCCGCACTACGCAGAAAATCTAATATCTCCCCAGGAATCCTTCCAACATGACTTTCCACTTTCAAATCAAACGCCCATAGTATATTCTTAGGCAAACTTTTAATGGTTTTTGCAATCCGCTGGGCAAAAATAAGCTGAGATATCAACAATTTTAACGGCATTATTTGAGAGATCGTATAACCTTCACGATAATGCTTTCACGCGATTAATCGATAGAAGATGGAACAATAATATTTGTATAGTGATCATTCAATGTCATTAGGTGATTGTTACACTGATGGATTTGGATATCATCTATTCATGTCAAACGAGATTGCTAGGATGATGGGATCAATGATTCATTTAAAGTGAGGAATGAGCAAATGCTTCTTTGCCCTCTTGACTACCGTTATGGACGTCCGAAGATAAAGGCAATCTTCAGCGAAGAGAACAAGCTCAAAACGCAATTGCTAGTTGAGGCGGCTCTTGCCAGAGCACACGCTTCTGTCGGGAATATTCCGGACTCTGCCGCAAGGATGATTTCGTCGAAAGCGACACTCGAATTTGTAACGGTGGAGCGGGTTAAAGAGATTGAGGAAGAGACGAAACATGACATCATGGCAATGGTCAAAGCGCTTGCTGAGAAATGCGGAGAAGCCGGAAAATACGTACATCTTGGTGCTACGTCGAATGATATTATTGATACGTCCACTGCAATTCAAATAAAAGAAGCACTCGAGATCATTAGTCGTGACATCACTGACCTTATCGAAGTTTTTGCCAGACTCGCGAAGAAACATCGAACGACTGTTATGGTCGGAAGAACTCATGGTCAGTTCGCTATACCGATGACATTTGGCTTCAAGATTGCTGGTTATACGGCTGAAATGATGAGACACCACGAACGCCTGGAAGAAATCAAAAAGAGGGTTTGCGTTGGAAAGATGTCCGGTGCGGTTGGAACGGGCGCCGCTCTCGGTCCGAAGTTCCTCGAAATTCAGCGAAAAGTCATGGAAGAACTTGGTTTGAAGGCTGAAGACGCGGCGACCCAAATTGTTTGCAGGGACCGGTATGCTGAGCTGATCTGTCTCATGGCTCAGATCTGTACTTCCTGTGAACGCTATGCAACTGAAGTGAGGAATTTGCAGCGTTCGGAAATCCAGGAGGTCTCCGAGGCATTCGATGTCACGAAACAGGTGGGCAGTTCGACAATGGCCCAGAAGAAGAATCCAGTGACATCGGAAAACATCTGCGGTTTGGCAAGGATTGTCAGATCTTTTGTCATGCCTGCGCTTGAAAATATGGTTCTCTGGCATGAGAGAGATCTGACGAACTCAAGTGCCGAGAGATTCATTCTACCGCACGTCCTCGTTCTCACCGATGACATCTTGACAAAGACGATCGACGTCTTTTCAAATCTTTCTGTTAGAGAGGATAAGATGCGCGAGAATCTTGAAAGGGGAAATGGACTTATCATGGCCGAAGCGGTGATGATCGAGCTTGTCCGGCGTGGCATGGGACGTCAGGAAGCGCATGCTTTGGTCAGAAAGTGCAGTTTAGAGGCGGATGAAAAAGGCGTGAATCTGAAAGAGGTCCTTCTCAATTCGAAGGAAATCATGTCGGTTATGAGTGAGAAAGATCTTGATTGGGTCATGGCACCGGAGAATTATCTCGGAAAAGCGCCTGAGATTGTCGATGAAGTGGTCAGGAGGGCTGAGGAACTATTGGGGAAGACGATTTGAAAAACAAAAGGATCGATCGATGTTGACACTGGTTGTTTTGTCTAATTTTTCAACGGGAAAAGGATTAAATCTCCAATCTCATTATCGGTGCCTGGGCCGATAGATCAGTGGATGTGCGTTCGCGCGCCACTAAAGATCGCCGCCTTCGCAAGGCGGAGGCCGTGGGTTCAAATCCCACTCGGTCCACTAACAATACTGGCTTTTTCAAAAAGTGCCCGATTTAGGGCACTCTTAGCCTCTATCCAGTCATTCTTGTGATCAGAAAAAGAACTCGTGTCATAAATCTGTATTTTCAGTCTTGAAAGTAGCTTTCTAATCGCCGCTAAACTCAAGCGAATTTCAATTTACTTGAGATACATTAGTATCGTCTGCGTGCATATGATTTAATTCCGTCGATGAGAAAGCCTTATTTTTTGAAGAAACCCATTAATTCAAAGGTAATTAATATTTCACTGGAGGAATTATTACGGCCAGATCGAGTTTATTGCTCATTGCGTCTGCCACGATTGCTGTCATTGCGCTGATACTTGCTTCGATTTCGGGTGCTCATGCAATGGCTAATCGGGGACCGTGGCCGATGCTTGGCGGCAACGCACAGCACACTGGCCTAGCACCTGTAAGCCTGGATCTAAACTCGGTTTCTGTGAAGTGGAACGCCTTAAGTGAAATTCAACATTCTGTAGGATGGATATCCCCAGCTATCGGAGAAGACGGCACGATATACGCCGGTGATGGGGATGGCGTAATGGCCCTAGATTCATCCGGCAAGCTGAAGTGGAGAGTTTGGATCCATAGATATCCAACGAGCTGGTCCTGGTCACCAGGGATAGGATCAGGAGGAAACATCCACGTGGGGTCGGCGTATGGTCTGGTCACGATTTCCAACACCGGACAGTTCGTCTGGAATTTCACGACTGCTACACCAGTTAAATGTCCACCAACGGTGGATGACGAGGGGCGCGTTTACTTCGGACAGTATTACGGTCCACCTGATGCTCAATATTACCTGTATTGCGTACTGCCCAACGGAACGTTGGCATGGAGGCACGAATTCGGGCCTGTTGGAATCTCTTCCCCAGCCATCGGATACGATGGGATTGTCTACGCTGTAGGCGCCGTGAATTCTTCTTATGATAGTCCGTACAGGCTCGCTGCTTTCAATCCCAATGGGACTCTTTTATGGGAGTTTGACTTGAACTCCTCCGTCAGCTCCTCTCCGGTTGTGACTGAAGATACCATTTACATTGGATGCGACAACGCTCGTTTCTACGCAATCGGCACCAATGGTAGCCTTAAATGGGTATTCGAAGCCACGGCAGGAATAAAAACGACGGCAGCGATTGCCGCCGACGGCACGATATACTTCGGATCGGATGATGGATGCCTGTACTCATTGAGCAAGAACGGATTTCTCAACTGGGCAATCCCTTCTGGGATACTGGATTACACACAACCTGTCATAGGCATGGATGGAACTGTGCTGTTTGGAAATCAGTCCGGCTTAGTTGCCGTCAGCCCCAACGGGACTGTTAAGTGGCATCTCGATCTGGAGACTTGGGTCTACTCGCCTGCGATCGGCGAAGACGGGACGATATATGTCGGCACATGGCAACGCGGGCTCATTGCAATTGGGCCAGCTTCAGGCGTTGGACTCGAGTGGTATGTATTAGGGGTAAGCATCGGCATCGCAATCGTCATTGCTGTTGCTTTCGCGATCGTTAGGTGGAAGCGATCGAAGTGAGGCCATTTGGATGATGAAGAAGGGCTTTGAGATTCTCCAAGAGTGTATTTGACGCAAGCATGGTGCGAGAAGCTCGATCTTCGTGATCCCGTATTCTTGAGAATTCTGTGAATTCTGTACCTCAAGTCAATCTCGTTGCTTGCAGCATTACAGCGGTGCCCCATCGCCCTTAATGTATCCTCCGAACCTCTCGATCCTCGCATTGTACTCCGGCTCGAACTCGTGAACCCAGACGATGTCATCAGGTCTGAAGCCCCTTTGAGGGTGAATCTTCTCCCACTGTTCGATAAACTCTTCCCTGCTCCTGAACCCCTCGAGCTCGTAGTTCCTCGCAACCTCCTCCAGCCTCGCCCTGAACACCCTGACGATTCTGAAGCAGTGATGAAGTACGTCGAAGATGTCGCCCGGCCTTCCCTTTGGCTTATAGCGAGCGATCCACCGCTTGAACACCCTGCGGCCGTCTTTGGTTTCGATGCCTTCGAGGATCGCCTGTTCCATATCGAACGCAAAATTCAAATCGATAGTTCTACCCCCTATTAAGATCACCTTTCATTATCCCTATATTATTATTTGGCGTTATTTTTTCTTGATTTTTGTATTCGCGGGAGGGAGAGCACAGGAAAATTGCTGCATTTCGTACAGTGGCTTATCCTATTTTTTACGAACCTTTTTTTTCAATTTGGACAAATGTCTCCGATTCTGCCTTCGGACTCCTAACATTCGTATCACCTGTTTCGAATATTTCCCCCATTCGATCTAAGAAAAATTCGCTGTTGAATTCATCAATTTCGCAATTTCAGTTGATCAAAAGAAGCCAAGAAGTTAGCAAATGGGTGATATTTTTCTGGATCTTGTCGTTCAAGTACCTAGATCAAACGGAAATTTTCGGTATCGGCACCCCATCAGGTGTACGCGAGAGTTATCCAAAAAAGAATTCCTGTCTCGGCGGTTAGTGTGCCAAGTCAGGGACGTCTGTCCAGTATAGTTCACACCGAGCAAATTTCTCGATCAGTAATGGGCAAAGTGCTTTACTCTCTAGGACTTTTGTGCAGGTATCGAATTCCGTGCACTCTGCGCACTGCTTAATCCCTCTACCTGTTGCACACTGGTACGCCTCGCATATATCTGCGAACGAGGAACTCATTTCTTTAAAACAGCCATCGCAGAGGCTACCGAAGTGGAAGCAATTTTCGCATTCATTTCCACATGCGCCTATTATTATATTCATAATTAATAATTATTCTGTAGGGGCTATATTAAAAGCTTACTTTCTGTGCCAGGAATCTACAAACTTGAGTACCGGACAACACCAACAAGTCAGTTTAGAATTTCATAGCCAGAAATTAAAGGTGAAAGCGCTTTTTCTTGTTTCGTTCGAGATTTTTTTATCAATTTTTAAGATGACTTCAATGAACAATGTAATCGGCGATCACTTTCATGGATAGATTTTTATTCATCGTCGATAAGAAAAAATCGGACGGTTCTCGATTTTCCGCAACCACCTCAATGTATGAACGCTTGACCCGGTGTCCGCCATAATTTTTTTCTTTTTCAACTTTCGATATTCTTTTGATCGTCATACCATCAAGAAGTCTCAGAACCTCATCCTCATTGAAGTAATGAATAATGATCCCTGTTCCTTTGATGAATGTACTATCATCAAGCCTTTCACCAGCACCAAACCTCATGTCTTCCACAGAAAAAACGCGAAGGAGGAGTATCCCATCTGGGATAAGCACTCTTTTCACTTCAGAAACAACAATTGACCTCTCGTTACTTCTTAGATGTTCGAATATGTGGAATGCAATGACGATGTCGAATGATCTGTTTCTGAAAGGAAGAAAAGACACGTCCGCTCGAAGAAAATCAATTTTCTGACTCATGTAAAACCTTCTTCGACAAGTCTTCAATGCATTTGAGGAAAAGTCTACACCAACGAGGTAATTGCCAGAGTTTTCGAGAGCACTCATCGTCTTTCCATCGCCGCAGCCTAGCTCCAGAATACGTTCATCTCCTACTAATCGAATTGGCAATTCAGTCAGACCTTTCCATGCTCTTTTTGTTTTACGATAAAATTCGTCCCAATAACAGGATTGTTCATCTCGCATTTTGGATCATCGCTTCAAACTTGTAAGCGTCAGTCAATCAATTGATAATTTCGATGAACACAAAAGTAACGATGAGAGATAATGAAAAACGAATTATCGTATGAATACGCCGATCGTGTTACGATTGAAATTCCTCTATCTATGGTTCTTTTCTCAAAGTTCTGAAGTAATTTTCAAAAAATTCCCAACCGCATCAAACCGGAAATAAACTCGTAGCTCCCACGCATGATGTATTCGATTCCTATGGCAGCAATGAGGAGTCCGATGATCTTCGAGGTTATTTCGATGACATTATTTCCGACAAGTCTCGTGATAATGACAGCGTTATGCAGCAGGATCCATGTGATTGCCAGTGCGAAGAGCCCGCCAATCAGCGGCACAAGATAACCGTAGTTTGTTGTCAAGATAATTGCTGTCGTGATCACACCTGGTCCAGTGAGAATTGGTGTGGCAATAATGACCCACGCAACGTTCTGATCACTCGTTCTCGTGAGATTGACGCCAAAGATGATCTCAAGGGACATGAGGAGCAATACGAGTCCACCGGCAATTCTGAAGCCAGATGTTGTAACACCGAAAAATGATAGAAGCTCCCGTCCAACAAGGACGAAAACGACGAAAAGAATGCCAGCGACCAGAACAGCCTTATTCGCACTCCTGATCTTATCCTCCTCGCTGAAATTCTTTGTCAGGCTGATGAATATCGGGAGGCTTGCAAAGGGATCGAAGATGAAGAACAGAAGGGTTGAAGCGTAAACGATATCCGATAACTCCATTGCCCATAGATAGGGCGAAACGTATTTTAAGGATTTTGAAGCGGAATTATTTTACAAGGTAACTGGATAAATGATTGATCCGATTAGAATTTTTTGGAAAAGTATCCTCCTTAGTAATTGATGTGACGGAATCTCCCTAGTTTTTCTTGAGATCTCACGAAGGTCATAGTTAAGTGGATTACACTTCCATACCTGGATTTCTTTTTACGTCAAGACTCCCGAAGTGTTATCATCGCGACAAATATGCTTTGATAAATGAGATTTTTGAAAGTGGTGTTTTTTCGGCAGATCTCGCGACAAATGGGAAAGAGTATGAGCAGATGTTTAAAAAACGAGAGAATTTCTCAAGAATTCTGTCAAATAAAAATCACCGAAAAAACCATGGAAAAAGATTGACTTTGTATTCCTTTGAGTTCTAGACCGGTTTCTTATATTGTACCGATCTATTGGGTCTTTATCAGAAAATAGCCGGCGGATTTTTCTCTAGCTCTTCGTTTCACGTATCCCTTCTTTTCAAGTTCTTGAAGGGCTGCCAGGCATTGCGCCTTCGGCAACTTCGACATATTCGTAATCCTCTGGGCGTCAGTCATCTTCTCTTCGCCGATGATACCGGCGTCTTTCATGACCTTAAAGACCTTTTCTGCATTTGGTGAAAGTCCCTCAGGCATAAGGGGGAAGTAGGAAACGGGGTTTATTAATTTTGCGGTTGCTTCGAAATCTGGATAATTTAAATCGATCCATATCAAAAATCCTCGCCTAAGTGGCATTCAATTACTTTATAAGAGTCTCGATTCGTATTGTCACATGATCAAAATGATAGAGAAGAAACTTTGGCGCTGTTACATCTGCAACGATGTTCATTATGGCTTGAAACCGCCGGAAATCTGCCCCACCTGCAAGGCAAAGAACGCGTTTTGCGAAATAGACACTGCCGAGGCGATCGGAATCATCAACGAGTCTCATAGAAAATTCGATACCGTTGATGATCTTGTCGCCGTTTGGTCCAGATTTGCCGAAGGCCAGGATTTCAAAGTCAGTGAAAAAAACTGAAGACGTAATTCTTCTGGCTAGAGGCGAACTCGAAAACATGAGAAAATACGGATTCAAGTACTGTCCCTGCAGGATCACAACAGGGCGCGCTGACGCCGATTTGAAACTCATTTGCCCGTGCAATTTCAAGTCCCAGGAACGCTGGAAGGAAGACGGCGAGTGCTGGTGCGGGCTGTTTATGAGGAGGTAGATTGTCATGACAAATCAAGCAAGTGGCCGGCTGATATGGTTTTACGGCCGGGAGTGCCCTCACTGCCGCGCAGTAAGGTCTTTGGTCAATCTTTTGAAGGAAGAACTCGGTGTTGAGATTGTGGAGCTGGAAGTGTGGCACAACGAGGAGAATGCGCAGTTGATGAGGCGATACAGCGAAGTCATTTCGAAAGCCTGTGGCGGAGATTTGGGGGTTCCGGCTTTTTACAATGAGAAGACCGGTAAGGCGCTATGCGGAAAGGTTACAATCGAGAAACTCAGGAATTGGGCAAGTGAATGAACAATATGAATTAGTCACGGCTGTAGGTCTTAACGAGGACCTTCAATTTCAGGGGTTAAATTGCCAAGATCTGTCGAATTCCACCATTTCAATTGCCAACTCAATCCTGCATTTTTCGAACACTCCAAAATCCATAGTGAAATTCGTTATGCGCTGTAAGAATCTCCAAATGAAATATTGCGCAAGTCCACGCATGTTGTCCACCTGAGAATATCAATAAAAAAGATAAATTTTTTTAAAAAAAGCCAGAAGTTTATTCCAATCTCTTCAGGAACTCATCGTGAGTGAGGACCTCGCCGATAAGCGGGAAGAATTTCGTTTCCACGTACTTTTGCTCCTCCTCAGACATCGCGCACGTGCAGTCTTTGAGGAGGAAGACTTTATATCCCTTGTCGTAAGCGGATCGAGCGGTGCCTTCCACGCATACATTAGTCAGGAAGCCAGCAAAGGCGACATTTTTTATGCCATTCACTCTGAGGACGAAGTCAATATTGCTCGAGTGGAACGCATCGAGCGTTCTCTTTCCTTCAATAACAATATCCTGATCAGTTGGTTTCAATTCGTCGATGATCTCTCCGCCCCACGTGCCCTTTCTAAACGCCTTCGCCTTTGCAGCATTCTGATGGATTGGTCCGAGTACACCAGCGCAGCCAGCATCTCGATAGTCCTGTTCAAAGAGTATTGGGCACAAGATGGTAAGGCAATTGCCTCGAGCCTTCCTGATGCAGTCCGCAGCGTTTTCAATCGTCCTTTGCTTCTTGAGCTGTTCTTTCACGGCCTCGTAAAGGCCGCCTCCAGGCTTGCAGAAGTCGTTCTGGAATTCGATGAAGACAATTGCAGTCTCTTCAGCCTTCGTTAAAATCACCCCCCTAAATAGATAATACAATCGAGGTATGAAATAAAGATTACTAAAAGAATCGATCAACAGAGCGGTTTTCGGACGCATTATCAATCGAGAATAGGTATAAATACGAAAATGGGTTAATGAGCATCCGCTAGGCTCGACCGGGGCGTTCGGCGTGCCCTTATACACCGAAATCGTCGATATGCGGGGGTGACAGCAGGGGACGTCGTAACTGGAACGATGAGGACCCTTACACCAACGATGAGGTCTTGTTCCCCGGGGTCGGTGGCAGCATTGTGATGCAGCTGGAGGGCTGCGTCCTTTGCTCTAATCATGGGGAACGAGTCAGGCCCTGACGGGAGCAGCTTAACCATGAACTACCGACGCTCGGGGGGAAACGGGGCCGAGAAGGTGTCCGGATAATCCTCATCGAACCAGGCGGCAACCCCTGTGGCCTAGCACACGTTTTCGGATCTTTTGCGAATTCTTTCTGTTATGAAGGGCCCTTTGCATCCCGCGATTACATCCTTGTCAAAATCGAAGAGAACGCCTGTATTATTCCCTTGTTTCAGAATAAGTTTACTGCCTGACTGCACATTCCCAACGACTGCCGCGTCTACATTTACAGTGTTAAACAAGTTGATAATTTCTTCAGAATTCTCGGGATTCGCTGTCAGTACAAATCCGAAGCCCTGATAAGCTTTGAGCCATTGTGTTAGATCCTCATTTTCAGGCCTTGGTATCAAATCGATATCAACGATACCCCCTTTCCCGCTGGTTTCGAGCAGCATACCAAGCGTCCCTAGAGATCCTGGATTGCTTATATCCTTTCCAGAATTGGCGAGACCTCTTTTTCCGATTTCATTCATGATGCGCATCTGCCGCCTTACGAATTCTTCGCTCTTCTTTGATGTGGTGTCCCATGCATAAGGCAACTTCTCCGGAAAATAACCGTCTGTGTCCATCGCGAAAATAATATCGTCATCGTTTTCGGCTGTGTGACTGTAAATAACTTCATTCTTTCCCGCAACGCCAAGAATCGCAACATCGATAGCATGATATTCACAATCTGGATGGGTGTGGCCGCCAACTATAGGGACTCCAAATTTTCTTACAGCTGCCTCAACGCCTCTCATCACCTGTGCGCAGATCTTTTCCTCTTTCATCGAAATCACATCGACCATGGCAAGGGGAACCCCACCCATTGCAAGAATGTCATGAATGTTAACGAGAACTGAGTAATAACCCGCGAAGTAGGGATTCGTCTTCATCAGCGGTTCCATGATACCATCCGCGGCGAGCAGAAGAACAGAATCGCCAAATTCGATGACAGCAGCGTCCTCTCCCCATGAGGCCAGGATGTTTTGTTGATCGATTTTTGGGAAGAAGTGAAGAACGTCGGAGATCGTACGTTTTCTCGTAATGCCAGGGTGTTTTCTGATATCTGATATGAGGGCTTCGAGATTCATGCGGCTCTGTATGTGCTTAAGACTAAATATTTTCCACCCCCGAATTCTACAATCAAATGTTCTCTTTTGTGAAAGCGGTTTTTCACTTCCTCTGGGAATAATCTAAATTGAGAGCTAAATTGAGAGTTTAGTCTGAGTTGTTTCCTTTACCATGTGCCATGCGTCAAAAAGGTCCAAAACAATCATCTTTAGGATCTCATCGGACGCTTCCTTGAGCGTTTCATCCTCGATTAAATATGCTTTGACGCTATCGGGGATTTTCCATCCAGCTTTTGAAAGAACCTTCTTTGCCTCCTGTCTTTCTTCCGTTGTCGCGATCCTCCCGGGCATTCGGTCTTCAACCCCTGCTCTTTTTAATTCATCCTGAAATATCGGTCGTTTGAAGAGTTTGCAGAGTGTGTACAAGATCAGGGCATTCGCCTTTTCGCCACTTGCTATCATCCTGGCTTTTTCTCCTACGACAGTATAAATATCCTTCTCCTGAGCTTTCGCAGGAACGTAAAGTTTAGCTGGAGGTACCTCATATTCTCTGAGTAGTCTAATGTCTGCTAATGCTCTGAGATATCCTGTCAATACCAACCGGTGGATTTTAAATCCTCTTTTTTCCAATTCTTTTGAAAGGGCGCTGATAGATTTACCTTCAGTGCCTAGTATTTCGTAAATTGTTCTCCTTAAATCTTCCTCTGGATGGAACAATTGATCACAGATATGGTAAAAGATTTGATAAATAAATAACCTTTCAATAACCGTTAATTTTTATCAAAACGTGTTCCAAAATGCCTTTAAGCAGGCGTGAAAATAGTATTAGTTGCCTTGTAATGGGATGCGTAATATCTGAGCATCACTTTTGAGAAGTGTGATAACATGAAGGCGGTAGAGTATCTTCGCGAACCTGGAGAAGTTTACTCCGACGAAAAAGAGTCGACTGAATTGTCGCTCTTTGTCAGGACATCTGACGAAGAGATAAAGAAATGGGATCGGAGCAAGATCTACGAAGCGCTGATCCGTGAAACAACGATCAGCGAGGACGCTGCTTCGATCGTAGCTCGCGAAGTCGAGAAATTGATATTGAGCCTCGATCTAGATGTAATCACAGCACCTCTAATTAGAGAACTGACGAATGCGAAGCTTGTAGAATACGGGCTGGCGAAGATAAGGAAGCAACACACGAGACTCGGTGTACCACTTTATGACACAAGACAGATCATCATGAATCCAAACAAAGAAAATGCTAATGTTCCGCATGGACCCGAGGCCACAAATCTAACACTTGCTGAGAGGATCAAGAAGGAGTTCGCGTTGCTTGAAGTCTTTTCGCAGGAACTTGCAGACGCGCACATGCGGGGTGACATTCACCTGCATGATCTAGGCATGATAGACAGACCCTATTGCAGCGGACAATCAATTGAATATGTTAAGAAATTCGGTTTAAATCTACCCAATGCGATATCAATTGCAAAACCGGCGAAGCATCCAGAAGTTCTCATTGAGCAAATTATAAAATTCTCAGCAGCTCTCCAAGGTCACTTCGCGGGCGCAATAGGATGGGATGCTGTTAACATATTCCTCGCTCCCTACCTCGAGAATGTTGACGATGTCAGGATGAAGCAGCTTGCACAAATTCTGATTTTTGAGTTTGCACAGCAAGCCGTAGCAAGAGGCGGTCAATCAATCTTCAGCGATCTCAATCTTTACTGGGAAATTCCAGACCACTTCGTTGGCGTTCCCGCAATTGGTCCGAAAGGTGAATTCACGGGGCAGAATTACGAGGATTACATCGAAGAAAGTCAGAGGTTTGTATCGGCACTCTTTGATGTTTATCTCGAAGGCGATGCACTCGGCAGACCATTCTTCTTCCCGAAACCTAATGTCCATATGACTGAAAAGTTCTTCTCAACCGAGGGTCACGAAGAGTTTCTGCAGAAAATATCGCATGTAGCATCCGAGAAAGGAAACACGTATTTCGTGTTTGATCGTGGAAATACTGCAAAAATCAGCGAATGCTGTAGATTGGCATTCAAGCTCGACAAAAATGATCTCGAGGACGCTAAGATGCCTTGGAAGATGAGGTACTCTGCGATGCAAAACGTGACGATCAATCTACCAAGAATTGCTTATGAAGCGCATCAGGATGATGAAAGACTCTTCGAGATACTCCGGGAACGAGTGGAACTCGTCGCACAAGCTCATCTCCAGAAAAGAGAATTCATCATGAAGCTGCTCAAGATGGGTAAACACGGCCCTCTTGCACTTCTGACAATGAATCTCGATGGAGAGCCTTATTTCAGGCTCGAAAAGGCCTCTTATCTTGTCGGAATGGTCGGACTCAACGAGATGGTTCAGTATCACACTGGTGAACAAATGCATGAATCAAAAGATGCGTTGAGGTTCGGTTTAAAAGTGATTGCGGCGATGAAAACTGAGGCCGATCGGCTCGCTGCTGAGCTTGGCATAAGAATGCCTCTCGAGCAGACACCAGCCGAAAGCACCGCATACCGCTTTGCAAGACTCGATATGAAGTATTATCCACTCCAAGCTCCTACGGTCATACGGGGCAATAAGAGCACTGGTGAAATCTATTACACAAACTCGACATATCTCAACGTTGGAGCGCCGGTGAGCGCGATTGAGAGGGTGCGAACAGAAGGGCTCTTCCATCCGTTAATTGAAGCCGGCGCACTCACGCATGTATGGCTCGGTGAACATAAGCCTCCAGCAGAGAGCATAGCTTCGTTCGTCAAAAAGACATTTGAGAACAGTCAAAATGCTCAAATTGCTTTCAGTCCTGAGTTCACCTCCTGCCTGAGTTGCGGTAAGACGAGCAGAGGGTTGAGGTCGACCTGTCCATATTGCTCTTCGCCTGATGTCGAAGGAATCACAAGAGTCACTGGTTTCTTTTCAAAGACAAGCAGCTGGAACAAGGGCAAGATCGGAGAGCTCAAAGATAGGATGAGAAACGACATTGCATAAGATCGCGCGATGAATTTTCCCCATCTTTTCTTTTTTTTATGACTATGTTCACATCGCGACGAAATTAAAGCAAAATGATCGTGATTTGCATTATTTAGATTCAAATACTATAAGGATTAAATAACGTCAAAAGAAATTGCGGTGAAATCTGATGACAAAGGTGAGGGTCGGAGAGCATCTTTGCGTCAATCTCAGTCGCAGGAGTCTGTGTGATAATTGTTGGACTGATTTCTGTCCACACGACAGGGAGGAAGTCGTTGAATATTGCGAGCATTTCCGGCCCCCATTTGCCATCTACAGGAGATGCCCAAATTGCGGGGAGATATACGAGCTCTTTTCAAATTTCAAATCGCTCGATCCTGATCTATGCCCCCGATGCAACGAGTCAGGATTTCGTGTAATTTTCATCTCGTTCGCGAAGAGATAAAAAGGATATCTAGATGATTCGTGGTCCAATAATCTGCCAGAGTATCAGCACTAAAACGAAGAAAGCGAGAGCGTAAGTGATCGCCGCGATGTATTTCTCTCTTTCCTTTTCTGTTGCATTCTTTTTAAACTTCCTGACGAACGAATCGAGCCAATCCTTAAAGAGATATCCACCGTCCAGTGGGACAGCTGGTAAAACATTTGTCAGGCCAACCATGAGATTTATCCAAAAGATCCAGTACATGCAATTGGCAATAACCCAAAAAGTGCTGGTGGGGAGAAATGCCATCGTGCCCCCTGGAACAAAAAGATCGGCCAATGGAGATCTCAACGGCGCGAGACCGAGGAATGGCAGTGAGATATATGTGAGCGTTGATGAAATAAAGCCATCTAAATCGGTAACACCTTCATATGGGTGAGCGAGCCTTTTCAACAGTACATCTGGTGAATTGAGCGTCGCACCGATGTATGCCGTATTGATGCCGAGATATCCTGTGTCCTTGAAATCTGGTCCGATCAGTTCTGGCACCATTTTCTTATAATATTCCAACTTGCTTTCCAGCGTTATCTCCGTTATCTCATCAAACACTTCGAAAGTTCCTGTTGCATCAAAGTACGCAAGTAATGTGATATTCACCGTCTGATATGGTTTTGTCAATGACATAGCTCTCTTAAAATCAAATTCATTACGCACGATGGTATCGTTGATCGAAGCGATGATCATTCCCGGTTTTATTCCAGCCCTGGCTGCGGGCAAACCAGGTGCTATCTGGGTGACCACGACTCCGGATGTGACATTCACTCTATTAATATGACCTGCGTAATAGAATTCAACAGAAACCAACTCGCCAGGGTCAGGAACACTGATGTTCTCGACGTCAGATATATTCACGACTTCTACTCCTTCAATTTTTACAATCTGAGATCCAAAAAGCAATCCTGCATGTTCTGCTGGGCTATCGTTGGCCACATTGATAACAACGGGATTCGGTCTGACTGGAGTTGCCGAAGCGACGAAGAGTGAAGAAAAAATCAGGGCGCAAATAAGTGCAAGTACGATATTCGTCGCAGGACCTGCCGCGTATACACTCGTCCTTTTCTTTTTCTCAGTTTTGACGAGCTCCTCCTCATCAGGTTCGACAAATGCGCCTAATGGAATGACGAGAAATAGGAGGCCAAGAGATTTCACTGCCATATTGCCAACACGTGTCATGATTCCGTGAGCGAATTCATGAGCCACGACGGCGACAATCAATCCAACGATGCCGTAACCGATCGGAATGATCGGGTTGATCCCTGGGATTCCGATAAGCAACTCAGGTCCCGGTGCCCTTTCCGCAGGAATATTTGCGACTATCGTTGCTTCCCAGATCAGCAGGGCCATGATAACGATCATCGCAGCAATACAAATGATCTTGGCAAAAGCGCTGTAGAAATGCCAAAATCTCCTTGGTTTCGATAGCTTTTCTATCAGCAACTTTCCTCTCGATGTCCTCCACATGAGGATTGGCCCGATCATTCGGATTCCGTGTTTTGCAAGGAATCCGAGTTTGTGCAAGGAGTAAACTAAAAAAATGTATGCGATAACGACGATGAGCGCGATAATGTATGGGTTCATCAAATTCTCTGGCTCGTAAAGGAAAAAGAAGTATTAAAGGATTAACAGGCAGAGGACGTGAAAACCATGATTTCAGAGATCATTCCCGACTCCAAACTTCATCAGAAATCTCGTCATAAATTGCCGAGGAATCGTCCTTCTTTTTCTGTTCTTCATCACCTTGTCTAGCGAGACGAAGAATTTGATCGCTCTTCAAAATCCAGTAATGGATTCTCCAAAGCTTTCCTTTTTTTAAATGCACTTCTTCCTGCGTTGTTGTCAGCAATCCTTCCTCTTCGAGCATGTAGAAAACATCTCTATCTTCAGATGTGAGACGATTGTCGATGACTTCATTCGTATAGCCAAAAAAGCTCATCAGATATTCTGCTAGGCGTTTAATATCATTCTCGGCCATTCCTTTCTTTCCCAGCGTATTTTTCAACGCCATTACAACGTCATCCATGCTTACAACTGTCAAACTTTCCCCAAAAACCCGAATCGTTTTTCAAATTAAAGAAAGTATTGGCATATTCGTTTCGATCAAATTTCCCTGTTTGATCGTTTATGATTTAAAGCAATGATTATTTTTTTCATGCAAGAAGCAAAACTCGTTGCGGTCCACAGGACCGCAATGGCAATGATCCCTGCGAGAAAGACGAAATCAATGATACCGCCCGCTCCAAAAATGAATTCTCTCGTCTCATTGCCCCATAGCGAGGCCAGTTGCAAAACGTCGAGGCCAATAAATGTACCGAGACTTGCCGTTGCATACGAAATCGCGGAGGCTTGTAACAAATCCTTTTCACCTGCAAGAATATAAGCGCACAAGGCTGCAACCGCAGAAACGACGAGCCAGAAAGGAAAATCGATCACGACTTGGCCATTCCTGATATCGGTGAAGGCGTATGATAGAAGTATCGTGATGGATACTGAAATGATTAAGTGAACGATTTTGATTTTTCGAAATATAATGATTAGACACGAGATGAGTAGAGGAACAAGGGCGCCAGTGATGTTGATACTGACAGGTGGGAAACCATCGACGATTTTGAGATTGATGAAAGAAAAAAAAAGATTGCTGCAATTGCGACGAGAGCGGCGTACGCGATCGTCTCCAACAAGGAATCCTCCACCCAAAGATCGGTGAGGCCAGCCGAGGTGTAATGTGCAACGAGCAACACGATGGTGATGAAAATCATCAGCGATGCGATGACTGATGCGAGAATCACCGCAACAGACGACATCGCTTTTTACATGGAAATCATGCTATAATAAGATTCCAGTGCTTTTTTTGTTTATCCAATCTTTCCGCTTTTGTTCGACTCGCGCTTCCAGATTTTGCTGTAGAGGAAGACTTCGCCGAGAATTAGCAAAACAAGCGCAAATGCGATTAAGGGAGCAGTCGCGCCAGCGCCATAGATTCTGATGATTTCGAGAATAAGAAATGAATCGAGGAACATGCATCCAACTGCATACCAGTACTTTAGATAGGTTTTTTTAATCCACAAAGACCAAGGCATCTCTGGTTCTTTGACTTCCTCGGTCTTTTCCTGTGCATTCTCCTTTTCTTGAATTCTAATTATGCGTTTTTTTGCCATGATCTATTTCTCATCGGAAATGGCAGGCGACAAGATGCCCTCCGCCTTTATCAACGAGGGGCGGCTCCTTCTGTTCGCATATTGCCTCACGATATCTGCACCTCGTATGGAACCGGCAACCTGATGGCGGGTTGGCCGGGCTTGGAATATCGCCAGCGAGGATGATCCTGTCTCTTCGAAGATCGGGATCTGGAATCGGAATGACCGAAAGGAGTGCCTCGGTGTAAGGGTGAAGTGGTTTTCTAAAGAGTTCATCTTTGCTCGCCGTTTCAACAATCTTTCCCAAATACATGACATTGATTGTGTCGCACATGTACTTGATCGTGCTGAGATCGTGGGATATGAAAAGATAGGAAAGCCCGAACTCCGCCTGAAGATCATTGAGTAAGTTCAAGATTTGTGCTTGAACAGAAACGTCTAACGCGGAAGTTGGCTCATCTAACACAACGAAATCTGGATTGAGTGCAAATGCGCGTGCAATGCCGATCCTTTGTCTCTGCCCGCCGCTGAATTCGTGAGGATATCTATAAAGATGTTCTGGGTTGAGACCAACTCTCTCAAGAAGAGCTGTAACCCGCTCTCTCAACTCCTCTCCTTTCGCGACACCGTGGACGAGGAGCGGCTCGCCAACGATATCCTTGATGAGCATTCTTGGGTTAAGGGAGGAAAATGGATCTTGGAAAACAATCTGCATGTAGCGCCGGAGTTTTCTCATTTCCTCCTCTTCCTTCATGTCCAGTGCGTAAGCCTTCTGGATCTCAAGCAATTCGTTTTCCAGCTTGACCTTCTCCTTTTCATCAAATTGATTCTTCTCATCCAGTTGACACAACTTCTCTTCGATTTCGATGAGCCTTTTTCTTACTTCCGAAGGCATTCGATAATACACATGACCTTCCGTTGGCGGGATCAGGTTGAGCATGCAGCGGCCTGCCGTTGTTTTGCCACACCCACTTTCCCCTACGAGACCCACAGTTTCGCCCTTCTTTATGGCGATGTTGACACCATCGACAGCCTTCACACTACCGAGCTCTCTCCTGAACAGCCCTGCGCGTATCGGGAAATGTTTCTTCAACCCGCGGGCCTCGACGAGGTACTCTTCCATCAGCTCGCCCCCCTCGTGTACAGATGACAAGCGACGAAATGCTCTGGTCTCACTTCAAGCATTGGAGGTTTCTCTCTCTTACAAATCTCCATTGCAAACTGACATCGTGGGTGAAAACGGCATCCTGGTGGCGGATGGACGAGATTCGGTACATTTCCCGGAATGATGTCAAGTCTTGTGCCCTCAGTCGTCAGTTTTGGAATTGAATTCATCAGCCCCTGCGTGTAAGGGTGAAGTGGCTCCTTGAAAATCGATCGTACAGGGCCAATCTCAGCCATCACACCTGCATACATGACACCAACCCTTTCGCATGTTTCCGCCACGACACCAAGATTGTGAGTAATGAGGAGGATTGAAGTGCCCGTCTGCAGTTGCAGATCCTTCATCAGTTTGAGGATCTGTGCCTGTATCGTGACATCGAGCGCTGTCGTCGGTTCATCGGCAATCAACAACCGTGGTTTGCATGCAAGTGCCATCGCGATCGTTACGCGTTGTTGCATTCCACCGCTCAACTCATGCGGATAAGATTTCAAAACGTTCTTTGGATCAGGGATTCTCACCAGCTTCAGCATATCCTCAGCTCGGCGGAGCGCTTCTTGTTTGAGAGGTTTCTGGAATCGCCTAAGGAGCGGAATTCTCGCAAGGAATCTGATGGCATAAGTATCGGGTTTTTTGCTCATCATTTTAAGTATCTTTCTGTAATAGAGAAGGCTCGGCAGTCTGAGTAAGCCGAGACTTGATTTCTTCGACTTAATTTCTTCAATTTCATTTTCAATGTTCTTCAAAACAGCCTTCGAAAGTTCCTGCTTTTCATGAAGCAGAAAGTTTTCGGCGATTTGCTCCCCCGCAGTAAAAACTGGGTTGAGCGAACTCATAGGCTCCTGGAAAATCATCGAGATGTACTTTCCACGGATCTTCTGCATGTAAGTAATACTCTTCGATAGCAGATCGTATTCTTTCCGGATCTTTTCAAGTTCCTTTTTTGCATCCTCCAACTCCTTTTTCCTTCCATTCTCCTTTTCAGAGGATTGAATCTCAGCGACCTTGCGGAGAAGTTCGATTCTTCTCTGCCTGACCTCTGGAGGCATCATAAAGAAGATACTTCCCCTCTCGATTTTTCCGGGTGGGGAGGGAATGAGACGAAGGATGCAATTTGCTGTCACACTTTTCCCACAACCTGTTTCACCGACAAGGCCAAACGTCTCGCCTTTTCTGATCGTGAGATTGATGCCGTCGAGCGCCTTGACGACTCCTTGGTAGGTGTAGAAATTCGTATATAGGTTTTCAATTTCCAGAAGCACTTCGTTGTTTTGCCCCATGAAGTCATCTCCTCAGACGTGGATCGAGTATGTCCCTTAAGCCATCACCCAGTAGGTTAAATCCGAGGACGAATATAAAGATCATCAGACCGGGGAAGGTCACCATCCACCATGGGTTGTATCTCGGACCATCCGGGTAGGGATATGGTATCTCGCTGAGGAAGTATTCCTGCCCATCAGAAACCATCTTTCCCCATTCCGCATAGCCCGTCGGTGGCCCAAAACCGATGTAACTGAGGCCTGCTGCGACGAGGACAACGACGCCGAGATCCATCGTAGCCGAAACCAGCATCGGCGCCAGTGAGTTCGGCACGATATGTCTGAAAAGGACTCTGCTCCTCTTTGCACCAACAGCTCTCGCCGCCTCAACGTAGGTGTTTTCTTTAATAGATAATACCTGGCCGCGTATCAGTCGGGCATAGGGTGGCCACCACACGATTATCAAGGCGAGCATAGTGTTCTCGAGATTTTTGCTCAATACCGCGGCGACTGCCATCGCCAATATCAGCGCTGGAATTGAAAGAAAGATGTCAGTGATTCTCATTATGGCCTCATCGATCGCACCGCCGAAGTAGCCGGCTATGGCACCGAGAACGATGCCAATGATAGATGCGACGAACACGACATAGAGAGCAATATAAATGGATGTCCTAGCACCCCAAATGATGCCGTAATAAATATCCGCTCCAAATTTGCCTGTTCCTAAAATATATCCTTCAGCACCCGGCGGCTTCGGAGGCTTGTAATCTTTTGGGATATCCATGGGATCTGTTTGGCCGGGTTTAATCGGTGCCAGCACTGGTGCTAGTATGGCGATCACCACGATTGTCAGTACAAGTATTAAGCCAACTATCGCCAATAAACTCTTCCTCATAAGAAAGAGTGAGTAGCGGAATTCTCTAATTCGCGGTGATAGTGATTTCTTAATGTAGTTGATGCGTGATTTCTGATTCTCCTTTTTCCCTCGATAAGCATCAAGTGTTATCGTATCACCCCAGCCTTACTCTTGGATCGAGAAATGCGTATAGGATGTCTACAACAAGATTTGCAATAACATAAATGAGAGCGGTGACCAAGACGAATCCCATTATCGAGGCCCAATCATTCATCGTGATCGCGGCTGTGGACCACTGCCCCATACCAGGCCACGAGAAAATCGTTTCAGTGAGAACCGCGCCACCAAGTAATCCGCCAAATGACAGTCCCACGATCGTCGTGGTTGGGATGAGAGCGTTCTTTCTTGCGTGCTTTTTAATGACAGTCTTTTCAGGTAATCCCTTTGATCTTGCAGTTTTTATATAATCCTGATTGAGGACTTCCAGCATGCTAGACCGCATAATCCTCGTAATGATTGCGATTGTCCCAAATGAAAGTGTAATAGCAGGAAGGGCAAGATGCATGAGCGCGTCGCCAAACAAAGTGAGATTTCCACTCAACAGCGTATCTATCGTCCAAAAGCCTGTATACCTTTGAATAGGTCCTTCCCGCAGATACAATAATGCATCATATCTTCCGCCGGAAGGAAACCATTGAAGTTTATAAAAAAAGACGTATTGGAGTATTAGACCAAGCCAGAAAATCGGTAATGAAACGCCAGAAAGTGCAATAACTCTCGTTGCATGATCGACAGGTGTGTCTCTTTTCACAGCGGAGATTGTGCCAAGGGCGATTCCCACTACAACGGCAATGATCATGCTAATAATGGCTAATTCAGCAGTAGCCGGAAAATACCAACCTATGGCTGTTGTTACAGGGGCTCTTGCTACCTTCGAATACCCCCAATCCCCATGCAAGATGCCATCCAACCAATACCAATACTGTACATATATCGGTTCGTTGAGATGGAATTTCTCGTAGATTTGGGCAACTTGTTCGGGAGTCATTCTCTCGCTCATATATGCTGCAGCTGGGTTTCCTCCAATTCTGGTCAAGGTAAATATGAAAACCGAGACACCGAGTAAAACAGGAAGGAGCAGCAGAAGCCTTCTAATTATATAGGCTCCCAGTTTCAAAGCAGCGACACCTCAATTCCTGGAAAGAGATTTTGCTATAAAGCATTTTCCGACAACCTGACTAATGTGACTAATGGTGGTTTACGGCGTCGACTCTCGGCCAGCTTGAGAGATCGTACAATAGCGGTATCAGGGTCTTGGATTCCGATCCAAAAGTTGGGGTTGACGGCATGAGAAAATATAAAAAATAATAAAAAGGGACGAAAAGAGTTTGGAATGTCAGGCCTTATATATCGGGTAATAATACAGGCCAGCGAACATCGGGTTGTAATAATAGCCTTGTGTCCAGTCGCGTTCGACGTGGAAGTTCGTTGCCTGTGCTAGCCACAGGTAATACGCATTTTCGTATACCGCCATCTCGATCTCATAATACAGCTCTGCTCTTCTCGTTTCGTTGAATTCTTTTGCCGCTTCTTCAACTTTTAGTGTCAGCGTGTGGTTGTTGATGCCAGCAAAGTAAGCGTAGGTTCCGTTTTCGTGATAGAACGGGAATGTGTAGTCATCTGGATCGGCGTAATCAGGTGCCCATCCAAGGACGAAAATAGGTAACTGGCGATCGAATAACCTCGGTAAATATTCTCCGGACCAGTCGAGTTGTTCTACCTTTACTTTTATGGTTCCTATGGTTATTCCACCTATTTCTCTCCCACTCAGAGATTCAAGTCCTTTCTTGAGAAGCCCGCAAGCTGCTTCTCTGACTGTGTTACCCGCATTATAGTACAACACTATTTCAAAGCCCTTTTCCGCCCAGCTTTTGTTTGTTGTGGGATCAATTGCCTGTGTCAGGTAATAAGCGGCCTTTGTCAGGTTGTATTCGAAGAGCGGCACGGATTCGTTATAACCAAACATGTCCTTCGGAATTGCCCCTCTTGCCTGTATGCCAGTACCAAAGAGCGTACTCTCGATGAAAGTTTCATAGTCAAATGCATGCACAAATGCCTTTCTTATATTGATATCCGAGAAGAACGTTGCTGGGATAGTTCCTATATCAAGTCCAGGCTGTATGTTCTGGTTGAAGCCGATGAAGTCGATGTTAAATGTCGGGAGTCCTTCTACGATACGCAGTCCGGGCTTGCCTCTAACATCGGACGTATGCTGGCGCGGGATGTAGACACTGTCAGCGTCTCCTGAGAATAGCATCATTTCTCTTGTATTGACATCCTGGACCTTCTTGATGATGACGTATTTGAGTTTTGCAGGCTCTCTCCAGTAGTCATCGAATCTCTCAAGCATGATGTATTGGTTCGATACCCATTCCTTCAGCTTGAAAGGCCCAGTGCCACATGCGTCTTTATCTAGCAGAGCTGTATCGCTTTCCAAGTGTTCCTCAAAATACTCCATTGAGACGATCGAAGCCACCGTGTATGCCATTATTTTGATAAATGCCGGGTAGGGCTGAATGAGGTGTATGACGATCGTGTATTCATCCACAACTTCCACAGAGGCATTAATGGCATCGGGATCGAGCGTTCCAGGTCCATAATCTGGAATCATCACCTGTCCCATCATCCAGGCTGGACCGCTTGGGTCATTGATCCTCAGCACGCGTTCAAGTGAATATTCAACGTCGTATGCGTTCATAGTCGTGCCATCGTGGAATTTAACGCCTTGTCGGATGTGGAAGGTATAATTCAGTCCGTCTTGTGAAACGCCTCCATTTTCGATTGTCGGTACATTAGTGGCTAGCATTGGAATCAGTTTATCTGCAGATCCAGAGGTATAATCATACCACACCAGCGTCTCGTAGACGTTCTGTAAAATCTCCCCTCCAGCTGTCTCGTAATCATAGGCCGGATCTAGTGATTGAGGTTCTCCGATTGTCGCAACGATGTATGTGTCAGGGTTTTTGATTGCAACTGGTACTGTAACTTCCTCTGGCAACACGATGATGGTCATGTAGTACATCTGTGCCGCACCACGGATGCTTGTCACTGCCAGCCACGAGGCGTAAACACTTCCGTTGCCGACATAAGTGTGGTTGACGATCGCTAGATCTTCGAAGTTGCCTGCTAAAACATTACCATCACCGAAGCTCCATACAACGGAGGCAATTAATCCGCTATCCATAGCTGCTATCCATTCCTCAGCATCCTCGTCCCAGATCACCGCATATGCTGCCGAAGAATTCGCATCAAAGTCAACCTTGGTTCCGCTCTCAACGATATCATCGCTGCTTGCTACGACCACATACGGCTGCGTTTCATTTGTTACTTCTTCCACAGTTGGGTGCAGAACTTCGACACGGATTGGCGCATTCCAGTTCGTCGTTCTTCCGCCCTTGTCATCCACCACAGTCACGGTGACAAGGTACTTGCCTGGAAATGCATAAGTGTGGGTGACAACAGCACCAGCGACGTTATCTGTAGCACCGTCACCAAAATTCCAGATATATTGAACGATTTCACCGTCTGGATCCGTACTATCTGATGCGTCAAAGGTGACAGATTCGCCTGCAATAATGGTGGTTGCATCCGCTGTTGCACTGACTGTTGGGCTCTTGTTTTCAACGACTTTTCCTCCCATGAGAAGAACAGCACCAGCGATGGCTGCGACGACAATGATGATTACAATGACCGCGGCGATAATTTTCGTCATCGAGCCTTTAGGTGCCCCCTCCCTGGGAAGTCTTTCGCCTTCGCCTTCCATTTCTGATTTCCTCCTTATCCCCCCACAAAGAAATCAAATAGGGGACTGGATATTTGATAAAGCCTTGTTGCTATAAATAGGTTTTGAAATGATATCATAATAGCCAGACGGTATCACAGCAATCCTTGATTGTTATAAGTGCTTTCAATGCCTGTTTTAGCATTGCCGGCGAATTCTGATTTTAATCGTGTCTGAAAGGAGGAAGCAATCTCAACCATATTTTTTTGAATGGTTCCGTTCTTCTAATGTGCTTTCAATGTCAGCTTACTAGATAGATTCAAATCAACTTAGCAACACCGTAAATTTAAATAGAGAATCTTTCTATGAACTTTAGTGTATTCCACCGTTTTAATCACCACACCAGATCATAGGTCGGCAAAGAGCATTGCACAAGCCGTGCTCGAGAGGAGACTTGCTGCCTGTGCGAATTATTTTCCAATTAAGTCTTTGTATTGGTGGAAAGAACGCATTGAGGAAGCTGACGAATTTATTCTGCTATTGAAAATCAGGACAGAAGACTTCGAAGGGCTCAAACAGCTGGTGCTAAAAATACATCCTTATGAAATTCCGTGCATCGTGAGATACGATATTGTTGAGGGGCATGAGAACTACCTCAATTGGATCAAGGAATCAACAGCGAGACGGACGGCGGATTGAGTTCAAAAATGATTCGCCTTGCCCACCTCAGTTTTCTTGCCTTTATTATCGAATCCTTACCCTCTTGCTCTCTCACCGATTCAAAGTCGAATCCGACAAGATAAATCTGAGATGCACCAAAGTGTCTCGCAAGGGTGACAGCTCTGTCTCCGTCCGTAAAACCACCGAAATTGTAAACATTCCCGAACGGCTCGGACTGGGTCGTTGGCGTGACCCAGCCTTCAAAAAAAGGCAAAGCATTTCTAATCCTTTCAATATTGTCACCATGTGCATGGATCACAGCGATTGAACCGCAAAAATTTGCTTCAATCTGCGCCTTAATATCTCCATCGAGATCGGTAACGATAATATCTGGTATGATTCCTTTTTTCATAAGAACGGAAGTCGCACCATCTGCTGATATGAGGGTTCCAACTGGCCTGATATCCTCTATTTCAGTTTCAAGGTTTGGCCCATAGCCGTAAACAGTAACTCTGCGTTGCATAATTTTTTCTAGACACTCAGGCTTGCAGATTCTCTTACCTTCGATCATCGTATTGAGTAATCGTGCGGAGAGTTCATCATCGATGCGCGAGAATTTGAATTCTTCAAGTATCTTACAATACAATGGCTCCCACTCGCGAAAATCCACCGAACCACCTACTCAATTGATTCTGCAGCTTCTTTCTTTTCTGGCACTTTCTTTTCGGCGGTATTTCTCATGATTGTGTTCAATAGACCGCCGAAGACCGCGAGCAAGAATCCACAAATGACCTCTAATAGGATGATAAGCTCCTCATACGTCCGATATCCAAGGAAGAACTGCGTCGCATCGATCGCGCCCTGGATAATGAAGCCAATCGCAAAAATTGTGATTGAAACGACAAGATAAGTCCAGTAAATCTTTCCCTCCGAAAGGAAATGATTGACAAAGCGCCCCGTCTCGTAGGAAAGAACTGCAAAGATCCAGACCCAAATAGTACCACTCAAAAACAGAAGCGCCTGCACGAGAATTCCCGCTTCTGCGTTCGCGTTGGCGGCATCAAACCCATAAACAAAACCCAGAAAAATAAGTGCGACCGATAGTATAGCAAATGGAATCATTTGGCTTCCCGATCTGATCGCCCTTCCTGCCTTTCTCGAGAATTCTTTGAGCCTTTCACCAGTTCTGTAAGCATAGAGAATCAAGTAAAGCCCGAGAACAACAGCAATCGTTCCAGCAACCATTCCAGGCACAAGGGCTATGTCCCATTCGCTCACGAGTTGAATGATCTTTGGAACGAGAGAGAAAAATCCAAAGACCGCAAGAACCAGACCGATCGGAGTAATTAATCTCCTCCTGATCTTATCATCCTGTAACATTTTGATCAAAATGTAGTAAGCGCCTTCGACGGTCGGCGCCTGCTTGACGAAAACCCTTCTGACGGAATCGATCTTCACTCTCGAAGAGACCATCGGGTAAATGTACTCATCTTCGGCACCATCACTGACAAGAATCACCCTATCAGGCTTAATCATTTCAAGAACATTCTCGAGCTGGGTTGCGAGAACGAGATCCGATTGATAGCCCACTTTAACATCGCCGCAGATCGTTGCTATTTCGGCGTCGATTCCAGATTTGACCATTTCGTCATAGATGCTGATGGCGGCAAGAAGAGTATTCGTGTCAGAATCTTCAGGATCCTTAAGTCCCAATGCTAGGGCAGCATTGAGGTTCTCCTCCCTTCCTATAAAAGGGCTATTGAGGCCTGTCTTAACTCCGAAATCGTCGTCACGGTCCACACATAGAACCATGATTTTCATTCACTAAACTCATCCAGTTTCAACATATTTGTATTTTGTCATTCATTGACCAACAATGCGCCCCCCTCAGGAAAATTGTTATCCATGGTTATCAAGTGGTCAGGTTATTCTGGCGGCTCTCCCCTCAATGATTTAATTCTAATCAAAAACACCTTTCTTTTCTGGAATTCTTACGAATCCTTGGCTATTCAATTCCTATCTGGGTACGTGGGTTATCATTATCTTTCATTTTTGATATTTCGTCATTTATATTTTTCATGTTTATATAATCCTCCGTGTCTATGATGTCGTCTTAAGAGGAGGCAATGTTAAAACTTAATTGAGGCTCAGGAGAGGATCTACAGCAAAAATTCTTTCCGTAAAAAGAATTATAAGCGATGATTCTCATGCAAACATAGAATGGAAAAAAAGTCTGGATTCAAAGAATGCCCCAGATGCGGTTTGCGCAACAAGATTTCAGCCACTGAGTGCGACTTCTGCGGATGGAAGTTCAGCGATGTCAAGGATGAGTGGACCGATCACCTTTTGGAGCTTGAGCGGATTGCACTACAAAAACCTGAAAAAACTGTGGAAAAAGAAGAATCCAGAATCGTAGAAGCAACACTGGTTAGAGTGAGAGATCTCACATATGATGAAAAGGAAAGACCGTTGGCGGGATATCCACGGCAAGCGAAAACATCAGAAATTTCCGAAACGCCATACAGCATTACAGAGACGCGGAGTTCCCGTGAGTTCGAGGGGTCATTTGCAGAGGATCGACCTGCAACGCTTTCATCTTCAGCTGAAACCACGCAACCATCTGTTCTTCCGATTGCTGAAAAAGAAGAGGTTGAACCGCCGAGGTTAGATCAAGAAACGACAGGAGTCGAAGCTGAAGTCGAAAAATTCGTGGAAACGATGGTGGAAGGCGAGGATTTGTCCGATCGCGTGGCCGTTGAAAAAGTCTCCCCCAAGAGTGCTTCAGCAATCAGAAAACTTATTGTTAGGCGTGGCGAGATCCGAGGCGAAGAATCCACTGAAGCAGAATCTTACGCCAAGCCAGTGAGTCTGTTATCACTGGAAATCAAAGCAACACTATTCACTGCTGGATTTGTGATCGTTGGCTTTTCAGTTTACCTGGCGATTCTTCTTATCTCATCGACTTTCACAGTCAATTGGGTTCTTGGATGGACTGTATCGATAGCTGGGGCAATGATGATCGTTTTTGGTTTTACGCAAATTATTGGTATAAAACGTGTCGGTGAAGGAGCATCAAAATGTGATAGTAAATCAAGTGACACGAATAATGGTGAATTGGAGGTTCTGATCTGCCCTGTGTGTCACGAAGTTGTTTCATTGGACGATCAATTCTGTCCCGCTTGCGGCGCTATTTTTAAATCATCGGAACAGGAAGGCGTCGAAGTGATGTGAGGTGTTTGATATGAAAATCAAATGGCATGGTCATGCGTGCTTTGAGATTAAGAACGCTGTGACTATCATCACAGATCCACATGATGGTAAATCGTTAGGGATCAAGCCTCCCCACGTAAAGGCGGACATTGTCTTAGTCAGTCACGATCATTTCGATCACAATGCGCTGAGAATTGTCAAGGGAGACTATGTGGCCGTAAAGGAACCTGGTGAACGGGTTGTCAGAGGTGTGAGAATTCTTGGAATTGTCACAGCTCATGACGAAGTCAATGGGGCCAAGCGTGGAAAGAATGTCGTTTTCAGCTTTGAATTGGATGGAATAAAGTTTTGTCATTGCGGAGATCTCGGTCATCGACTTAATCCAGATCAGATTCGTACGCTTGGATCAGTCGACATTTTGTTTCTGCCTGTTGGTGGTATTCCGACAATTGACATTGAATCGGCACGAGAAGTTGTTAACGACATTAATCCTAGAATCGTCATACCGATGCATTTCAGAGTGGCCGGTCTCTCGCTTTCAATCCAGCCGGTCGATGTGTTTTTAACGGGAATCCAGGAGGAAAAGATTCTCCGAGTCGGCAATGAAATCGAGTTCGCAAAGGAAGACCTTCCCCCAGAGACGGAGTATTGGATTTTCTCACCTTGACAACGAACAAACTTCTATTCTCGACCGATTTCTTTCTTTTTTTACTCGGTCATCTTATAAAAATTCTAGAGAAGCCCTAGCGCGTCTTCCACGCGCCCTAACTCAATAGGCGTACTCTTATATCCTACGGCAGCTCCTTTTGAATTAGCAACAAGGCATGCTCTTACGATTGGAGTGCCGTAATTAAGCGTTCCAATCGAGGCAGGAACCTTGAAAAGCGAGCGGATCATTTCGAGTTCTTCTTTTCGGGTATTTGGATGACAGAGAACGCCTTTATTTGTTGCGATGCAAACGGACCCCACAGTTTTATGTCCTGCCAGAGCCCCCTGAACAACTTCGACTTGTAGAACCTTCTCAATCTTTTTTAGAACTTTCTTTCCGATTTCGGGGTGCACAAGGGCAGCATTGTCGTTGACGAGAATATTATTACCAGTTGCATTCAGTTTGTCTTCAATTCGGTAGACTGGAATTCGTTTCGAAATGGCTTTGATTTCCTCTTGCGAGGCCATATTGGTGACAACTGCACCGTATGAATTCATCGCAACAAGAGATCCCAAGATGTTCGTACCAGCGATCGAGCATCGCTCAACCTGAACGCCAAGTGCCTCCTCAATATCACGTTCAAGCGATTTTGATGAATCAAAGGGAATTAAAGAAAAAAACTCATTTGCGACACAATACACACCGATATACGGGTTTCCGTTGTAATTTGAAAGTTTCATCATGCCAAACGCACCGATTGATCAGTCCTCTGGGAGGGAAACTTCGACAAGTCCGTCTTCGAATTTGACCGCCTTGACCCTGATGCGGAACGGCGGTTTGCTGATTCCCCTGCTCCAGATCGCCTCATTCAATCGGTTGTCGATCCAAACATCCTCCTCATCAGCTTTGAAATGCCTTACGATGTATTCACGGATCTCTTTAATCGCACGCTCAGCTCTTTGAGTCCGAGGCACCTTTTTAGTATTTTTCAAAGGAATGTTGAGAATCTTCTCCTCCTGTTCCATTGAATCCCTACTCCTTCAAGTTGTGTGTTCGCCAATTCCGGCGCTTTGGATGTCGCAAGAAGTTCCTATTCGTTCTGATCATTACCCATGCGGGGACCCTCCGATTCTGTTTCGTCGCCTTCATGAGACGAGACTTCATTGCCGACGGCTTGTTTCGAGTCATAGTCACTTCCTCTCGATCGTAATTTCCCTTCTTCTCGGCGCGACGCGCCTCAATATCTGTTTTAGAGTCGCATCATCAATCTGCCTGTCCAATCTCCCACTTTGAACAAGCATGATGAGTTGATCTTCGACCAGCCTTGCAATATCAGGATATGCCATTCTAACCGTACCTAATCTTTCCCTTGCTTCTGGTGTGAGAATCTGTCTAAGGAGGGCCTGTCGCTCTGCCTCGATTTGCTTCGCCTGTTCTTCAGCGAGCAACTGCTGTTCTCTTTGCCTCTGAAGTTCGGCGAGTTTTCTTCTCCTTAGTTCCTCGAGCTCAGCATCCTCCATAAGATCACAACCATTCAACCTGTCGTTGATTTAGTCATTTCATCATGAATCTCTTTAGCAATTCTGTCAAGAAGAGATCGCCCTTTAGGGGTGACGATCCTTCCTTTTTTCTTATCTTTCATGACAAGACCCGATGCTTCCAGTTGCATCAGGCATTTCCTCGTGATCGATCCGCTTCCCTTGACCGCCCTGTTTGGCTTAGACCCACGATCGGCGAAGCCACCATACTCCGCAGCAAGTCTCGATGTGCCGATGGGACCCATAATATACACCTTTCTGAGGATCGATGCGGCTCTCGTGTACCACCAGTCTGCTTGAACTGGTGATTTTTCTGTATGCCGACCGGTCCGCACATAATCTGCCCATTCTGGCGGCTTGATTGTCTCGTAGGTCTTGAGGATTTTTGCTGTCTTTTCGATTACCTTGTCAGCAGGGACATCAAAGACTGTAACCATTGTATTCAACCTCAGGAAGATCTTTAATCTTGCTCATTCAATGATGACGCTTGCGGCATTAATAGACTGCCTATATAAAAGTGTTTTGGACAGCGTGAAAATATGGCTTTAACTCACTCCTATCATAAAGTTCCCTTTGATTTTTCTTATTTCATAGTGATCCTCGATAAAAATCTTTGTAATCTTTCAAAATCAGGAAGATTCATGCGTTGAGAGAATTAAAATACCATTCGCCCTAATTCGTGCATGTGAAATCTGTCATTGCAATCACGGGAGCTTCTGGCGCGATTTACGGGAAGCGTCTTCTGGAAACGCTTAGCGGCGAGAAAACTCTTATCGTTTCAGATACGGCCAGGGAAATTGTCAGGTTTGAACTGGGGATTGACATTGAAGACCTTGAACGACTCGCGGATTATTCCTATCGAAATGACGATCTTTTCGCCCCGATTTCTTCAGGAAGTCAATTTTTCGATGCTATGATCATCGCACCATGTTCTGAGGGCACGATCGCGAAGATTGCGTCAGGCATCGCAGATACGCTGATTACAAGGGTAGCCTCGGTTGCCATGAAAGAGGGTAGAACGCTCATTCTCGTGCCGAGGGAGACGCCTGTCAATGCTGTGATGCTAGAAAACCAGCTCAAATTATGCAGGCTCGGCGTTAAAATCCTCCCGGCAAGTCCGGCTTTCTATCACAATCCGAAAACCGTTGATGATCTTGTCGACTTCGTCGTCGGAAAGATCCTGGATCAGATCGGCGAGACGCACAACCTATTTAGGCGCTGGCGTGCATGATTTGAAATTAAAAAATAAGTCGACGATGATCAGGGGTTTTGATTTCTCGAAGCAATTTCACGATCCCTACTCGGTCGAATTGAAGCACAGACCGTCTATTTTTTCTTCTCTCTCTTCACTCTTTGAAGCTTTCCAGGCGCGTACCAGTTCCATTTACCCAATAGCGACATCGCAGCTGGTACGAGGTAGATGCGGACAATCGTCGAATCGAGTAGGATTGCAAAGGCGAGTGCAAATCCGAATTCCTTCAGCAACGCACCCTCGGACAGCATCATCGTTCCGAATGCACCAGCCATGATGATACCGCATGCTGTAATGATGCCGCCCGTTCGTTCCATTGCATGGACGATCGCGTCTGTATCACTCTTTCCTTTTTGTGCCTCTTCCCTGATCCTTGTCGTGATGAAAATGTCATAATCCATGCCGAGACCGAGGCAGACGACTGTGAGGACCATTGGCATCAGCCACAGTATCGGAACGCCCTGCAGGAAGTTGAAGAGAAGCATCGTAACTGCAATTGTCCAGGAAATGCTCAGTAAGATCGTGATGATCGATCGGAGTGGGCTTATCAACGAACCCAAGACGATCATCAAAACGATGTAAATGCCTATGATTGCAAAGACTTCCATGGCTTTGAAGTCCTCCCAGACGAGCGTTGAAATATCATACATGATCGCCGTAGAACCAGCAACGTAAATCGCTGAGACATTGTCATTCTCAGTTGTGAATCTCGAAGCGAGTGATCGAATGACATCGATGCTATCGATCGATTCCTTCGCAAAAGGATCTTCCTTGAAGCTGACGGTGACCAGTACGACCTTCGAATCATTTTCGCTGATCATTCCTCTCATGAGCGCCATGTACTGCGTGGCTTGTTCTTCTGGATATGACGATAGATTTGCATAGTTGATTGGCTCGTGCTCGCCAAGCGGCCGAGTTGGACTGATGATTTCCGCTACACTTGACAGGTTCGAAAGTTCCTTGCATAAGTCTTCAATGGCATCAAGAGCACTCACATCAATCGAATCATTAACTATGACGGGATTTTTCATCTCGACAGCAATGAGTGTCGGCATCATTTTACCAGCACCAAAGCTCTCACCGAGAACTTTGATTCCAAGTTTGCTCTCATTGTCTGGCATCGCTTCAATATAGTCATAACTCGTTTCAAGTGTCAAAACCAGATAAGTGGCGGGAATCGAAATAACAAGCGCGACAAGGACGATCGCCTTCGCATGTTTAATGGCAAACTTGGCGCTCTTTGTAAAGTATCCTTCTTTATTTTTCTGTCCGTTGTTTTTCTTCACGGCCGTCATCTTTGAGGGCCAGAATATTCTGTCCCCGAGGAGCATGAGAGCCGACGGGAGTAAAGTTAGTGCCGCAATGAGCGCGATTGCGATTCCAAGGGCAAGGCCGATACCCATCGATTTCAGCATTTCAAAGCGCCCGAGTGACAGAACGCCAAACCCAATAATCACAGTCGCGCCGCTCGTTGCGATCGATTCACCGGCCCATGTTACAGCTGTCTTAACGCTTTCTTCCTTTGATAAGCCATTTCGCCGTTCCTCTCTATACCTTGAAAGGATGAAAATACAATAGTCACAGCCCGCCCCCATCATCGATGTGACCATGAGTGTTGGAACACTGTAGTGTATTGGAAGGAAATAGGAACCGATGGCGTATACAACCGCAAAGCTCACACCCATCGCGATCCCGATGATCGTCGGTGGAATGGACGATGCGATGAAGGATCTGAAGAAAAGTCCGATCAGAATAAGGACGAGGACGACGGTGATCGGATCAATTCTTTCGATGTCCTCGTTCGTCGATTTTTCGAGATCGAGGGAAATTGCATCCGATCCTGTTACGTAAGTAGTAATGCCCTGCGCTCCAGCTGTTGAAGACCTGACAATTTCACGAATGATGTTCACTGATTCTTTCCCAAGCGAAACATTCTCGTCGTTACTTTCGAATGTTAATGAGATGATCATTGTATCGTTTTTCGGAGTATTGACGAACGATGAGAGAAGCGCAGGGATGATCGGCAGTGGGAAATTATCAATTGTGCGGTTAACAACAATCTGATGAGAGAGTTGCTGGAACGTAAAGATCGACGCATCGGCAGAAATTTTTCCAACTTCAACCACAAGCCAGAGATCTACTGAAGCTAATTGTGCAATATTTGTTGCCGTAAACAGTGAAATGAGTGAATCGTTGTTCCATCCGTTCCAGCCGAGATTTGAATAGACTGCTGTTATAAGCGCTCCTTCTTCTCCACCAACTGTATGAGTGAGCACATCGACTGAGGTTTCCACGATGCCTCTGAAATGCAGGTCATCAGGTACGGATGATGACGAGTTCCATAGCGAATAGAAGGTCTCGAAATAAATGGAGAACAATTGAACATATGAGGCTGGAACCTGAGAAGTCATCGACTGCATTTGAGATAGGAATAACTCCTTGCAGAACGCATTAATACCGTGATAATCATTCCAATTTGTCAAATCAAAATTCGAGTAAATCGAGGAGAGGAAGGTCTCGAAATCGGATGGCAAGGTAGCAGCAAGAAGGAAATCTTCAAAGCTCAACAAAGCTCTCGATGCTCTTTCTGAAGGCATAGATTCTAAAGGTGTTCCTCTCGTAGCATTCCATGCCATGACATAGGTCGAGTACCATCCAATTGCGAGCGATCTTTCTGATTCATTCAATCCCTGCGCTTCGAGACTTGTCATCAACAAATTCTTTGTTTGTTCATAGGCGACTGAATCAACTGTGCTTACATTCCACGACGGATAAGTCATATTGATTTGCATCCAGGTTGCTAGATGCATCGCAGGGATACCAAAAACCAGGAAACAGCTCTTGTTCGTTTCTTGCCAGAGCGTTCGGAACTCAAAGGGGATACCAAAAATCGCGTAAGCCGTGAGATTTACCATTTCTTTTGTTTGGTGATATCTCTGATTAATATTTTTCAGCACACCAGTGCTGTAAATCTCTAGGGCATCATATAATGTATCAACCCTCACCTCACCATCGATTCTGCCACCATGTGTTTCATTAAAGATGCCATTCTTGATCCTGAAAACTGTCTTTTTCATTTCCTCGTTGAGAACATTTTCATTCGTGAGAACAATGATCGTGGTCCCCTCTCGACCTGCTGAGGGGAAATGTTGATTGATGAAATCCTGCGCAATGATCGACTCAACATCCTTCGGAGCCATTTCCGTTTCTTCGTATTTGACTATGTTGAAAACCTGTGGCGCGATGGGAAGGGCAATAATTAACACAATTATCCATGCTGCAATGATCCCTTTATAATGATGAGCGATGAAATTCGCGATTCTTGCAAACATCAGTATCCCCTCGCAGAGCGTTAAGATCGGGAAAAGAGAGTTTCTATAAAAAAATTGTCATACAAACTGTTCTAGTCTCAAATCGCTGAACGACAACGGATTTTTATTATCGAGGCGCGTCACGACACTCATTTCAGAGAACATAATTTGGAAGAAGTCTAGCTAACACGATAGAATGGAACTCCAATGCCGGCAAAACTCATTCAATCTTTAGCGATTTAAGGTCTACTCGACATAGATCGCTGGTCTTCGCGGAATTGCGAGTTTTGCTTTATTCTGAGGATCTGGCGCGTTCGGATCGTCAGCTGAGTGAACTGAAATCTCGCAACCGAACTCATTCTTGAGGAATTGGGCAGCCTCGCTGAGGAAATCGAATTCATCGAATTTAGCTTCAAATCGACTCAGATCATCATTTGAGCACTTGAGGAGTGCTTCCGCGGTTTTTCGTGCGAAATCGGAAGCCTCTTTCCCATAGGTTTTCAAAACTTGATCCTTCATGACCATTTTGGTTAACCCTGGAATTGTAAGTTCTTTTCTCCTTGCAAGGTCTATCGCCATAGAGAACACTTGCATCTTCCATTTCGGTGATGTGTATAGTCGAATATGTTTAGGTGCAATTCCAGTCACATTGAGTATTTCGTTGATATCTGACACTATCGATTTGAGAAATTCCTCAGCTTCTTCGACATCAAGTCTAATTTCTTCTTCGATGACATTTGGAAAATTCGATGTCGAGACAAAACATTCTTTACCGAGATACTCCCACAGTTCCTCCGCAATATGCGGGGTGATCGGAGCCATCATCCTTATCCAAGCATCCAAAACTCGATTGATGAGTTTTCGATTATTCCCTCCCCTCCGAAGATACCATCGAATGTCGTTGATCATTTCGAAATAGACTTCGTTGGCTAGCTGTCGCAGATCATAATCCTTCATCCCTTCTCGCACGGCTCTGATCCTCGAATTCAATCTCGATAGCATCCATCGATCAATGTGTTTAAACTCCCCTATTCCGTCAAGATTTCTTAATTCCTCAATTGTTTTGAAAATTCGATCGATCCTGCTCTTATAATTCTCGAGCGCCTCCTCATCCCACTCGACGTCTGCAAATGGCGAGGCAATGTGCGCATAATATAGTCTCATCGTATCGACACCGAATCGTTCCGCTGCACCGGGAATCGGCTCTGCGCCGCCCTTCGATTTTGATATTTTGCCAAGTTTTCCTGTGATATACCAATTGACGAATATGCCCCGTGGCCAGTATTTTTCCTGAAGAATTCCGACATGATTCATTAGAAACGCCGGAAAATGAACAGTCATGTGTTCCTTTCCGCCTAGATTAATATCAAGAGGATACCAATACTCGACATCTTCTCTAATTCTTCTAAGAAGCTCTAGGTCGACTCCAATCTTTTTAGCAACGCTCTCGGCATCGCCCTCACCAAGAAAAACATAATCGAAAAACTCCTCGGTCAATTGTTCTGTCTTCAACGATCCTTCGTTAACATACTTTGAAACGAGATAATAGATTGGATAGAGTGTCGAGTCGGAAATCGCCTCAATTATCCATTTTTCATCAAATGGGAATTTTGTACCTAGCCAATTACCTTGTCTGACGCATGCTCTCTCTCGGAACCAGTCGAGGACATTTTGTATATTGGCATAGTATTCTGGCGGAAGAATATGCATGGTTCTCGCGTGCCTCTTGCTATCCTCCGTTAATGACTTGTTACCATAATCAATAAACCATTGGTCTGGAACCTTCTTGATCACAACAGGTTTTCCGCATCTGCAGATGACTTCTTCAGACAGGTCGTAAAACAGTTCGGCCTCACCCTTTGAAATCATTTCATCGCGCATGAGCTCTTTTGCTTTCTGAACCGGTATTCCAGCGTATTGGCCACAATTGCTATTCATCTTTCCTTTGTGAAATCCGTCACGATACACGATCTTCTTTGCCTCTTCAAGCCTGGAGTCGCCGCTTCTCTCGATGCCCATCTTCTCAACAATCTCGACCGCAGGTAGAGGTCCCCAGCCATCGATATCGATGATTGGGATTGGCTTGATTTTTCGAATTTCAGCCGGATCAAGATTGTATTCCGATAGCATGGTTTCATTTTCCTGTAATTCTTTTAACGCGATCCAGTCATCCGGTGCGTCCGATGGAACACTCGTGACGAGACCTGTACCGACTGAGGGATCGCAGAACTTTGCTGGAAGTACAATAATTTCCCTGTGGATCATTGGAGCAATGCATTTCTTCCCAACGAGTTCTTTTCCGGTGATCATACCAATAATCTCAAGCCCTTCTTTTTGGTACTTCATCTTTTCAAAAGATGGCCTACTTATAACCCAGATCTCACTGTTATTCTTGACTTTCACGTATTCGACATCTGGATTGACCCAAAAATTAGTTTGACCGAAAACAGTTTCAGGGCGAAGCGTTGCTGCAACGAGAAATAGATTTTCACATTTGAACTTAAGAAGTGTATATTCAACGATCTCTGCTCTTCCACCTTTTTGGAGATCTGTCTCGGAGGGGTCAACAGCCACCGGGCCGCATTCGATGCACGCTGGAGCGAAATAAGGCTTCTGGATCAAGAGCCCTTTCGCCATGAGTTTACGGAACTGCCACTGGATGAATTTTTGATAATCGGGGTATATCGTGCATGTAAAACGACGCCAGTCAGCAAGAAACCCAAATCTTTTCCAGTATTGATTAACATAAACATCGTTAAAGAAGTGAACGACATTGATTGGATCTTCCAGATTTTTGATCTCGGACTCTGGGCATCCGTTGGCAAACATGTACTCAAGTGTCGCCCTGTCGCGTGCTTTTATCCTCCTCGCTAGACTAATCGCTCCGTTGCCTGTCGCATGGGTCCCAACGGGAAACAAGACATTATATCCATTCATTCGCATGTAGCGCGCGATCGCATCCACATAAGTGTAGCCTCGCAAATGCCCTACATGTAGATATCCAGTTACTCCAGGATAAGCAAAGATGATCATGAATTTCGGCCGGTTGTCAGGTTCTGATTCATTGATGCCGACGTCATACCATCTTTCCTGCCATTTTCGCTCGATATCTGTCAGTTTGTTGGTCATGTTATACCTTTGGCACGGTATATGGGAGGATTTAAAAGATATTTTCGATAATATATCTTGAGAAGTTTTTTTGAAACTGGAAGTTTGATATTTAATTGAAGGATTATCAGGGTCCAGAATCTAAATATCGAAATTCAATTCAGATCGAAAGACAGTTTGATTTCTTCTGATTCACAAAAACTGGTGAGGCGAAGTTGGTTGCGGACTTTTAGGGATGCTCGGTATGACGAAATATGACTTTTGCAATAAACTATAAATAGAGTTTTTGTCATAATGTATGACGCCCGTGGTGGGACAGAGGACTGGCGTTCAATGAATGAGGAAAGGATCTCGCTCAGGCTCGGCTCAGAAGAACTCAAAATCCTGGATGAGTTCCTTGAGACGCATCCTGAATATACAAGTAGATCGCAACTAGCAAGAATCGCACTGAGATCATTCATTCAGGGCAAACATGATGATAGGAGACTGGAATCTCAAGGAACGGAGATAACGATTAGAGTTCCCCGCTTGGCACTTCGTGTCATCGAAGGGCTTGTTCGGGCGGGTGTATACAACTCCGTGTCCGATGCAATAGAGGAATGTGTGAGAAAGGAGTTTGTTTCAAAGTCGCTCCTCGAAGAAATCAAGAAGAGACTGGACGAAAACGAATGCGAGACCTTAGAAATCGTTCCAGACTCTGGACCAGTCGCGGGAAAATCAAATCAAGCTGGGGATGAATAGACTAGAAGGGATGGGATGCACGGCTTTGTTACAACAAAGTCGTTGGATCAGTCTGAATCGTCCTCAGATTCCGGGAAGGAGGCCGATTAGATATGGATAAGACAATGAAAACTGAGCAAATAATGGCGATGCTCAGCAAGGGGATGATTGAGCCAAAGATTTCAGTCGTGGGATGTGGTGGGGCAGGGAATAACATTGTAAACAGTGTATACTGGAACTGCAAAAATAGTGTTGAAACCATTGCGGTTAACACCGATGAAAAAAAGCTACAGTCAATTGATGCGCACAAGAAAATTCTCATCGGAAAAGATGTAACATATGGCAAAGGAGCCGGCGGTTTCCCGGAAGTCGGAGAATACTGCGCAGAATGTGCTCGGGAGACCCTACGGGAAGTATTAAAGGGCAGCGACATCGTGTTTATCATAGCTGGGATGGGGGGTGGAACCGGCACTGGTGCTGCACCTGTTGTCGCCGAGGTGGCAAAGGAACTCGACGCTGTGACATTTGCTATCGCAATCAATCCGTTTTCCCATGAAAAGGAATGCCGGAGAAAAGCAGCAGAGGGTATCAAGAGGCTTAAAGAGGTTGCTGAAACCACACTGGTTCTAGATAATGACAAACTCCTCGAAATTGCTGGTGACATACCTGTATGGGAAAGCTTTTCTATCATGGAGCGAAGCATCATCAAGATCATTGAATCAGTATGCACAAAAATCACCGAATCATTCATAACCCAGATCGCATCAGACATTGAGGAAATGCTTGAGGATATTGATGAGGAAGAAGCCGAAGAACTCTCCCAAAAAAAGATCCCAGAAGCCGAACTGATTCACGCCGCTGTTGGACACGGATCTAATACCGACCCATTTGGCGACTCGAACGCGAAATTCATTCCGAATTGATCGTGCTATTTGACCAATTCATGCGTGATTAGCATGCACGAGATAGCAGTGGACGAGTCATTACTAATGCGATCAGCTAAAATATTTAAGGTTAAGAAATGAGTGAGCAAGCGTTTCAGAGATCACCATCTTGAATCGAATCGAGATTTAGCAAATGGATAAATGCAAGAAAGGAAAGAAGAAAAAATAATATAGATACTGACATGCGATTTATTCATTTGTCTCCTTGATTTTCTTGAGGAGACGCGCGTATTCTTCATCAACGAGTCTTTGTATTTCGTTGATCGCCTCTTCCGGGAGATGTCTGAATCTTCCCTGGAGTCTCAGGTACTCTCGAACTGGTTTTCTGTTCTTGATCTCTTTTGTTAATGAATATTTTCCATTTTCCACTTTATAAAGCGGGAAGATTCCAGTCTGTGTTGCGAGTCTTGCGACTTCGATGCTCTTCCTTGGATCAATACGCCAGCCCGGTGTGCACGGAGCCAAAGCATGAATGAATTTTGTGCCTTTGATGTCTTTCGCTTCTCTCAGCCTCGCAATAAAGTCCTCTGGATACGCAACATTGACGGTTGCCCCATAAGCGATCCCGTTAGCAACTAGCATTTCCATGATCCTCTTCTTCGGGGATGTGTTCCAGCCTTTTCCATTGGCGACCGGGGTTGTTGTCGTCCACGCGCCGATCGGAGTGCATCCACTTTTCTGAATTCCTGTGTTCATATATGCTTCGTTGTCCAGCATGACATAGATGATGTTTGCATTGCGATCAACGGCGGCGGAAAGCGCCTGAAGACCGATGTCAACGGTTCCACCGTCGCCAGCCCAGCCGACGACATACGCATCTTTAACGCCGAGCACATCAAATCCAGCCCTTATGCCATCTGCGATGGCCGCTGTGCACTCAAATGCATTGTCAACAACTGGGACTTTCAGGGCATAACTTGGCCAGACACCAAGTATGACGCCACCGCAACCCGCAGGGATATTCAATACCGTTCGCTTGCCAAGGGCCTTTAGAGTATAACGGAGGGCAAGCGGCGTCCCGCAACCTGGGCATGCACTGTGTCCCTTGCAAACATATTCTTCCTTTGGAATCGTGAATTTGGGGATATTTACCACCTCCCCGTTCCATCTTTTATATTAATCCATTCGACCATTCTGTCCACTTTACCTTCCTTCTTGATCCTGAGAAGATCTTCAAAGATAAATTCCATGTTCTTCGGCGTGAAATCCTTCCCGCCCATTCCACCGACGTAGTTTTTGACGAGGGCCCCTCCACCGGGGACGTAAATCCCGTTCCTCACTTCGGAATACAATGCACCGCCGTATCCGAATGTATAGCTCCGATCAAACACGCCAACCACAGGCACCATATCATTAAGCTTTTTTAATTCCTCGGCTGGAAAAGGTCTAAAGGTCTTGAGTTTAACAACACCGACCTTCTTCCCTCTCTCGCGCATCTTATCGGAAACTTCTTTTGCTGTACCGACTGCAGACCCGGCGAGAACAAGTGCCACCTCTGCATCATCACAGTTATAGAATTCCACAAGACCACCGTAACTCCTGCCGAATCTTCTTTCGAATTCTTTGTCGACTTCCACGATTTTCTTTTTCGCAACCTCTTGATCTAGTGCGATGCGATATCTAAATTCTGACCACCAATCTGGCATTGTGAGACCACCGAATCTCCTCGGATCGTCGAAGTCGATTTTCCATTCTGGATCGAATGGCGGCAGAAAATCATCCACGTCATCCTGATCAGGAATGTCAACCGCTTCATACGTGTGGGAAAGGATGAAGCCATCTTCAATCACCATTGACGGCAACATCACTGACCGATCTTCCGAGATCTTATAAGCCATGAGAATTGTGTCGAGTGTCTCTTGATTGTTTTCGCAAAAGAACTGCATCCAACCTGTATCTCGCTCGCTCATCACATCCATGTGATCCCCCCATATGTTCCACGGGGGAGCGAGCGCTCGCGCGACTACAGCCATAACGATCGGTCTCCGAGCACCAACCGCCCAGAACAGCATTTCGTGCATCAGGGCGAGACCGTGTGAAGATGTCGCAGTGAATGTTCTCGCCCCAGCGTATGAAGCACCGATGAGCATTGACATTGCACTGTGCTCGCTTTCGACCAAAAAATACTTGCCGTAAAGCTCTCCCTTAACATACATTTCCGCTAATTTCTCGGAAATGCTGCTTTGAGGCGTAATTGGATATGCAGCAATCACTCCAACTCGGGCTAGCTTAACCGCGTACGCAGCCGC
Organism: Methanomassiliicoccales archaeon; assembly: GCA_014361295.1. Classification (NCBI taxonomy): domain Archaea; kingdom Methanobacteriati; phylum Thermoplasmatota; class Thermoplasmata; order Methanomassiliicoccales; species Methanomassiliicoccales archaeon. Next base: position 449,938 of record JACIVX010000001.1, on the reverse strand, counting down.
ATAATTGGCTGTCATCACTTCCATCATTTTCCCATCTCCTTCTCCATCGCAATCGCGCCAGAAGGACATTCATTGGCGCAAATCCCACATCCTTTGCAGTGATCGTAATCGACATTCGGATAATCGCCTTCTTCTTCAACTTCGATGCTTAAATCAGGGCAGAATTTCCAGCAAATGTAGCACCTGGTGCATTTCTCCTTATCGATAACTGGTCTGATCGTTCGCCAGGTACCGGTCTTGTTGTCCTCTGTTGTGAAAAATGTGATCGGCGTGGAAGGTAGGTCCTTGTAAGTCTTGGGTACTTCGACCATTATTACGCCTCCTTGACCATGTGATAAGCTTCCTTCGCAGCAGCGACATTTGCGTCTTTCTTAGTTGGAGCAGCTTCTTCGATGCTCTTCAATACGGAATCAAGTGATATCTTTGGAAAGATTTTCACAAATGCCCCAACGATCGCAGTGTTGACAATCGGAGCGGTTTCGCTCCCGAGTCCGTGTTTTAATGCGATGCCCGTGGCATCCACGGTCCACGTCCTATTGGGCTTGTTGATTCCGAGCTCTTGTTTACTTCGTGTCGTATTCATCAATATCTCGCCATTTGGTTTCAATCCCTGACATACATCGACGAATTCCATGAGTTTTGGATCAAGAACGATCACATAATCTGGTTCATAGATGCCAGCATGAATTCTGATCGGCTTATCATCAATTCTGCAAAAAGCTGTTACTGGCGCTCCTCGCCTCTCCACCCCAAAAAATGGAAAGGCTGCGACTCGCATGCCATCTTTGACGGCAGCGCGGGCGAGAATCTCGGAAGCCACAACGGCTCCCTGACCGCCTCGTCCATGAATGCGGATCTCGATCATTTATGACACCAAAGCGGTCAAGTTGCTTTGTGATTATAAGCATTTTCCACATTTTTCATATCCGTGCCATTTTTTAGCACTTGGTTTCCGTTGATGTCGATGCGGTTTTCATTTCTCATATAAAATACTCCTAGCTTATCAAAAAGAAATAATACTCTCTTAACAAATGTGGAGGCAATGGTATTCCACAACCTTTTCTTCAGAGTTTTCGTAAACGCGACGGAGGATGAGAATAAAGTCATTAAGGCTTTGCAATTTGTCGCTGGGATAAACGAATTCAAACGGTCATTGTCAACTGGCTATCACGGCAATCCAATTACAATCCTCGAAACAATTCTGAGAAAGAAAACGGAAATTGATGCGTTTTTTAGTAGAGTGAGTTCAAATGATTTGAAAAAGATTGTTGATACCTTGGAACGAAGAACGGACGACGAGGGATTCGTTTATTTCAGATTTGATAAGCAGCTCGCGTATCTTGAAAAGCTTGTGCTGACGGATGGTGAGGATGTGATCGCTGTCAAAGGGAAAGTCAAGGCTTACCCCAGTACATACGATCGTGCAATCGATAAATCCAAGGAATACTTTGAGTCATTGATTAAGAAGAAATCATCAAATCTGGGTTAGGTATTTCAACAGATATTCTATTTTAATATCTCATAGATAATTAAAAGATGGTCAAAGATTTGGTGGTGGGCGATGGAGTTTCGATCCAATCTTCAACCCTTTGCCGCTAAGAACTTATATACTTATGAGCGCATCCAGCCGTGGCGCAGGGGTAGCCAAGCCTGGCCAACGGCGCAAGGCTTAGGACCTTGTCCCGAAGGGGTCCGTGCGTTCAAATCGCACCCCCTGCACCATCAAGCATATCCAGACGGCTCGAAGCGTTTTTCAATCAAGGGTGAATTGCCCGGCATAGACGGCTGCTCGTCTGGCCTGTTGCTCCAGCCTTTTGGGCAACCGCGATCGCCGAGTCATTGGTCCTTCGGCAGTAGTACGTTTCCGTAGTCTTTGTCGTCTTGTGGCCGAGCATGCGGCTCACCGCGTCGATAGGGACTCCTTCATCGATGGCAAGCTGCCCGTAGGTCCGCCAGCAAGCCCAGCCATCGAACTCGACACCGGTGTCCTTCCTTTCCTGACCATCCTGCGCAGCTCCGAAAGTCCCTGCTGCAAGTAGTAGCCGTCGCCGTCCCCCAGCGCCGGGAAAAGGAAGTCGTTTGTCGTTGCTTTCTCCGCTATGGCTTTTACACGGACCTGGCAGTATCTCTTCAGGAATGGAAGCCCGTCGGGATGGATCGCCGCGTGACGCGGCTCTCCGTAACGATCCTTACCCTTGACCTCCTCTGCGTGCAAGATCCCTCGCTTCAGATCCAGGTCACTTACACGCGCCTTCCTGAGTTCCCCTGGCCGGAGCCCCGTGCATATCCCGGCAACGGCAAAGCCATAGGCAACCATCTTGCGAAAGTCGCCGTCGGCGATTTTTTTCGGTTGCCTTAATGATTGCCTTCCGGTCATTGGTGGCTATCGGGTCGAGCCGGCTTCGAGCATACTTGGGGAAGTGTTGCGGACTCTTCAGCCGCGCCTTCTCCAAGGCGCCATTGCCGACATAGCGCAGAAGGGCGGCGAGGGCGTCGACGTTGTGAGCCACCCCGCTATCCTTCATGCCCCGAGCTCTCAGGGATTGAAGGTACATCAGGATGTCCTTCTCGTCAATCTTCTTGGGGTTGATGTGCCTCACCTTACCCTCTTCATGCAGTGCCAGGAGGTCTCTGTGCATGCGCCTATATCTGCGATCATATTCCTTCCAGGTCGTTGCTTTAAGGACGCTCTGCATGGAGTCCAGGTACTCGTTGACCGCCATCACGAACGGAAAGCGGCCCAACGACCTCGCCTCCCTCTTCCTGCCCGGTCTGCCTTTTTTTCCACTGACGAAGGGCCTACTGCCGCTACGACTCTCCGTAGCATCAAAGCCCTCGGAAACGACATCGGCGGCAGGAGTATTAAGTTTCATCTCGCCGCTCTTACTGACCAGATTCCAACCTCGGAATTTCCAGCCAACGCTTGATTGCTGTCATTTTAGTCTTCTCTCCCTGCTTAGAAAAAGTAGCGAGGACATTGGGTTCCCTCGCGTTGATAGGTTTGATTCTCTGGCGTTACTGGTCCTCTCCATCGCCTAGCTCTGAGTCCTCACTGGACTCAACTTCCTCAAGCTCCTGTTCTACCTCTTCCAGAAGGCTTCGAAGCTCTTCTTCAAACTCATCAAAGAGCTCTTCTACCACGTCCGGATCCACGCCCGCCTCTATAATGGCTTTCTCAAGGTCAGTCGCCTTGGTCCAAATTTCCCGTTGAGACATTTATTGCCTCCATATATTGTAAAACAATCTTTATATTAATTATATTTATATTAATTATAATCTATTTAAGTAAGCTTAAGCAAGGCTCTATTTAGATTAACCAGTATAAATATTGAAATGAAAAATATCGGAAATAAAATTGTTATTTCCCCGATATTAACAATGTAATAAAAGCATAAATATAAAGATATCCAACGAATATTATTCAAGAAGGTGGCGAAATGGCAAAATTACTGGAGATGGGGCCGAAGCGGGCGAAGGGGTGGCTGAATGAGATGAAGGCCATCATAACCCTCGCTGCACAGAATCGGCCAATGATTATTACAGAGATCTGCGCGGTCGGCCCTAAGATCACATTTTTTTTCTACCGGCGATAGGAAGAAGTTCAATCTGCCAGGGATCACAGCCGGATGTGAGCGCCTGGTTGGCCGGGGCATATTGGAGATTGCGCACGATGTAGTTGGGTGACAGGCGAGCCGAATCCATTACAGGATAATACCGAAACTAGAAACAATGTCAAAAATTAATGAGGATTTGGTTGGGATCGATTTCGACCCCATTTTTCCGATTCTACGCCATTGATTTCCCATCGCAGGAAACCTGCCTAGCTTTCGTCCTCCTCGCTTCTTCTTCGTTGATAACACAGATGCAATATAGAAAGCAATAAATAATTCACACATCAGGACCCCTTCTAGAGCTAGCAACAAGCCCATACTTGATTCTTAACTCCATATAAAATAAAATTAGGTGCACTGAGGACCTATTGCGGCTTTTTATTTTTTATTCGACTCTATCTGTTAGCTTATCCAGAATCCTCCTTATGAAAAGTTGTACGATCAGTATAGCTAACTAATGTTAGCCAAACGGTTAGCAGACCAGCACCGGTTAAAGCAAGGCTAATGAATTCCATTGGTTCTCCAGGCACGGTGAACAGTTTGAGCGATATCACACCAGCCCCTATCATAATTAGGCCAAGAAGTGCTAGCGCCAAGCGCATTCTTCTGCTTATAATTTTGCGATTGGCCATTAGATCTGATCTAGCAATGCTATAGAGAAGAATGATGCTCGCCACAATAAAAAGGATGACGGCGAAAGGCAGAGCAATTTCCAATCCTGCCGCCATTAAGAAGAAGCTTCCAAAAACTACTAAAAGAAGTGCCACAAACGCCCATGCATACTTGAATCTGCCCTCTTCAGAGAAGACATCTTTCTTCCAAAGGATTACGAAGATGATTGCCAATGCTAGTATCCCTATACATCCAATGAACCCGAGTAACAGACTATCCGTCTTCGTCCCCCCATGGCGTCTTGCTATCCACAAGAATCCCGTTGGCTATGTAGTTGTCTGGCCCAGACGTCTTGATTTCCTGTACCCAGAATGACCCGAACTCATATTCGATATTCGTTATAGGTCTCCATAACTGCAGGAGGGGGCAATAAATCTGCCAACCTATGGTTAAATTCAGAGGATCCTTGACCCAACCAGTGAAATTCTCATTCTTTGCATATATGGGTTGATCCCAAGGTGTAACGGTCAATAACCCGTCATTTATAACCTCAACGACATCTACTTGAGTTCTGATGTTCTGTTCCACTGTTTCTGTAATTATGCAACCCGTATCTAAGTCGTATGACCAAATCGAGTCTCCAGGCTGAACATTCTTGGCTAGCTTAATGTTATGAGGACCAGCGTTGACCAATGAGTTCTCGTAAATGCATCCCCCTCCACCAGGAGAGTACGTCCCCACTTCGACATAGTTGTAGTATGCACCCTGTGTACCTGTAAAGTACCCCCCATCGCCCGCGGCATCCACAATTGCAGACCCAATAACCCCTGTTGTCCAGGCTTTGGCGTATAGTTCTAATCCATACTGATGGCCGCTCTGGCCATACCAGATAATGCTGTTGTAGAAATTATTCTGTACATTGATGGCATCCAAAACACTGATTGACCGTGCATAGATCATTGTAGAAGCTGTGATTGCGCCAGTTGACAGGTCTCGGATTCGCATTTGAAATTCAATATTTGCTGTAGCCCCACCAGCCACGGACATAACAACCCAATAATTGCCTAGCATATTGGTAAAGAAGTTACCACTTTGTGTGCATTCAACTGTTTTCCAGACCTCTGCCCAGCCGGTGGCTCCATATCCTACTCCGATGCAAGTCGAATAAGCTTCTACTCGTCTAGTGGATACTGTAAAGCGACCATCACTAAAAAGACCATGGTCGCTATCCATTCCTCCATCTGCAGTAGTAAAATGGTACCAACAAGCACCATTAATAGGTTCGTATGCAGAAACGCATGGACAGATGACCACAAATCCTGCTGCGAGAAGTAGTACTATGCAACAAGCGACTTTGGATGTCCTTAGAATTTCCCTTTTCGTTCCTCTTTCTTCCAATCAATCAACCTCATGATGGAATATGATAAGTGAGGAAGGCGATGCTTGATATGCTTTCTAATTCTCCAACCTCATTAATAGAATTCTTATCATTTTCCCCATTAAATAATTGCAATGGAATGTTGATATATTTAACTCTAACTCTTCATTTTAGGGAATAACTTCATTTTGCTGATGGCCTTGAAAGGTCGATCACTGGACTGTATCCAGAGCTGGTTCGATTAGGTTCATATACATTTAGGTTCATACACATTATTCCCTATTACCATATCAATGGAAGGGTGGGCTCGGGAATGGCTCCTGGCACAGCGTGCCAGGGGCGAGAAGGGCTTGGAAGTCAAGAAGCTCAACAACTCCTTCTACGTGTACCGCTCCACGACGATCTGGCTCAAGGACGAGAAGCACTTTGAAAGGGTCCGCGTCACCTCGATCAAGGAGCAGGGGAACGCCCTGCTCCTGGACCGCTTGTTCGAGAACATCCGACCGAATCTGGAGGAGGGGTTCCCCTCCTACTGGCGGGAGATGTACGCCCTGGCGGTGCTGAGGGCGATCGCTCCTACCCCGCTTAGCTGGGCCGAGGGCAGGTGGGAGAAGCTGGACGACGTGCGTGGTCTCCGCCCTGACCTCGATCCCCGAAGGCTCTCGGATATACTCAGGGCGGTTGGCCTGGACCGGGCGGGCCAGGCCGACCTCTTCCGCAGGCTGTCGGTGAACGGGGAGGAACTCGTCTACGACCTCAGCTGCTTCTTCTCCCGCTCCGACGAGGTGAGCCTCGCGGAGAAGGGGCAGAACAAGGATCACATGCACCTGCCGCAGGTTAACCTGGCCCTGCTCTGCTCCGCCGAGCAGGGCCTGCCGACGATGATCAGGGCGTTGCCTGGCAGCGTCCGGGACGTGGCGACGATCTACGCCAGCATGAGGGAGGTGGGGCTCGAGAACAAGGTCCTCATACTGGACCGGGGGTTCTTCGGCGAGGAGGCTCTCCAGTTCTTGGAGCGACGTTCATTGAGCTACGTTCTTCCAGCAAGACGCAACAGCCCCCTCTACGAGGAGGTGGGCGTGGGAGAGGACGAGTTCCTCTACCACGACCGCCTGATCCACTTCGGGAAGGCTCGTGACGGCGAACGTTGGCTCTACCGCTACGAGGACACGCAGATGCCATGGACGAGGAGAGGAACCTGGCGAAGATGGTCAAAGGAAGGGACTTTGAGCAAACAGGAGAAGCTAGATAAGATGGACTGGGCCGGGCACGTCCTCATCGTCTCCGACCTGGACCGCGGTTCCGAGGGCATCTTCCAGCTGTACAAGCGGAAGGACAAGGTGGAGAAGCAGTTCGAAACGTGGAAGGGGACGCTGCACACCGACAGGACGTGGCTGCGGGACGATGCCAGCGTCTTCGGGCACGTGTTCATGTCGTTCCTATCACTCTACCTGCTGGCGAGGTCGGAGCAGGCCCTGCGGGACGCGGGCCTGCTCTCGAGGTACTCCGCCAGGCACGTGCTGGACGAGTACTCGACGGCCTATGTCGTAAGAAGCGGGGAGAGGACGCTGGAGTTCGAGGTGCCGAAGAAGGTCAGGGAGCTCGATCGAAGGCTGGGGTTCGACTTATTCCCTAAAGTGCAGAGTTGAAGATTTAAATAAAATGCATTATATTATTCTAAATGTCATATTTAAATAATCGATATTGCTACTGGAGCTAGCGATTCTTTAAGGTTTCACTTCCCTAAAGCTGAAATTCTACTGTTCAATATAAGGAACAATAGAGGTGTTTGACATATCAGCGAGGATATAAGCCCCAATCTGATAGACTCTGCTCTAGTTATGTCGATTGCAGACTGGATCATGGCTGAGACAGTCAGGATTCACTGCGACAGCAGTCCAGAAGAGACTCAAAGAATGGTTGATGGCCTGGTTCAAAGGAAGATACCCTTAGTCTTTGATACGAATGGATTGAGTCGGATTCTTAATCCTAGATTATCGTCTCATGAACAGACCCTATTACTGCTGGCAAGAATCTACCCGCTGGGAATGAAGGATGCTGCGCTTTTCAAGTCGGTTGGGCACTCTAATTCAGCGTCTTCAAGGATGGTACTTTGAGAAAGCTCATGGAAAGGAGGTTAATCGAATATCGTAATCAGACTTGCACTATCCTTCCGCCAGGATTGGACTACGTGGCGGAACACTATTCGGGATTGGCTGATTTTAAGCCATCAATAAAATGAGCGATGTATTGGCTCTTCAGGCGTAGAAAATCGTTGGTGTTGGCCTATCCACATAATCAGCAGGTGGCTGCCTACTTTTATCTGCATCTACTACCAGATTGTCGACGTTCTTTTCTTATGGATGGTAATTGACCATCATTTACTATCTTATTGAAATGCTTGGGGTTGTCCGTAGAATATCTCTAGCACAAATCCCTGAGCTCATCCTTTGGTATCTTTTATTTGCCCTCAATGACTAATGACCTGGGACCAACAAAGCGGCAGATGCTCTTTCCTTGTCTGTGGCATTCTTCTGAGGTAGCTTGGCGGGATGAGTGATCTGTGATCCCGATTGACGCGAAACCTGCCATGAAAATAAATATAAAACAGATTAGATTCTAGGAAAAAGAATGTGGAAAGGGTTTACCAATTCCCCCTTGATTGATTCTCGGATATTGCCTACTGGCCGCAGGGTCATGTAAATCGCACCTGCACCTTTCCGATGAAACGAAATTATCTGCAAGAATTCGATGCTTTCATTCTTTCTAGTTTGCTACCATGAGTGAAAACCCCGCTCTTACTCTCATCAACAGATTATGGCTCCAGGATCTGAGACAATTTCTTATGATTCATTAATTGTGTGGTAGCTTTATGCGACACACAAATAAAAGTGAATGTAGCAAGAATTGCGGTTGTATGTATCATTTTATCTACTATTTACAACGGCAAACAAACTGACTATGAATTATCAACACATAGCGACAACATTTTTATGGCAACCTTAGGGAATTTATGACAACTCTATACAATGATGGATTGTTTTCTGATATTACCTAAGGGGATTAAGTTTCTTCAGAAATTTGTGCATTTTGAAAAAGATATTTTAGAAGACATTTCAGGCATTACTAAAAATATTAAAAATCGAGTCGGCTAGCGCAACCTATCTGTCGTCATTGACCATAGTTAATCCACCTTTGTGTCATGACGATAAAATAATTTCTTCCTTTGTTTTAAGAGAGACTGGCGTCTATTCTTCTTCAGATCCAGATTAATTTGATCGACAAAATTGTTCCGAGACAATCTATTTATATTAGAAACTGAAAAATATTTTTGATTATAGATATGACCGAAAACACTCCCCTTGACCCTGAGGTATTGGCAAAGGTCATCGCGAATAAGATCGGCGTGAACGGGCAGATGGCGAAAGAGCTAGCGCTACGTATCCTGAATTACTTCGGTTATGGGGACCTGGTCATCGACAATATCCTCGATCAGGAAGATCGCCGCCTATTTTACTTCCTACAAGATCTCAAATTATTGAAGACAAATTGGGAGGAAACGATTCTTCCAAATGGCAGAAGCTGGAGAATTTTCTATTGGGAACTCAATACCGAAGAGATTCTCCGTGAAGCTCAGAAGCTGACTTCAACGAAAGATGAAATTGCCAATATCTACGAAACGCTTCCAGATGCAGTTTGGTCTCGAGAACGACCAGAAGTCGTTGTCTAATGATCGGTGAGGTTTTTCTATATCCCAGTGAATACCCTATCGATAATAATGCATCCTCAGAGGAAGATTCTCATTGTGGTTATTGATGGCATGGGTGACAGGGCGGTCAGAGAACTCGATTGGAAAACGCCTTTGCAATGCGCGAAGCGGCCGAATCTGAATTGGTATGCTGAAAACGGTGTAAATGGTCTCATGGACGTCATCGCTCCAGGTATCAGGCCAGGTAGTGATACATCCCATTTAGCAATACTCGGATACGATCCGTATGAGGTTTACACGGGAAGAGGTCCCTTCGAAGCTGCAGGAATCGGACTGATGGGACAAAAAGGGGATGTTGCATTCCGCTGCAACTTTGCCACGATTGATGAACGGGGGAACATCATCGATAGGCGGGCGGGAAGGATTAAGCGGCCAGAAACGACAGAACTGGTCTCCTCTCTCTCAAATCTAAAAATCGGGGATGTCGAAATCATTGTCAAGGAGGCGACGGAGCACAGGGCCGTCTTGCTCTTGAGGGGAGAAGGGCTATCGCCATTTGTAACAGATGTGGATCCGCACGAAAGCTCAACGATTCAAAAATGTAAGCCGCTCGTTCCAGAGGCGACAAAAACCGCAGAGATCGTGAATACATTTGTTGAAGAATCTCGCAGGATACTGAGCACTCATCCTATCAATTTGAGGAGGAAAAAAGAAGGAAAACCTGAAGCCAACGTTATTTTGCCTCGAGGAGCCGGTACTTTCCCTGAGATTCAACCGCTGGAGGAGAAATATGGACTTTCAGCAGCCTGTGTTGCGGGGGTTTCACTCGTAAAGGGGATATGCAGGATCTGCGGCATGGAAGTGGCGAATGTTCCCGGTGCCACAGGGGGAATTGATACGGACATGATAGCAAAGGCTGAGCGCGTTGTCCAGCTCCTTGAATCAAAGGACCTCGTACTTCTCAACGTTAAGGCGACTGATATCGCTTCCCACGATGGAGATCCCCGTAAAAAAATCGAAGTAATCGAGCGAGTTGACTCAATGATTGGTTATCTGAGGACATCGATTCCATCGGAAACTGTGGTTGCGATCCTTGCGGATCATTGCTCTCCTATTGAAGTTAGAGATCACAGCGGAGATCCAGTTCCTGTGACGATCTATTGTGAATCGGGAATCAGAGATGCTGTTGAGCAGTTCGACGAACCCTCCTTCCTTAGGGGAGGATTGGGGAGGATCCGTGGAAAAGATCTGATGCCGATTCTTCTTGACAAGGCTAATCGATCGAAGAAGTTCGGCGCATGATGGTGACTTGACTAATGCTTTAAGAATATTGAAACGTGATTTTTCCGCCAAGAAAATGAATGGATCATATTCAAAAACTATATCATTGTCCCTAAAAGAAGCAAAAATGGAAAATACAAAATCATTGATTGACATGATTGTGCAATCATGAAATTCTGTTACTGCCCTGATTGCAAGATCCTTAGGCCTAAAAACTGGTACTCAAGGGAAAAATGCGAGATTTGCGGTGCGCATTGCAAAGTAATTCGTGTCAAGACCACAGTTTTCGGTTGGCTATCTTATCTTTTCAGTCTAGTTGCTATTCTTTTTCTAGTCGATTTCATCGCGCAGGATCACGCTTTTTTGAAGTTTCTCGATTTTATAAAGGCAATCCCATCGGAGCTATTGGTAGCATCGATTTTCATCTCGATTTTCATTGCTTTTATCTTTCAATATCTTGAATTGACCAAGGCGACAAAGACAGCTAGAGGAATGATCAAGGGGAAATAGCTCGTCAAATTGCTGGCTTATCTTGACCTACTTATTTGCGCATCCAGGTAAAGAGGTAAAAAGAGACAAGGTTCGATCCTCCGTTTGCTGAGACCTCTATAAACGATGCAAACTTGCTTGTTTTCATGTCATCAATGGAATCTGATGACACGACTAATGAGTAGTTGCCGCATTTCACACTCCATTGATAACCTAGACATGCGGGTAGCAACCGATCAAGAAGGTAAAGAGTAATCGATTTGAAATAGATCATTCTCGAATCATTTTCTTCGAGTCCGTTCATCAGAAAATAGGCAGAAATATGAGCGATGCTTAGGGACTTATTCCTGGCAAGTTCAGATTCTTCAAAACCCGAAAGATCGACGGTCGTTTTCAGCAACACGTGGTGCGCGTTCTCGGTGTGTTTCTGTAAGTAATCAGATTGTTCCTCTTCAATCCTGAATGTAAAATTGGATATTGAGAGGGAAATCATCGTGCATATCACAAGAAAAAGCAGGGCGTCGAAGATTAATGCTTGTGCCTCATCTTTGCGCCTAATGCTACCACACTCCAATTATTATGAGACCAGCACCAACCATTCCAGATGAGTATAAAAGGTTTACAGGGTAAGTGGCACTGAACAGCGAGCCGGGTTCTTCGGGCACATCACCATGTTTCAATAGAGTCAGAGCTTTCTCTTGATTCGTTATATCGATAAGAATAATGCTGCAACCGTTGACTCCATCGAAATCGTAAATCGTTGAAGAGACATTGTAAAGTGGGGGAATAATCAGCATTCCATTTTGGGTGAAGAATCGATCATCTGAAAAGAATTGCTTGACAATTCTCTCCAATGCCCTTTCTAGATTATTTTCCGATTTAGCAATATCTTGGCTTGCTGACATAATGACACCGGATAGAATGACGATTCCGACCGTTACGATCATCAGAGTTAGAATGACTTCGAAAAAACTTCCAATTGCTTGAGAATCCTTGTTTAATCTGCGTTTATATTGGTTTTTAATCGAATAGAAATGAGAGTCCTTTGATGACCGTTCCATTTTTCTCGACCGTTTGGCGATTAAGATCTCTCTTCTTTTCCTTATACATTACAATTAGATCTCGCTAGTATCTGAGGGCTCAAAGATTCGACTGGAACTTGGGTTATAAAACACCCCTCAAGTAATGACCATGAGTGATCGATTTGCATCTCTTTTTGATCTCGCCTTTTAATTCCACTTTTTTTTCGTAGAACGCTTTGGCGACAAGTTCACAAAGTTCAGCATCTCTCCTTCTCAGATCAATTCCGATCGAGTTGATTCCCATTTCTGAAATTTCATCCAGGTGATCTAGAAGCAATAGGTCAGCCGAATTGAGAATGTGCACAAGACCGTGATTGTCCCGGTAGACTTCAAATTTCTTCCCTCGCTCGTCGATTAGTATTCCCTCAGGAATTGTGGGATCTTTCGTCACCATAAGTTCGATTTTTCCGAATGCAAGAATCTCAAGTCTTCCATTATAATGTTCTGTAATTTCCTTCATCTCGTCCCTATTGAGCTCAACGGAGAGCGTGTATTGATACAATTTTGGAATCGTTAGGCTGTTAAAGAAATTCAGGGAATAATGACCATAGAGCTTTCTATCTGAGTACTTCTGGATCTGACCCAATGTGCACACCATCAGAGATTCCTCGTGTGTTTCTGGCACTTTTGTTGAAATTCTCGGCATCATCAAAACGATTTCAATCCCTTGATTTTCGCAAAGTCGCTTCGCTTCATCGAATTGTTTATTCCATTCAAAATAAATCCTCGTTGCATATGGAAGTATCTTCTGGAGAGATTTAATGGATGAAATGTAAAACGATAATTCACACTCAGACTTTTGTCTCTTTTTGGAAGGTAATTCTAGCTTCGTAATTCTTTCTTCCGCTTTTGTCGTTCGGAACGGGAACGCATCTATCATTTCCTGAATTTTTAAAAATTCCCAGTCTTTTGTTTTATACACAAAATACTTCCCATCTTGAAGACTGAATGGCGGGATTAGGATGTGTTCACTATCATTTTTCCTGATCACCTCTACCTCGAAACCACCGATTTTCTCTCCGTCCCTGTATAAGGTGATGCCGTCACCATTCCGAATCGATTTAGATTTGATTCGGAGGGCGCCTCCTCTTACCGTGCCTGTGCCAAGCGGTAAACCCCGCGACTCAGGGAATTCTCTCTGCATGATTTGTTCTTTATCGAGGTACCCAGAGGTGAACCCTCGATTGAAAACCGTTTCAAGTAGTTCTCTTTCCCTTACTGTAATGATCTCTTCTTCTCCTTTTTTCACCCGGGCGATTGCGTTTGAGTAAATTCTTGATGCGAGATAAACATAAATTGGACTTCTCATCCTACCCTCGATTTTGAAAGCATCGATTCCGATTTTCACCAAACGTGGCAAATTGTCGATCGCGCACAGGTCTGCGGTACTTAACATATAACTCTCCTTGTTGCCAAATTTGTACAATTTTCGGCAGGGTTGCGCGCACATGCCCCTGTTACCGCTCCGCCCACCAAGTAAACTGGAAAACAAGCATTGACCCGAATACGAATAACACAAAGCGCCATGCACAAAAATCTCAAGCTCGATGTCCGTTTCTTTCCTCAGTTTCTTCAGTTCAGAGAATGTCAATTCTCTAGCCAAAATCGCTCTCTTAATTCCGTTGGCTTCGGCCCAAGCAGCACATTCAGGCGAATGAATCCCCATCTGTGTTGAGGCGTGGATAGGTATCGAAAAATTATCGTTAATCAGCTTCAGAAGTCCCCTATCTTGGACGATAATTGCGTCAATGTCGATAGACACGAGAAAGTCAACATGGGAAAGGGCAGCTGAGAGCTCTTTCTCTTTGACCAGGGTATTCACAGTCGCAAAGACCTTAACATCATGGTCATGGGCAATTCGGACCGCAGCTTTCAGTTCTCCAGGAGTGAAGTTTTCTGCCAATCTCCTAGCACCAAATCGCTTTCCGCCGAGATAGACTGCATCCGCACCTCCGAGGATTGCTGCCTTAAGTGCATCCTTTGAACCGGCAGGTGCTACGAGCTCGACCACGGTCTCACGTATGTCGTTATTTTATAATTCTCTTCCTCTGCCACGAAGGCTTCACATGTTGAATGACACTGATTGCTTGATCCAATAACGTTTCGCAAGCGCTATTTTACAACTCAAAGAATCGCATTCTTAGTTAATTAGCTTCATTGTAGTGGATAAATGAATGGACTATTGAACTAAATCAGTGTACGAGGAGTATGAGACGAGGTGGACAGTCATTTCTACGCATGAGAGACAAATTCTCCCAACAGAATGAGGATGCTATTCTCTGTCAGTACACGAAATCTGAAGGTAGACTCGAAATCAATTGCAGCAAATGCCAAGGTAAGCAGGATTTGAGAGATCCTAGATGTTTCGAGTCTGTTCTCAAAATTCTTTCGACTGAAGCAAGCATCAGTGAAATTCTTCTAATGGGTGATCAAGACGTTTCATACGATAAAACGGTCATTAAAATTCTTCAACATGCTTCGAAAATTGAAAGTTCATTCTTTTCTGCATTTGCGAATTTTGACTTTAATAAGCACTGTACATCATGCCCTTCAAATCCACGGTCCGTACTGGATCTTGTTATTGATCGCTTGTCTGTTAAAGACCTGAGACTCCTTTTGAATGACCAATTTGACAATCGATCTGAAAAATGCCAGAATTGTTCAGAAAAGCTTGGATTTTGGCTCAAATACGCAAGTACGGAAATTGAAGCGATTGAGCGAATTGTTGCTAGAGAAGTCTTCATGGTGGTGACAACTGATGGCGAAAGTCGTAATTAGAACTCCCATTTCAAGCCAACCAATGAATACTGATCAACGAAGTATTGCAAAGAAGGGATTCGATAAACTCGTCGCTGAAAGAAGCACTCACAGGCCACATTATTCTGGATGTTGGCTGGTCAAGAATATTCCTCGGAACGCTAAAAAGATTGAAGAATACGACATCAAAGATGCACATGTCCAGATTTTCTATTTAAATGAAGGGATCGAATACCTTTATCATATTGCGCCGTGGGAATATGAGCTTTCGAACGAATTAACGCGAATTGTTCGAAAGACGATCGAGCACTTAGGACAAAATCCGCCAAGAGAATTCTCCCTCTCCTTCGATGAGCTGAGTTCATATGTTCAATCAACCTCACTCCAATTGATCACATCGCTCACCAATAATAAAATTGCACTCGTACGACGTGAATATGGTGTGGCCAACGAACAATTACAAGAAAGGCTGGCGAGAATAGTAGCGAGATATACAGTAGGGCTAGGAATTCTTGAAACGATGTTATCGGACGATCACATCGAAGATATTTACATCGATGCGCCAGCCCCTGAAAATCCGATCTACGTTACCCTTAATGGGATTTCTGGGTCAAACAGCATCGTGAGATGCGCCACGAATGTTGTTGCAACCAACTCCGAAATTGAGGGGCTCGTCTCAAGATTTAGACAATATAGCAGGAGACCTTTTTCCGAGGCTTTTCCTGTCATGGAGATCGATGTCGCAAGTTTTGATACCCGTGCGACTGTGATTGGTCCCCCGTTGAGCCCCATGGGCACAGCAATAGCCTTGAGAAGACATTCTCGATTTCCATGGACGCTGCTGAAACTGGCGTTCAATGAAACCATTGATTGTTTTATCGCTGCTCTCATTTCTTTTCTGATAGATGGCCGTGCCACGATATTGATTTGCGGGCCTCGAGGAGCAGGGAAGTCCGCATTGTTGGGGGCAACGCTATTCGAATTTCCAAGAACTCAGAGGATTCTCGCGATTGAGGATACCTCAGAATTGCCAATAAGAAAGCTTCAGCAGCTCGGCTACAAGATTCAGTCAATACTTGTCGAAAACGAAATCGGTGTTGAGAGGGAAGAAAAAACAGACGAAGCGCTCCGGGTCTCGTTGAGACTCGGTGAATCCGCTATTGTTCTGGGAGAGGTGCGGGGAAAAGAGGCTATTACACTTTACGAAAGTATGCGGACTGGAAAAGCAGGATCTTCCGTGCTCGGAACGATACACGGCGATTCCGCTAGGTCTGTCTATGAGCGTGTCGTTCATGATATGGGCATTCCAAAGGAAGCGTTTGGGGCAACAGATATCGTTATCACGCTCGGTTTGTACAGACCTCATGGATCTCCGAAGCAGATGCGTAAAATCATCGAATTGACTGAACTCAAGAAGGATAGCAACCCTGGTGAATTTCGACCGCTCGTTGAATTCGATCATCACACTGGTAAATTCAACTTGCATTCCATCAAAGATTCCGGCATTATTGAGAGAATAGCAAAGTCATGGAATCTTAATTGTGAAGAGGCGTGGATGAACATTTTGACGAGAGCGAAAATGCGGGAGGTCCTTCTCGCAATTGCTCAAAAAGGACGAAAGGAATGCCTCGAACCCGAGTGGATTGCGAAAACTAATGAATTTCTTTGGCAACGGATGGATGTGGGGAAGGTCGATCACGAACTAATTCTAAATGAATTTGAAAGCTGGGTTCAGAGGAGGTTGGGACTTGGTGAATTCGCTTGAAAATACTTACTTAACATTCATCAAAAGTGTACACAAAGTACAACCTCCTCGATATCTCAAAAAGTATTTTGGACGTTTAGTCCTAAATCAATCGAAACGTTGGCTTGAGCTTCGTGGGATAGATGAGAATGACGTCATTTCTGCTTCTTGGACGATACTCATCGTTTCTTCAGCACTCATCCTGTCGATTTCCGTACCGCTATTTTTTCTGATAGGAAGCATGAGAATGATCCCAATCTTACTTGCTTCGTTTCTTTTCCCAGTTGTTCTCGCTTCCTTAATTCTTAACGTACCAAACTGGTTCATTACCCGTGAGGAAAGAATGCTGTTTCGAGACTCACCAGCAGTCATCGGCTGTATGTCGATGAGCATCCAATTCGACCCCTCCATTGAACATGCCATCATCTTCACATCGAAGCACATAGAGGGTCCGCTTTCTGAGAAGCTCTTCTCTGCGTTGTGGGGAGTGGTGACAAGGTCGAGGACAAACGCGGTTTCTGGTTTACTCCAAATTGCTTCATCACTTTCAAATATGAACGATGGATTGCGACAGGCACTCCATTTGATTATTTCTTCTACATGCGAAAAAACAAAAGATGGCATAAGTCGCGTTCTCGATAAGGCTAATTCCATAGTCATCAGCGGAATCAAAGAGGGTGTTGAGAAATATGTTGTCTCTCTGACGGTGCCAACCTTGGTTCTTTTCGCGCTCGGTGTCTTGTTGCCAGTCATGATTCTATCTTTTTTCCCGCTATTAATTTTCCAAAGTTATTTTTCGATGGCGTCTTCTGATGGCATCAATGGAATCACTCCATCAATGGAACCCACAAGCGCTTATGTTTTGTTGTTGATCATTTTGCCTGCGATGACTTTTCTTTTCGCAAATTCAATCCTTTCAAGAAATCCAATGAACGATCAACAAAAGAGTCGAATTGAACTCGGACGATATGAGTTATCCGTATTAGCTTTCGTTGTCGCCACCACCTTTGTCTTCCTCCTTTCGGGTCTCGCTGAAGATCAACCGTATGTAGTCTTATTGATGTTATCGATTCCAGTGCCGATCCTATTCGCTTTAAAATTAAGAAGCGATCATTTATCAAGAAATCGCAACAGGGAAAACGAAAAAGAATTCATCACGGCCCTCTACCAGATGGGAAACAGAATGATTGCTGGTGGGAGCTTCGAGATCTCATTGAAAGAATGCACAGAATCGAGATTCGGCTCGCCATTTGCTGATTTTGCGAAAAGAGTTATTCACAAATCAAGAATGATGAGGAAAAACATCGAACATGTGGTTGTGGAGGAAATTGTAATACTATCGATTTCGCCGTTGATCAAAGGAGCGATGCAGATCGTTGCAAGATGTGCAAATCGCGACACGCAGGGAGCGGGCCGGCTAGCAGTGAATCTTGCACAGCACCTCAGCGATCTAAAATCGTGTGAATTGAAAATTGAGGAGCGACTGCGTGGGGTCGTCGACATGATGAGGTCCACATGCATCTTTTTTGCGCCAGTCGTTTTAGGTATGACCTGTAGTATTTTCTCTGTGGTGAATGTTTATGGATCGATCGCGACGCCTGTGCTTAATTCAAATATTTTAGTCGCTGGAATTTATCTGATCGAGCTGACTTTTATCATTACGTACTTTACGGTTTTTCTTCTCGGTGATAGAAGTTGGAATGAAGTTCTCTTTCAATTTGGCAGGAGGATGCCTCTTTCAATGGTTGTGTTTATCGGAACATCACTCCTCACCCAGATGTGGTTGATTCGATTTCTCTAACGATAAATAATTCATCATCATCTTTGTGGAAAAGATCAAGGGCAATTTTCTCTTCCGTGTCTGACGACATTGTAGAATCGATTAGCTTCTTGATCTCGTCGCGTAGCATGACATCGATGATCAGTCCAGATCCCGTAAATGTGGCACATGCTTTTCCGTCATCGACAATCGAAATATTTCCTTTGCCAAGGGTGCATGACGATGAGAATTGGATTCCATCAATAATACATGAGAGAGGTCTTCTGGTGCCAGTACGGACGATAGCAGATACCTTACCATTAATCTTCTGCCGACCGATCTTACCCATTTTGTATCCTACTACAACGTAAGGCCCCAGATGTCCGTGAAATCTTTTTAGAATCTGCAGATCCTCTGGAAGTTCAATCATCGAACCTGAGTAACCATACTAATTTATCAAGTTTCCTCTCGCTTAGTCTTTCATTTGATTTTTTCGTTTTTCACGCAATTACTGCAAAATTTCAAGCGCAAACGATTACTAAGCTTAAGAAAAGGCTGAGAAAGTCAATTAAACTCTGCGGGAAGCTCAAGAATGGGCAGGGGAATAGGATTTTCGTCAGGAATTATAGATTATTCAATTTAATGAGATCTATTTTGATCAATTCCGGTAAGGGTCAATCATCATATCCCTATTCCTTGATATCCCTTTGGTCAATGAATTTCAGATATCTAAGCGCAAGAAAAATCGAAACTGCCGTTTTTATTCTATTCTCAATTTGGTTTCTTGTCATCCTTACCTCGCCGTTTCTCGTGCCAAGCGACACCGTGAATGATTTGAGCGGATTTGTCGGCCAGATCGATAATGCCGAGATCGTTGAAAGGATGAATCCTCTTCCGCGGATCATATACACAATTGGTGATATCTACTGCCATCAGAAATCTGATCGATCGTATTTCATAAATGGAAATCAAATGCCCTTTTGCGCAAGAGACTTTGGGATTTTTGCGGGTCTCACGCTCGGGATGCTTATTGCCTTATTGGCTCCGAAAATAAGGATTAATGCTATCACTTTCGTCTTGATGTTCATTCCGCTTGTGATAGATGGTGCGCTGCAGCTCCTCACATCCTATGAATCGACGAACCCGCTGAGGCTATTCACAGGGATTTTAGCAGGAATTGCTGTCGCCATGCTTTTATCATCATTAATACGAGAAATATTTGCCGATCAAAGAAAAAATGAAATCAAATTGAATGAGAATCCGTAAGAGGACGATATTCATTGAACCCCTCCAGATTTAGAGTTAGTGCATGAATGATTCGCCGTCGGAACCTCGATTCGTTTGAACTTGCAAAAGTCAATTCGTGAACAACCAATAATATCTATATCCAAGATATCCAAGCCAAGGAGTAAGCTTTGTTTAACATAGATCACAGTGCGATCGCGGTTTTTTGCTGAAGGAGTTATGAAAAGTAATAAAATATATATATGGGCGGTTTCATTCGAGACATCGAGAAAAGCCCCATCTTTTGAAGAATTGATTTTGGAAGGTGCAGTTCGATGGAAAATGAACAACTTAAGAAAGGTACAACAACCATTGGAATCGTTAACGCCGAAGGAGTCGTATTGGCATCTGAACACAGAGCGACAATGGGCAACATGATCGCTCACAAAGAAGTTCAAAAGGTTTTCAAGATTGATGATAATTTGGGTTTAACAGTCGCTGGTCTTGTCGGTGATGCTCAGCTACTAGCAAGATTTCTCCGTGCAGAGGTTGAACTCTATAAGCTGAAGAGGGGGGTTCCCATATCAGTGAAGTCCGCTGCGACGCTTCTTTCAAACATTCTGAGGAGTGGAGGAGGTATCGCTGGCTATTATTATGTGGGCTTAATTGTTGGCGGCGTCGATAGGACTGGTGGGCATGTATTCGGGATCGACGCTGCGGGCGGTTCGATCAGAGATGATTATGTCTCTGTTGGATCGGGATCTCCTTTTGCCTATGGCGTTCTCGAGGATTACTATCGAAAAAACCTTTCGATGACTGAGTCGATTGATCTCGTCATCAGAGCACTCAATGCAGCGATGAAGCGTGACTCGGCTAGTGGCGATGGTATGACGATCGTGACGATCGGAAAGGAAGGATACAAAGAAGTGCCCGCCGAGGAAGTGAAGAACCGGATGAAACGGATGGGCATCGAGGCCTGATTGTTGTAGCGTTAGCGTCTGCCTACTCACTTTCAAACCCAGCAATTCGAAGTGTGACATGATCATGAGCATGGATAGGATACTTGAGGAAATAAGAGAGCAGGTCAGGAAAATTGTTCCTCCAGAGATCAACATCACCTCCATCGACTTTGAGGGGCCAGTTGTCGTTGTTTACACGAGAGACATGGAGGCTTTTGCCTCGAATAATGAAATAGTGAAACAACTCGCTCAAGCGTTGCGTAGACGGGTTGCCATTAGACCGGATCCAACGATGCTGGCCGATCCCGAGAGCGTGGAGCAAAGAATTCGACAGATCATCCCTCCGGAAGCTCAAGTTACTGATATCTATTTTGAGCATGATACTGGCGAAGTCACCATCGAAGCGGGTGCGCCAGGTCTCGTTATTGGAAAACATGGTGCATTACTTAACGAAATAAAGAAAGAAGTTGGTTGGGCGCCGAAGGTTGTTAGAGCTCCACCGATTCCCTCGAAGACTGTCTCTGAAATCCGATATTACCTTCGTCATATCCACGATCAGCGAAAGGAATTTCTCAAGAAAGTTGGAAGACGGCTGATGAGGACTCGTTTGGAAGGGGATACATGGATCCGAATTACGGCGCTAGGAGGATTCAGGGAAGTCGGAAGGAGTGCCATTCTTCTTTCAACGAAGGAAAGTAAGATTCTCATCGATTGCGGTGTCGATGTCTCCGATCCGAACAACGGTTCTCCATACTTTAACGTGCCAGAAATTCAGCCACTGGAATCAATTGATTGCGTAGTGATCACGCACGCCCACCTTGATCACTGTGGCTTGCTTCCAGCACTCTATAAGTATGGCTACGACGGACCGGTCTATTGCACCCCACCAACACGGGATTTAATGTCGCTTCTGCAACTCGACTATATCAAAGTCTCGTTTGGGGAAGGGAAAAAGAGTCCTTATGATTCCTCTCACATCCGGGATGTCGTTGCACACTGCATTCCTTTAAAATACGGTGAAACAACTGATATCGCGCCGGATGTAAGATTAACATTCCAAAACGCTGGGCATATTCTTGGTTCTGCGGTTTCACATTTCCACATTGGTGATGGATTGTACAACATTGCCTTCACTGGCGATATGAAGTTTGAACGTACATGGCTGTTCAACGCAACCGTAAACAAATTTCCTAGACTCGAAACGCTGGTCATCGAATCGACATACGGAGGCCACCATGATATGCAGCCGTCTAGAGCAGAGGCGGCAAATCAGCTGAAAGGGATTGTCGAGCGCACATTGTCTAAAGGCGGTAAAGTTCTCATTCCAGTATTCGCTGTCGGTCGTTCTCAGGAAGTCATGCTCGTATTGGAAGAACTGATGAGAACTTCAAAGGTGCCAACTGTACCGGTCTATCTCGATGGAATGATATGGGAAGCGACCGCCATACACACAGCATATCCCGAATACCTCAACAGCCAGCTACGTACGCAGATATTCCAAATGGGTCAGAATCCATTTCTTTCAGACATTTTCAAGCGGGTTGATAGCAATGAGATGCGAGAAAAGATCAGTCATGATCCAGATCCCTGTATTGTGCTCGCGACGGGAGGTATGATGAACGGTGGCCCGGTCATCGAGTATTTCAAGGCATGGGCTGATGACCCAAGAAGTTCATTAGTCTTTGTAGGTTATCAAGCAGAGGGTACCCTGGGAAGGAAGATTCAAAAAGGATGGACAGACCTAACTTTAACGGAAAGAGGAAAGCCGATCAATCTCCAACTGAAGATGGCCGTTGAAACGGTTGATGGCTTTTCTGGGCACTCTGATCGAAGACAGCTGATTAACTACATCTCCTCGCTAGAACCCAAGCCTGAAAGAATCATCATCTGCCATGGCGAAGAACACAAATGTATTGATCTAGCTAGTGCATTATATAAGAAGTTCAATGTCGAGACGAGAGCTCCGATGAATCTGGAAACAGTCAGGTTGAAATGATCACTCGACTCCGGGAATTATTGTTTCTCTCTCCTTTTCCCCAAGTAAAACAACTCTGCTATCTTCCTTCTCTTTGAGAATTTCAAGACCAAGCAGATTTCCGAGTCTCATCCCGAAATCCCTTATCGATGCATGGGAAGGCATGTTTGTGAGACTCATCCTTTCTCTCGATTGCCCCACAAACACGTATCCTTTTGGTTCGATGAATGTCGGATCAGCAATTTCATCGAGTCTTGCGTATTCCTCTTCCCATCCTAGATTCCAGTCCTGCACAAGCGTATGGCGAATGACTGTCCGTGTGTTCAATGACGGAAGTAATTTAAGCGTCGCCATGAGTCGCTCCCACCCGTCAGGAATCTTTGGGACACAGAGTTTTCTGTAGATCTCTTCGTTTGGTGCTGCGACCGTTACATATAGCTGCGTCGGCAAAGGATCCAGTTTCTCGAGAACTTCGGGTTTTGTCCCATTTGTGACAAGAAATGTCGTCAGTCCCCTTTTGTGACATACTTCGATGAATTCGCTGAGGAAAGGATACAGTGTGGGCTCACCAGCAAGGGAAATTGCAATATGTTTAGGTTCGCGTGCTTCCTGCCATCGATTGATTTCGCATCGCTTGTCGCCCTTGAATCCTGATACCAAAAATCTCTGCTGTTCGATCAAAGCGTCAAGCATTTCTTCTGGATCGCACCACGAAGCTGGGAACGATTCGAAACCCTGAACGCGCCAGCAGAACAGACAGCTCTGAGTACACATGTTCACGACTGGTGTCATTTGCAGACACCGGTGAGATTTGATTCCGTAAAATTCCTGTTTATAACAAAACCTGTTGCGCAATAAGCTCTCTCTCACCCAGTGGCATAGCTTTACAGCAGCATGCTCGCGGAATACTTTGTATTGTTGTTTTTCGAGAATCGCAAGAAGTTCCGATCTCATCTCCTTCAAACAACTGATGTTCTCAATATTCAAAAAGGCTACGCTGCCGCGTCGACTGATCTTCAGTGGATTGCTCATCCTCAATCGAACGATCGTCAGCAACACCTGAGGATTCAATTTCAATTTCTCTGATCGGCCTCTTCTCAAAATCAGTAACCTTTTGAATCTCCGCCAATAAATGTTTGATCTGATGCGAGTCGATTTTCTCGTTCAAGAGGAACGCCAATTCCTCAGCGTCGAGTCCCAGCTCGATAGCGATTCTTATTTTGAAGTCTCTATCGTTCTGAAAAATGTATTGGAAATAAGGCAATAGTTCATCCCTTGCCGTTGATATGGAACAATGACACATGGACCCTAATTTCGCAGATATGTTGTCTCTTACCGTTCGTAAGCCCCTCGATCGAGACATTTTCATTAAATAAAGTGGAAATCGATATTTTGCGAATTCTTTGTATTTTTTCTTTTTTGCGGCGCAAACACCATAACTCATTAGATCGATTGCATATGACCAGAAGCCATAGTACTGCCTTTTTCTGACCCTTCCCAGAAAAACGTCTGATCTTGCCAAAATATGATATGCAAGATAGAGATCGTTCTGATCTTTGTATTCGAGTGGAATATTTTCATCGATCCAAAGCAATACGTAGTCGGGGGCTTCATTTACTTCCATAAAAATCGATCTTGCTCTATCAGGATTTGTACCATGAAGCACCTCGATCAAAAGATCGTACATCGACTTCATGATTTGTCTTTCATTTAGGATGGTAACATCCTTTTCTGTGACTTCCGCTCTACCAAGGGTGATCGCCTGTAGATCTCTAATCGCGGATCTAAGATCCCCGTTTGCATTGTCCGCTATTAACTCAAGTGCTCTTTCACTGATTTTCAATCCCTGATCCTTCGAGATTTTCTTAAGCACTGCTTTTATTGAATTTGGATGAAGACGAGTAAATTTGATCTGTTTCGTTCCCGATTTGATGACTTCGCTTTTTTTACTTAACGCGTAAAAATCGTTGACAATGAGGATGACTGGCTGTTTGGTCACTTTGATTAGCTCAACGATCGCAGGTATTCCGCCATAGTCTTCCTTGCCAAAAATATTGTCTGCCTCGTCGAGGACGATAAGTTTTAAACATCCTTCTTTGGACGAGAGAAATTCCCCCTCATCTGTAAAAGTATCCGCCATTGCACCTCTGAGCGCAATTTTTCGAATTGCTTCGGCATTGCGCTGGTCTGATGCGTTCATTTCAATGAGTCCCCAACCAAAATCATTCGCAACGGCGAGAGCAGCGCTCGTCTTTCCGGTCCCTGGGCTACCGATCAGCACCGCGGCTTTCTTTTTTGGATGGCCGTTCTCCCATGCAAGTGCCCATTCTTTCAATTCTTGTATTGCCTTCGGGTTGCCGACGATATCATTCAGTGTTTTTGGCCTGTAGATCTCGGTCCAATCGGCACTTTCTTTATTGGTACTCATGACAAGTCAATAAAAAGTAGGTAAATAGTATTTAATAAACATCATCGGGAAATTAAAAGTACCCTTTATCATAATGTAATTCGTCTATCGTTTGATTAAGTTTTAAACTAAAATAAATTCGTTGATAACGTAACAGATTAAATAAATTTAGATTAAGTCATACTATGCAATCCGAATTACCACATAGCGATCCCATTGTAGAACAAGTGCAATACAAGGCCATAAAGAAAATAGGATGATCCGGTGCTTCTTCACATAGAATTAAATCTAATCAAGATCTCTTTTGTGATTAAGGAATGGATCTGTGCGTTCTTTCAAAACCTCTGATAATTCTTCTTGGACTTATTCTAGATATGATATCTCATTGTCTATCCAAATTCGTTAAGAAAACATCGGTTCAATAATTATAAATACAGTTGCGTTATTGTTTTAACTATTATTGCATAATACATAATCATTGATTCATTATCATTATTCCTACACATTAAACGAAGCAAGAAATAAGATGCAGCACATCCAGACTAGCTCTACACAAGAAGTTTCAACGACTCTCCGTTTTATAAAAAAATTATTTACTCGATTTTTTTTCTAGGTCGCATACAATCCGATATTTACGTCAATTTTAGCATCCCTGAGTGGGACTATGAGCAAAGAACCACAGGCCTTCCTTTCGACTCAAAGGAATTGATGTGAAAATCTTATCGCTTTAAACGGCGTTAATCATCAACCTGATCTATACGGGAGTTAAGTATCGATCTCAAACGATAACGAACGCACAAAGGGTATATCGTAAGGAGGGTCGGAAATAGATGTTGAACAAAAATGTGCATTTTAGTCAACGACGGTCTCCCGAATATCAACTAAAAATGATGATTTTTTGTTCAACCCCCCTTCTCATGACAACATAAAGAATGTAAGGAAACAAGATCAAGGAAGGTAAAAAGGCAAAATGATGATATATTGCGCAAAAAATCATTGAGGAAGCTTGCAAACTTGTCGCTTGCTTCTCGCAAAGCTGCGATTGTCGATAATCTCCTGAACGGCGTTAAAAAGATTCACAGGGACAATAGGAGTGTGCGACCCCTTCATCAATCGCCCATCCCATTTTAAGAAACCGGCATATATGGGATTTCTAAGTATCCGACTGATCGACCAAACCGTCCAACGGCCGCCTCGTCTCGTTGCAATTTCATACCTATTGAGACGCCATGCAATTTCGCGCATTTTCTCCCCACGAAGATAACTTTGGAAGATATCAAGAACAATTCCTGCCTCATCATCTACAACAGTTAACTGACCGTTGACAAATCTATAACCAAAAGGAGGATAAAAACCGAGCAAACCTTTGCCGGACTCCGCTTTCTGTACCATACCCATATAAGTTCTTTCTCCGATCTGTTCGCTTTCCAATTGAGCGATTCTCTGGATGATATCGACAACAAATCGTCCAACGGCATTTGATGTATCAAAGGATTCTTGCATACTAGCGAACTTCTTACCCCATTTCTCAAGAGTTTCCATCATAATCATGAAATTCTTGCTGTTTCGATGAATTCGGTCCATTTTCAAAACAAGAATCGTATCCCATTTGTCCTTTTCTTGCATCATTCTCTGATAAGCTGGTCTGCGCGTGTTTCTTCCGCTATGTCCGTCATCGCAATAAATATCTGCAATTTCCCATCCCTGAGCTTCGCAATACGCGATTAGCCTTTCTTTTTGAGCATCGAGTGAAAACCCTTCCTTTGCCTGGTCTTCTGTGGAAACTCTTATGTAAATCGCCACTCTAGTCAATTACTATCCCCGCCTCTTCAAGGTAGACAATCTTATCACCATTTTTCAAATCGGTAGTTCTTCTTCGAATCCGTTTCATCTCCTGAGCGGCATTGAAGAGCTCAACAGAGATACTTGCTTGGTGTGGTGCCTTGACAATGAAATTATCCCATTTTATAAATCCGCAATACAAGGGATTCGAAAGAATTCTCCCAACCGTCCCCTTCTTCCATCTTCTTCCTTTTTTCGTAGGAATGCCCATGGCATTTAGTCGTTCCGAAATATCGTTCAGACTTAATCCAGCCAAATACCACTCAAAAATTTTTCTAATTACTTGTTGCTCTGTTTCAATTGGGACCAGTCGTCCATCCTGATAATCATACCCGTAGGGTATTCCAAAGCCAAGATACCCTTTCCCTTTCCTTGCTTTTTGGGTCATCCCTATTTTTACTCTTTCTCCGATCTGTTCGCTTTCCAGCTGTGCAATCCGCTGGATGATATCCATGACAAATCGTCCCATGGCACTCGTCGTGTCAAAGGATTCTTGCATCGAATTAAACTCTTTCCCCCATCTCCTGAGATCCTCCATCATTGTGGCAAAATTCTTGCTGTTGCGGTGGATTCTATCCATTTTTAGAACAACAATGACGTCCCAATTATCCTTTTCCTGCATCATCTTTTGGTATGCGGGTCGTTTGACGTCTCGGCCACTATAGCCACTATCAATATATTCACCAGCAATCTCCCAGCCGCGAGCTTTGCAATAAGAATGCAGTCGCTTGAGCTGAGCGGGTATGCTAAACCCTTCCTTTGCTTGATCCTCTGTTGATACCCTAACATAGAGTGCCGCTCTCAGGTACATCCTCTCCAGTATTGTCCAATTCAATATCCGGCTCGGATGCTCCCATCCACAGTATCTGACAATTGTCAGACATATTCCTTTGGATAGTATAAGAATTTGTCGCAATAGCTTGTATCCTCATTTGATCCGTTAGATTGTTATTATTTTTTAATTTATTTCGTTACTAGATTTAATAATTTAAACGAACGCAAGAGACCTCGTTAAATAATCATTGAACAATTCCTACGATCGTTGAATGAAGAAGAACTCAATGCCAGAATTGCAATTCTAAGACACGAGTTTGGTAATTTGTTAGATGACGATGCCCTTCGAAAATTGATTCTCGATGAAGAAGGGCTCTTAATCACGAATATGAAATGTATTTCCAATCTGAAAGATCGTGAAGAAGTGTCAGTTGAAGCAATTGTCACCAGAATCTTTGGAATAAGGGAATTTAAAAAATTAGATGGCACATCTGGTAGAGTAAGAAATATTGAGATTGAAGACGGAACTGGTGGAGCTCGTCTCGTGCTATGGGATGAGGATGTTGAGCTACCAGAAAGAATTCAGATGAAAGTGGGTACAAAGTTGAGATTGATTAATTGCTTCGTCAAGTTCACGGATTTTGGAATCGACATTATGCGCGGAAAGAGAGGAAGAATCGAAATCGTAAATTAATCACTAAGCGAAAATTGTATTGCAAATAACGATACTAGCTAAACAAAATTCAATTCCTTCATTTCATAAGGGCAGCAGAAGATTTCCTTGTGTAAAACATAAGAATTGTGAGCGAATCTCTTCCAAACTCTTAAAAAAAATTATTATGGTGGAAAAAGAAAGATTTTAAGATGCCTGCTTAGCGTTTCTTCTTGTGAGTGAATGCAAGAATGATAACGATGATAACGACTGCTATCACTATCGCAATCACAAGAAGCGTGACCCAGTTAGACAAGCCGCCTGCATTTCCCCCACCAATCGCTTCTTCAGAAATCGAGGCCTGGTAACTAGCAATTTGCTCAAGTTGCGACTCGGCAACATCAGGATCAGCAAGAGTTATTTCAACTTCTGTCCCCTGGAATGGATCGTAAGGAATTTCTGATGGAAGCTCGATAAACCCGAGGTCTGTAGTTGCCTTGGTGAGGAATTTGGTTTCATTGGAATAATAAATCCTTTCGTGACTATCGTCAATCTGAATGACATATACTTCAATCGTTCCAAGATCGCCTAACTGGATGCTTCTTTTTTCGATACAGTGTAGCTCTGCATGGATCGGGACTTCAAAGGTCTCAATGATTCCGTCATGAATATTGACGTTTTCATCGTGAATTGTGATCTTATCAAATTCTATTGGGAAATCTGTGATACCTGTTGCCTCTACGAATTCATCGGAAAAGATCTCTTCTTCAACGTTATCCGGCAGGCCTTTGATATCGAGGAACCCGCTTACTGTTCCAGAAACTGTTGCATTTGAGTCAACCAACCAGCTATCACCTACATCGAATGGGAACTGGTAGATATCGAGATATGGTTCGAATGCAACATTGATATTCACATTTAGGTCAAAGCGTAGTGAGATATCATAATCGGTGTAGGTGATGGTGATGTTGCTGCCCTGTGTCTCCAGAGAAGGAATGTTCTTGGCCTCGAAGTCAATGGTGGAACTGCTTTTCATTTGCCAATCGATGCTCCTGATCGCCAGTGTTTCCTTTTCAAGAATTAACTTTCCGCTAGCAAAAATGGCAAAATCCTCGTCTAGATCAATACTGATTTCTTTTTGTTGCTTAGGTACACCAGGCATACCAGACATGAGCCAGATCAATGGATTGCCAACATTGTAAGTACCGGCCGATGGCATGGCCCCCTCAACAGTGATATGCAGTTCTGCCGCTATTTTGACGCCGGCTTTTGTTGTAACTTCGTATTCGGTGTCGGTGACATCAGTCACTTCCCCTAGAATCCATGAACCTCCATTGCCTTCTAAATCAAATCTCGTCAGCGTCACATTAGCCTTCTCTAGAAACTCTTCGAGCTCCGATTGAGTCTCTTGCAAGTTCGGAGCGAGATCGAAGTTCGACCCGATTGCCCACCTATCTCCTTCTTTCCATTCCGGTGCTTCGGCTTGCGCAGAAACGACCGAGGGTACTGACATGGAAAGAACGCAGGCAAGAGCCATAAGAATTGAAATAGGCACAAACCATTGTTTCATGAAGCTCCTCCCAGTTTTAATTGATTGAATCATTTTGGTTTGTATTAGAATCTTTCGGATTTGTTGAAAAAAAACAAAGATCAAGAAAAAGAAATAAAAAAATGTGAGAATTATTCCCTCACATCATCCCTGGGCCCATCGGTCCACCCGGCATTTCTCCGTATTGGCCTCCCGGTCCTGCCTCGGATGGCGTAGTCCTCTTTGCCGCGATGACGTCATCGATCCTCAAGATCATGCCTGCAACTTCAGCCGACGATTTAATCGCCTGTGTCTTGACCCTTAGTGGCTCAATGACGTTTTGATCGAGCATGTTCACAGGTTCAGTGCTGTTCAAATCGACGCCGTAGTACTGCGCTCCTTTTTTGTTGCTCTTGTGCACACTCTTGAGCTTGAGAACAACATCAATTGCATCGTGACCAGCGTTTTCCGCTAGCACCCAAGGAATGACTTCTAGGGCTCCAGCGAAAGCTTCAATAGCCAACTGCTCTCGCCCTCCAACGGAGGAAGCGTAATTGGCAAGATGCAATGCAACTTCGATTTCAGGAGCGCCACCACCGGCGACAGCTTTTCCATCTTCGAGTGTCACCCCGACAACACGAAGCGCATCGTGCAAGGATCTTTCTACTTCATCGATAACATGTTCCGTACCGCCGCGAATGATGATCGAGACAGACTTTGGATTCTTACAGCCAGTGATGAAAGTCATGTCCTCTTCGCCGACCTTTCTCTGCTCAACAAGTTCAGCTGTTCCAAGATCAGAGACCTCCAGTTGATCAAGGTTGCCGACAATATTCCCACCGGTTGCCTTCGCGAGTTTGTCCATATCAGACTCTTTGACTCTTCGAACTGCGTAGATTTCCGCTTTGGCAAGATAGTGCTGAACGAGATCGTCGATTCCTTTCTGGCAGAAAACCACGTTCGCACCTGATGCTTTGATCTTCTCGACCATTTTCTTCAGCGTTGCCTCTTCTTCGTCAAGGAATTTTTGCATCGATGTGGGATCGCTGATCTGGATTTTTGCTTCGACCTCAGTCTTCTTGATCTCCAGAGCTGCGCTTAGCAACGCGATCTTCGGATTCTTAACGGATTTTGGCATCCGTGGGTGAACGCGTTCTTTATCGATGACGATTCCCCTGATCAATTCGGTGTCGGCAATCGAACCACCGACTTTCTTAGCGACCTTGATGTTATCAATATCGACAACGGTCTTTCCATCACGATTTTCGGCAACCGATTTGACGGCCTGAACGGCCAATTGAGCGAGTTTTTCCTTTTGGCCACCAACGCTCTTTCCCATCATTGCGGTGCTTGCAATCTTTTTGAGTAGATCTTCATTATCGGCTTTTACATCGATTGCAATCTTCTCTAGTGTCTTCACAGCCTCTGCGGCAGCCATCCTATATCCGTTGACGACGATCGTTGGATGAACTTTCTGATCGAGGAGTGCTTCTGCCTTTTTCAACAGTTCACCAGCGAGGATGACTGAGGTTGTTGTGCCATCCCCACACTCCGAATCCTGCGTTTTCGCAACCTCAACGACCATTTTCGCAGCTGGATGCTGGACGTCCATTTCCTTCAGAATCGTCACACCATCGTTGGTGACGACGATATCGCCCATCGAGTCAACGAGCATTTTATCCATGCCTTTCGGCCCCAGGGTCGACCGAACTGAATCGGCAACGGCGCGCGCGGCAGCAATATTATTTGACTGTGCTTCACGGTTCCGACTTCTTTCCGTACCTTCTCGAAGTACGATAATCGGTTGACCCTGCCCTATAGAATATGCCATTATGTAGCCTCCTGTGCGGCGGTATTTTGGTACTTCTATATGAAGTATTGCATTGGCAGATGATTTTCTGGGATTATGTCAAACAGAGTGCGAGGGCTTTAGACTCAGCACAGGGTAGTTGACCCAGCATGTTTTTTATCAATGTTGATTCATCGCCATATTTAACTCACATATGTCAAGAATCAATCAAAGTCCCTCTCTAGAATGCTTTTTCAAAACTTATTTGATATTTCTTGCATAGTTTGAAAATTTCTCCTTGAATCCTTTGATAAAAAGAATCTGAATGCATCTTATTGAAGAATTCCTCTCGAAAACGAGGGTCGTTCATTACTTCACATGAAATGAGTGTTTTCGTCATATCGGGCCTCAACCGCAATTTGTCAATCATAATACGTTTAGTGCCTGTCGACGCAATCTCCGAGATGAGAGTATCCAATTGATCTTCTGTGACGATAGGTAATATCGGTCCTACCATCGCATAAGTATCGATCCCCACATCTGAGAGTTTTTTCAAGGTTTCAATTCTTTTGGATGGGGGAGGAGCATGCGGTTCGAATTGACCTGCAAAATCATCATTGAGTGTTGTAATCGTGATCCCCGCCTCGGCGCCGCCCATCCCGGCAATAAAATCTGCGTCTCTAATAATAAGATCAGATTTGGTGAGTATACTCGCTCTCAAATTCGAACGTGAAATGATCTCGAGACTTTTCTTTGTAATGCAGTATCTGCGTTCAATTGGTTGATATGGATCAGTCACAGTTCCAATTCCGACAACGCCGGTCTTATTGATAACTTCTCGTTCTAGAATGTCTGGTAAATTGATTTTGACTTCAATTTTAGCTGACCATGATTCCCTTCTGACTTTAAGCACAGATGGTCCGTAACAATAAAGGCAGCCATGCGCACATCCTCTGTAGGGATTTAGCGCATAATTCAAGCCAGGGAGTTTCGATGGAACAAGAGATGATTTGCATACTCTCTCCCTTATTACGAGAGATTTGACCTCACGATTCGGATTTCCATTTTCGAACGAATAAAGGTCATACATATTCTTCGATTCTCCGCTGATGCAGCGTGTCTCTGAGAATTACGCTGTGTCTCATCCAGACGTCGATCGGAATGTCCATTCGAGAAGCAACATATCTGAGAGCATCGTTAAGTGTGCTGAATCTAAATGGTTGCTGTTTCAGAGCCATTCTAACGTTCTCCCTCACATTCCAGACACCAACAGGCATGATGTAACCCGGATGAGCTTCTCTAAATATTACAGCTCCAGCTTGTCTCCTTTCCTTCTCGAGTAGTTCATTGACAGCAAGACGCGCTGCATAATAGCAACCGCCGATTTGTGCGTATTCTTTCCTCCCGTTGTAAAATTCGTGATCACTGATGATCTCAATCTGCTTTCCGGAGGGATTCCATGCGGTATTTGGATACCATGCTTCAATTAATTCGTATTTCCAAGTGGTAGGAAGTAGCAGTACGATCCAGCGATTGTCGAGCTGTTCCCAATCATAAATTCTGAATTCGTCAATCAATGGGTAGGTTCTTGTTTTTTCGAGAAGAGCTCTTCCTATTAAGTCATCAACAGCAGTGATGCTCCAGCGGGTTGGAACAAACTTTCTATTCCTTCCAATTCCAAAAGCCCCGACGCTAAATGCCTTTTGTATTCGAGATATCATAACCCCTTGCTGATATAGACCAACTACTGCCTCCACAGCGCTCAAATCCGTATCATAGAATGCCTTTTCAATCTTCTGATCGAATTTTGGATTTTCAATGCTGAGTTTCTTCAGCTTTCCAGATGGTCCGAACGGCTGAACCTCATCATCCAGCACGATTTTACCCGATGGTGGTTTTTCGAATTTAGCTTCCACACCGATTGGATTGATCGCAAGAGCAAGCTCCCTTGTTTGATCAACGATTCTTGCAGGTGAACTCGTATTTGTAACATCGATTTTATATTTCCCCCTCACAAGGGAAAATCGAAAATCAACAATCTCGTCAATCGTTTTTCCAACCCATAGCTCAGGAGTATCCATGACAGATGTATCACCGAACAGCGGAGGGACGAGGGGACCAATGTCCACTTTTGGATATCCATGTCGACCGACAAATACGCCTGGTGGTGAATCACCAAATAAATCGAGGCCATCGATGAGTCTCCTGGTTTTTGCGTGCGAGTAGAATTTGAGCATCAATGGGCATCGCTCTTTCCCGCAGAGCAATTTTGATCCTTTGCACAAGACGCAGAGGGACCCTGATGATTTTTTCCCGATGGAAAAAACTGGATCTTCGAATAGACTCGGCATAATTAGTTTCTGCCCAATCATGAATACTCACTATTTAACTCACATCCGACTTATTTTACTCTTGCGACGAGGTCTGTGAAAATTGTTTAATTATCGACTCAGCCAGCGAGTGAAAGAATGAAATAATCACCTCTCTGACTGAAAGAATGACCCTTGAACATTCTGATATTCGCCCCTTTAATCGCATAACCATTCATTGCCATTTTCTTGTAAATTATGTTATTGAGTACAGGAAATCTCGCAAAAACCCTCTTCTTACCAGATATAAATGATTCGTTTTCACATGCTCTGAGAAGCGCATCGAAGGCTCTCTCAGATTCAGAATAGTCTGGATCAATAAGAACAAGTCTAATTGATGCGTAGTCGCCCTCTTCCTCTTTCAAATACGTGTGGAGCAAAGCGAAGCCCAGGATCTGTCGTTTCATGCGCCATACAAAAACCGAGCCCAATTTCTTTTCGACGATCATGTCGATATCCTTAAACGGGTCAAGGCCAGCAAATATTTTCGATCCAATCGTCCTGACCGCTTCTTTAATACTCATTGGATCGTTTCTGACCTCTTCAATTTCACAATCTTCTCCCAAGTTCAGTGGTTGCTTTTCAACAATGGGTTTTTCGGCGATGAGGGTCAAAGCATCTGGGCGATATCCTTGGGATAAATAGAAGTGAAGATTCTTCGGAATATGTGACATCGTTTCAACACCTATAACCTCGCAGCCAGACCTTCTCAGAAAGTTCTCACATTCCGAGAGCAAGGCGCGCCCTATCCCGCGATTCTGAAATTCCGGTAAGACTTCAAGCGGACCTATCCATCCCATTCCACCCCATGCATGCGAATAGGCTGCGCCGACAATTCCTCCACAAACTTCGGCAACAAAACATCCATGTGGTTCCTTCCAGATGTAAGCTTCGATGATCTTCTCGGATCTCATTGGATAGATGACTTTTCGTCCCACATCTCTTGTTGCCATATCGGACCATGCATCTTGTGCAATCTCTCTCGCCTTTTCGATATCCTGCGATTTCATCTCTCGAATTCTGAATTTTTCCTTTCTCAAGGACCAGCTAAACATGCTAAATCATGTCCCCTTGTCTGTGCGGCTTTGCGAGATTTCATCCGATCAATTGACAATCGGCATTCTAATTTCAATTTAATATTATCGAACTGATCTTTCGCTCCTTAAACGTCTTGACCGGAGGCTGATCAGAGCGGCAGTAGCACCAGCTCCAACTCCGTTGTCGATATTGACGACCACCAATCCAGGAGAACATGTCTGCAGCATTGAAAGAAGTGCGGCCTCGCCTCTTCCTCCCATCCCATAGCCCACTGATGTAGGAACACCGATTACAGGAACATCGCTGAGACTTGAAACGACAGACGCAAGGGCTCCTTCCATTCCTGCGACGACGACAATCGCATCACAGCCATTTTTCAACATCGATTCCAATGGATCAACAAAACGATGAAAAGCGGCAATCCCAACATCATATGCAGTCATGACATGGCATCCCATCGTCTCAGCTACGATCCGAGCTTCCTCGGCGACAGAAATATCGGACGTTCCTGCGGCGAGTATTCCTATCAACCCTTCCCTTGCGCAGAACCCGTTTCGATTAATTACGATCATTTTTGCTCTTTCTTCCCATCTGACTCCTTCTGATCCTATTGCATCGACGACCGCATCAAAGTGTGCTCTGGACGCCCTCGAGACGATGATGATCCTTTTGTTTTCCATCACCTTGCGAATAATCTCCGACACAATCTCGGGAGGTTTACTTTCGCCTAAGATGATCTCTGGAATACCGCGACGCGCTTCGCGAGCATGATCGAAGATCGTATGATCGCCAATTCGTTCAAGAAAATCCAATTTGAGTAATCTCTCTGCCTCTTCGATGCTGATTTCTCCTTTCTTGAATTGTGCCAGTATTTCACGAATTTTCATCAGTTGTCATTATTCCCGATCATCTTCTTTTTCTTTTCCATTGAAAACATCTCATGCTGATCGATTCGAAAGATCCACAAAGAATTCAATCTATTGACTGATTGGTCATTAACAACGTTCATATTTCATTAATGTTTTTTAACTATCGTGACAAACAAAGAAGCAAAGCTCAAATTATTAAAAGAGACGCTTGAGAGATTCGGAAGTGTCGCGGTCGCTTTTTCAGGTGGGGTCGATAGCACATTTCTCCTAAAGGTTGCATCGGAGGTCCTGGGTGATCGTGTGCTGGCGATTACGAACATCTCACCGCTCACCCCCTCATGCGACAGGAGCAGTGTCGTTAAAATAGCAGAGGAATTTAGAGTAAGACTGAAGCTGATTAATGTCGATCCGCTTAATGATCCTCAATTCGTTTCAAATCCTGTTGATCGTTGCTACATCTGTAAACGCAATCTTTTCGAAGTCATCAAGAGAATAGCTCAAGAAGAGGGGTTCTCAACGGTGATCGATGGAAACAATGCGGATGATTTAGTATCTCACAAATGGGGGCTGAAGGCAGCGAAGGAAATCGGTGTCAGGAGTCCATTGGCCGAAGTTGGATTGACAAAAGAGGAGATAAGAGCGATCTCACGAGAAATGGGATTGGCCACTGCTGATAAGCCATCAAATGCATGCCTCGTAACGAGAATCCCCTTTAACGAGAGAATCACACTCGAAAAACTCAGGATGATTGATGACGCAGAAACTTTTATCAGGGATTTGGGGGCCAGACAGGTGCGCGTGAGACATCATGATCTAACAGCACGGATTGAGGTTGAACCAGATGACATGGAAATCATTGTCAAAAGAAGACTTGAGTTGGTAAGGAGACTCAAAGAACTTGGATTTGCTTTTGTAGCCATGGATTTGGAGGGATTCAGGAGCGGTAGCTTGTCCCTCTTGCTTGACTATCAAATGAATCCTCATGATTGATCCAGATGATCTAACATACAACTGGCTTTTTGTTCAAGTGCATTCAGACAATCTATGATTTGAATTTCATTTCTTGAGGTCATCAGGTATCGTGCTTATTTTTCTGAGGTATCAGTAGAGCATTTCTGGTGCATCATCGGTTAGGTGTAAGATCTCAAGAGATACGTTTCCACAATTCCCGTGAGATTCTTCGATTCGATCATCGGGACTCTGGCTGCGAGTTATCTTGTATCACTTTTTTTTGATTCTAATTGAAAAATTAATCGGTCGATTTTGTAAAACGGACTGATTCGACGAGCGCGGCTGGCGTAAGAGTCGGCACGTCGACCTCCCACCATTTAACCCATTTTCTTTCGCGCGACAGTTCTCGCACATTTTTGAGAATTCGCAAAATATTATCACTGATTCTCAATTCTCTTACGGCTTTATCGATCTCTCCTTTTCTGATTAGAAACATGGCATCTCTGGGAATTGTCGAGAAGTCTCCAGTTTTATAATTTTGATACCTTAGGTACCAATCATTTGTCAAGTAGAGACCGGTATCGATCGAATTGATCATTTTTTCAATGCTTGAGTTACCTGGTTCAACGATCAAGTTGAAGGGATGAGGTACGATTAAACCCGCATTGGCCGTGCTCTCAGTATTAAATTTTTTGGCTGTCGTACTATTATGCAGGTAATTCTTAAGGATACCTCTTTCTACGATTGGCGTTCGTCTAGTTGGCAACCCTTCTGCATCAAACGGAAATGCGCCATAGGTTCCAGCGGCAGACGGATCATCGGATATGCTGACAATTTCTGATGCGACTATACTATCAATCTTATCGCCGAGAAACGATATGCCTGCATCTACATAGAATGCGGATGCGAATCTTCCAACTTGGCTTGCGAGATCCGCGAAAACCAAGGGGCCAAGAATCGCGGTGAATTCCCCGGGATTGCCTTGTATAGGATTCATCGATAGCTTGGCCAATGTTCCTGCTTCAGCACCTGCTGATTTTGGGTTGAAATCCTCCGGTTTTGCCGCGATTGACAGTGAATGTCCAGAGGCATGCTCGTTTACAAAAGCCCTAACAGAGAGTTCAAGAGTCGATTTATTCGCTCTCGCGAACACGTCACCACTTGTCATGATCGTGACATGTGCGTTCCTTCCGATAAGAGAGCCAGCAATTCTCTTGCCACCTTCCCTTAATGCCGCATCGATTGCCTCTTGTACGTTACCCACGAGTTCTTCCGTATCGAGTGATATCTTCCCCTGGTTCATCAATCGATCATCGTACTTGAATGGACCTTTGGGAAGCGGCGCATAAACATCACCAGGCTGGCTTTTGACCGCAGTCTCAACGGCTTTCTTTACTGCCGCTTTTAATTTCGTCTTTGAAAGATCATAAACATTTATTCCCACTTTTCTCTCTTTTATCTGGACAAAAATGCTTGCAGAAGTCTCATCTAGATTCTTTACAACCGTAATCTGGTTGTTTGAGAAACGGATCATCTTTTCTTCATTCTCTATCACCATAACCACAACGTCGGTGGCCCCCTCGTTTCGACATAGGTCGAGCACGAATTGGCAGATATCTTCATCTTTCACGCTGATCCCCCCACGTAGATGCCTCGCAGTCTGACATGAGGTCCACCTGTCCAAACAGGAATCCCTTGCATCGGATCGCCTTTCCCACAGGTCGCGGCAGAAAATTCGAGATCTTTTCCGACCGCATCAACCGCCGACCACAAGCCAGGTGTTGTAATTTCGATGACTGGATTTCTGACCCTCTTTGCCAGGGTACCGTTTTCAATTTTATAAGCTTCCAGGCCAACATATTTCTGATTGTAACGGCGATCGTCGATGTTCCATTCCATAAAATTCTTGATATATATCCCATTCGCGATTTCTTCGATCAATTCTTCGAACGAGTAGTCGCCAGGTTCAACGAATGTATTTGACATGCGCACGATCGGTTCTCTGTCGTATGAAACGGAGCGTGAAGAAGCATTGCTGGCCGTTCCAAATTCATAAGCCGTCTCCCTATTATGCAAGAATTCGTGAATTCTGCCATTTTTTATCAGATACCTTCTTCTCGCTTTAACGCCTTCGTCATCATAGAGATAATATCCAAAAGAGTGTGGTATTGTTGGATCATCAACAACGTTGACGACCTCCGAACCGATCTTGACGCCAACTGACTCCTTGTTAAGATAGGTTTCACCCGCTTGCGCCGCTTCTCTTCCCAAAATTCTATCAGCTTCCGCTGGATGACCCGCAGATTCGTGGCTAACGATGCCTACAACCTCAGGGCCGAGAACAACATCATACCGTCCGCTTTCAAAAGACTCGGCGTGTAACAGCGTTTGTCCGAGATTAATCGATTCATTTTTCAGTCTAACTGGTAAATTCCAGCGTTCGACCGCTTCCCAGCCAGATGATTCACCAAGAGAAATGGTTCTCTGTGCATAACCTTTCTGCGGGTCAAAAGCTGTCAGCATCGAATCGATCGAGACTCGGGGAATGTAGCTGCGAATATCTGCTCCATCCGATGTCATAATGATCTTTGTAGTGATTGCGGTGTCCAATGAAATATACCTGCCAGGTAGAGCTACGCCGATTTGTCGCGCGGCTTCAATTGCAGCAGCATCCGCTTCCTTTAGAAGCTCGATCCTCGATTCCGTTGAAACTGATTCAAACTTGATTCTCGGTCTGATTTCGAATTTTTCTTTTCCTATAGTTGCCTCTTCGAATTGAATCTTTGATTTTCGCATTCTTGAGGCTTCTTTGGCGGATGAGACCACTTTTATCACGAGATTTCTGACATCTTTCTTATTCATCCTGTTCGTCGCACCAAAGCCCATGGCACCATCAACGATGACGCGAATCGAAATTCCTCTCTTCGTGTCGAAGGATGTCACTTCTGGTGCACCGTTTTTCAGAAGATTAGATTCAAAAGTGTCTTCTTGGAACCTTGCTTCCGCATAAGATGCCCCTTTTTTGGATGCAAGTTCAATGACCATTTTCAAATAATCTTCAAAGTCCACCATATTTTTCGTTAACTCTCGTGCAGGATATTAAGGATTTATTTAATAAATCGGTCGATGGATAGAGCTCAATATCCTGATTTTTTGTCTAAGATTAGCGATTGTTGATCGTTCCAAATGAGAATTGATGTAAT
The DNA here is from genome assembly GCA_014361295.1 of Methanomassiliicoccales archaeon. Taxonomy (NCBI): domain Archaea; kingdom Methanobacteriati; phylum Thermoplasmatota; class Thermoplasmata; order Methanomassiliicoccales; species Methanomassiliicoccales archaeon. The sequence continues at coordinate 409,936 of JACIVX010000001.1, read as the reverse complement.
TGCTTTCACTGGTCATTTGGAAAAATAAATCATAGAGTGAGTTCGATCGCACCTCATATATTGATTGGATAGGTTTGTCGCGTCGGAAAGGAGAATCTCGCAAATGATCGTCGATACACGATAACATGATTCTCATTAGCCGAACTAAAACCAATGAGACTGTTCGTAAAAAAAAGAGGAGGTAGGCACAGGACAAAAAAAGGCGAGTGATTTAGTTAAGGATATACCTAAAACCATGATAATTCTTGCATATGGATTCTCCTCACGCGTGGGCGTCTCGCCCAAGGATTCGCTTTTGCAGCTCGATCGCCATGGCAGTAGAGTGAATCGAATATGAGTCAGCTTCTCACGAGATGCCAAAATTGAGACATTTCATACATAGGAGGAACTCGTAACGGCCTAACCATGGGGGCACTAGCGAACGTGGTCTCTTTCTCCATAGCTCCTTTTCTGCACCTAGCGAAACAGCAAGCTCGATAATGAGTACACCCATCTTATATGGAAATGATATCATGTCAGCGTACAACTAAATAGCTAGGAAATAGCTAGGTAACCCCGCGAAAAAGGATCTATTAATCACACGCATCTTTCGGACCTACGGAAGACCTCTAAGTTTTTCCTCGTCTCTTCTTCTGCCTTATTAGAAGCACCGCTCCGCTCAACGCCAAAACACTCAGCACTAACACGGTTATAGTCCCAACGCCTACCTTGGTCTTTCCGTGGTCATCGTAGAACCAGAGCGTGTCCAAATAGATATAAAAGTACTCGGACTTGGTGAAAGTGAAATCGCCACTTGAGTATGTCGCCCTAATCCAGAAATCGTTCCGGCCCGGAGAAAGAGAAAGATTCGCTGTCCAGCTCGTAGTCTCGTTGATGAAATCCCACTTGGTTTTCAGAGCGACGAAGCTTGTGTTATCCCTGCTTATCATGACTAACGGGGTAGCTCCATTACATATGCCGTGAACTTCCTGTTCAACGCTCCTAACGGTGCTACCTGATGCTGGTGATATCAACTGGGTCTGGGGTAAAACGGTGTAGATAATGAAAAAAATCGTTACAGGAAGGCAATCATCTTCATTCCACCAGCAAAAAGTGTAAATCCCTGTCTGACGCGCCAGCAAACCGTATGCCTGAGGAATGCCATAGGATTCAGAGTTGAATGCATAAGTGCTATTATCTGGAGTTTCAATCCAAAACATGATGGAAACATTCAAATTAGCATCCCAAAACCACAGGATCAGACTCTCAGAATCCTCGATAGTCATATTTACTGAGAAGACCTCTCCTGGCTCCAAACGAGATGAAGTACCCGAGACTTCGTTCATTTGGGCATTTGTTGGCGAGGAAACCGAAATTATAGACCCAAGCAGCATTACGAAGAATAAAGTTAACGCAAGCCCGCGTTGTGAGGATTCCGACATTTCGACAATAATTGGAGGCTCCAGGTATATACGATTTGCTTCTGGCGTTCCAAGAAAACCTCATATAGTGCTAACAATAGAAAGTCAAGGAGTATACTTGGGGTCCAGATGGAGGAGAGAATTGCCGACCATACTGTGGTCTTTGTTCGAGATTCGTACTTGCAATAGATATATGCTCTGGATGTGATGGAGAAGGAAAACATGAGCAGAAAAGCGACTGGCACCTTTGCTTTGGTCTTGTGTGGGCTATTCATTTCAATGGTTCTTCCCACTTCTGCTGCAGTTGAACCAATATATTCCACAGGTGAAGATGCTATTTGGGTAGAGGAGGGACTGTTTTTATTGTATGATGAAAACCTTCGTACCTATATTTATATAAAGATAGGATACACTCATTGGGATCGCAGCCAGATGAGCATTTCGTTGTTGACTCCTGTTGTGCCCCAAGCACCGCCGTACTTCGTGATGGTATTGCCCAGCGCAGGATGGAATCCTTCCTACAATTACGACGACTATGGTTATATCGAGTACACCTTCTATCCCGATGAATCAGTGAGCTATTGGCAAGCGAAAGGGATATTTGTAAGTCCTTCCTCCCATTTGAGAGTTCACATGGAATCAACTACAACAGGGGTCATGAACATTGACCTAGCTCCTTTCTGGTGGGAATAGAGGCCGGAGACAATTTCTTGATCTTTCTGTCGCCTCCCCGTATTCCGGAGGCCTGAGATTTCTCATCCCGCGTCAGTAGTTCCTGAGTAAAAGGCTCTTGCTAATTGGAGATGCTGATGGTCATTGTGCCGGCAGGATTGAGCGCCTGTCTACTTGATCCGCTCTCTAGTTTTTGCATCCTCATTTAGCTTATTAGGAATGACGAAGCAATCGGTCTTGTCATCAATCCTCCCTTGAATCAGAAAGTGAATATAGCCACGCATTGCCTTCTCGCGGTCTTCTTGGCCTCTTCTACCCTGTTCCAATCCCGTACCTCAGTTCTTCGAACTCCCACTCGATTAGCATACCTTCATCAATAATCGATGCTTGTCCGCAGCTTGCCGATCGCTTCTGCATCAGCTATTTCGATGGCCAGGGCAGTGGGACGTCATCAGACTTCCAGACCAAACAGCCCGATAAGACCGCTCCCCATTGTCCCTTGCGAAGCCTCGGCCAGCGCATAACGCGATTCTCTGTAAACCGCCATATACTCTCAGTCTGGGTCAAATTGGCCAGCATGGCTGATTTTTCTCCTGGAGAGATGCCATTTCCGGATGAAGTCTTCCCTGGCTCTGTTTGTATCCCTTCTTTGGACGTGATACCATCTAGATTCATTCGTATATCGTTGTCTACGACTTCCAAGAGGAATCGAAAAAGCGAGAATCTCTGTTTTTCCGCCTCTCTCTTCAATTTAACCACATCTCAGACGAAAAAGCGTAGAGTCAGATAGCGCGGTCTTTGTTCTTTTTCGACTTCTCGAAGTACGGCTTCCCAGCAGATCTAGCCATAAAAGTGTCCAGGGAGTCTGGGTAGATAGAGTTCACCAGCATTTGAAGCGCCGAGGAGGAGATTTGAACTCCCGAGGCGGTGACCGCCAGTAGCTTACCCGGCGATCCGAGGACACTCGAGGCTACCGCCTTTCCGGACTAGGCTACCTCGGCATTACTAAAGCGCCAATACGCTTCTCTTATTTTTATCTTTACTCGGTCCATTGGGAAATGATTCCAGCAGAGAATCACACTGCCTTAGGAAAGCAGGAAAGATTTATACGAAGCTGATCAAATCTTGGCTTAGATTCCATGCATCAAAGAATATCAATTACGATTGAATTGGGAAGAAATGGGCAAAAGGACACACAAATAGTAGAGATCGAGAAAGATTCGACTGTTGAACAACTGTTGAGGTCTTTTGGATTTGTTCCAGACGAGTGCATCGTTCTCAAATCACGAACCCCAATTCCCATCACTGAGACCTTGAAAGATGGTGATAGAGTCCAAATCATTCGAGTTGCCTCGGGTGGCTGAGAGTTCAATCGAACCCCTTTTCTCGACAGTTGACAATTTATTCGTAGTCGATCGGAAAGTGTCCAGCTTTCGATGCCCATACTAGAAAATGTATAATTTTCGAATTCAAATTGTCATCCGCTATAAACAAATTCGAAAAATATTTAAGCTATCATGATTTGTAGAGGGCTGGAAAAACGGGCAGGGCCTGTTGACTCTAATGATCACTATCATCCATTCATCATATCCTTTAATAGGATACTTCAAAGGATGGTTAATGTGGGTGTTAAGACCCGATCGGAAAAGCTCAACTACGCTAATAGGTAGTGAATGCTAAGAGTGTTAAAAGAATTGTGCCCGCTGTTTTTCCAGATTAATCAAGAGGTGAACAAAATGAACATCGATCCCAGCACCACTAAGTATCTTATAAAAGCTAAATTACAGGCTGATGGCATCGTTGAGAAACCTGATGTGGTGGGGGCTATTTTCGGTCAAACAGAGGGATTGCTTGGTGATGAACTGGATTTACGCGATCTCCAGAAAAGCGGCCGAATTGGTCGCATCGAGGTGGAAGTGAGTTCCAGGCAAGGAAAATCCGAAGGAGAGATCCTTATTCCATCTAGTCTAGATCAAGTCGAAACGGTCATTCTCGCTGCAGCTTTGGAAACAATTGACCGGGTCGGACCCTGCAAAGCCAGAATCAATGTCGAGTCAATCGAAGATGTCCGCATCACGAAAAGGGCAAAGATCATCGAGAGAGCAAAGGAATTATTATCCGATCTTATCAGGCAGTCGAAGAGCACTGGAATCGATCTTACCGAAAGCGTTCGTCAGTCTGTTCAAACTGAGGAGGTCATATACTACGGCAAGGAACGATTGACCGCCGGTCCAAACGTACCAGACTCCGACGCGATCATCGTCGTGGAGGGTCGATCCGATGTTCTCAATCTTTTGAGGGCCGGTATTAAAAACGCGATCGCAGTCGAGGGGACAAATATCCCCAAAACGATCAGTGACCTGTCAAAGGAACGCATTGTTACAGCATTCGTTGACGGCGACCGTGGCGGGGAGCTGATCCTAAGGGAACTTTTCCAAGTTGCTGAGGTCGACTTTGTTGCAAGAGCTCCCAGAGGTCAAGAAGTTGAGGAATTGACTCAAAAACAGATCATGAAGTGTTTAAGAAATAAAATCCCAGCCGAGCAGTACATTGAGATGTATGGTCTCGGTGGAGAAGTTGCTCAATCAAACAGCGCTTATCATCCTCAGAGCAGGACCGAGCGGTTCGAGAAAATCGAGCGGGTTGAGAAGCCAGAAATTCTTGCGGAGCGCGATGATTTTGATGAGAGGAAGACGCAGAATACCAAGAAGCTTTCTCCGATCCAGCAAAAGTATAAAGAAATGCTGGCAGAACTTTCGTCAACCTTGAATGCTCGCCTTATCGATGATAAGGGGGGTGTAATCAAAGAAGTCCCGAGCAAGGACCTTGTCAACGTTTTAAAGGAAGATATAAAAGATGTTGCTGCGATTGTTTTTGATGGTGTCATCACACAAAGAATCCTCGATCTTGCTGCAGAAAAGAAGATTCAAACGGTGGTTGGCACGAAAATGGCCAACGTAACGAAACAGCCAGTATCGATAGAAGTGTGGACGAAGGAAGATCTGAGCGGATGATAGAGGAAAAGGTTGATCTGAGGCGTGAGCCTGATCTCAATTCGATACAGTCAACATACGATATAGCGATTCCAAACGATCCCTTAATGAGAGTGATCGGCCAGGAAGAGGCGGTCAAGCTTTCGAGGATAGCGGCCAAACAGCGGAGACATTTACTACTCGTCGGTCCGCCTGGCACTGGCAAATCGATGATCGCCCAGGCACTCGCGCTTCATCTGCCTCGGCCGACCGAGGAGATCCGCGTTGTTCACAACCCAGAAAATCCTGAGAGACCGTTTGTTGAAGTAAAAAAGGCAGAGGATGTCCGTCGGGAATTAGAGTCGAGGGAGTTTGCAGAAGGCGAACTCATTGATCCCAAGGACGCGCCAATCAACGTCGCTGAGAAGCTCGGCTATCGCTGCAAGAATTGCGGCACTTATTCATCACCAAAAGATCGTTATTGTCCCAAGTGCCAGCGACTCAAGATCGGCGAAATCTCGAGCACAAATCCGTTCGGGGATCTCATCGGCGGACTATTCGAGGTGACAATTGGCGCAGCGGGAATATCTGGTCTTCCCGGAATGAACGATAGGGTGACAACAACGAGGAAGCGCCTCGGGAAGGAAGAAGTGATTGTGTTTGAGCGATGCGGTGAAATGATCCGCGTTCTTGATCAAGAAGCGTTGGAAAAAAGGCGAGAATTTGAGAAGATAAGTCCGCGAAAAGTCCTCGTTCCGCTGGAGAGAAATCCGTTTGTCCTTGCGACAGGTGCGAGTGAAACCGAACTTCTTGGCGATGTGAGGCACGATCCGTATGGTGGACATCCATCTCTGGGAACCCCGCCTTACGAGAGGGTCGTTCCAGGCGCGATCCATGAGGCTCATGAGGGTGTTCTTTTCCTGGATGAATTACCACACCTCGGACACCTGCAGAGATTCATCCTCACAGCTATGCAAGAAAAGCGCTTCCCGATCTCCGGTCGAAATCCTCAAAGTGCGGGAGCAAGTGTCAGGGTTGACAACGTGCCATGCGATTTCATTTTCGTCGGTGCTTGCAATATTCAGGATCTGGAACAAATACTTTCGCCGCTCCGATCGAGGATCAGTGGAAATGGATACGAGATACTCATGGAAACGACCATGGAGGACAACGAGACAAACAGGGCACTCCTCGCGCAATTTGTTGCGCAGGAAATATCGATCGACGGTAGGATTCCGCATGCATCACGTTCAGCCATTGATGCAATCATCAACGAGGCACGAAGGCGAGCAAAGATCATTGATGGAAAGACCAATGCACTCACGTTGAGATTAAGAGAACTTGGAGGTTTAATTCGTTCCGCGGGCGATCTTGCAATCATCAACGGCGATAAGCTCATTGAGGAGAAGCACATCAAAGCGGCGTTGAAACACTGCAGACCTGTTGAAGAACAAATCAAAGATCGATACGGTTCGTATCAAAGAGGATTGTCTGCGGATATCACGACTTCTCAGAAGGAACGTTCACCATATTATTTCTGGAATGAACATCATGATCAAGATCAGATGTTCTATTAAAGAAATAAATGCATCCGGTACGCGCTTTCGCCGTCCGAATAGTAATGATCGATTTCGCCCGCGATCTCGAATCCCAGTTTTTTGTAAAAATTGATCGCAGGAAGATTGCTTTTTCTCACTTCTAATGTAATATAGCGAATCCCTCTCATCGCGCACTTTGAACAGAATTCTCGAAAAAGAATGGTACCGAGTCCTCTTCTCTTCACTTCGTCTTTAACTGCCAACATAAGGATTCTTGCTTCTCTTTTTGAAATTGTTATGCCGAGAATGAATCCCTGAATCCGTCTGTTATCCTCAATTACGATGAAACCATCAGACCAGCAAGAAAAGACATTGAGAAAAAGCTCTGGTGTGTATCTTTCCTTCAGCTCGGTGCATGCGAGGTCATAAACCTGAGGAAGATCGGTGATGTTGAAGCGTCTCAATATCAACATCTCATTTATCTCATCTGGCGGACTTAATCTTTTTGTATATGAAATATAAAGTAGTTCCGCATCCTGCAGTTATCATTGCGCCAATCGCTGCGCTTGAACATCTTTCCTGATCGACTGCCTTTACATTTACGTGTAAAAGGATGCTGGCGGTGTTGTTATAGGCATCGACCAATGTGAGAACGACAACTTTTCTTCCCGGGTCGAGCGTCGTTAGCCATTTTGTCCCGTTCCACTCAACGACCCCGTCGCCCCCCAAATCCCATAGATACTTGAGAATTCTGGAATTGTCGTGCGAATCCGATGCATCAAAAACGATAAGGGTTCCTGCTGCGACATTGATCGATTTCCAGGGCACATTTATAACTGGAGGATATGGATCGATACTCCAATCTTTCCAGAACAAGAGGGCGAAGTATTCAGCAACTTCTTGCGATTCGATTTCCAAACCAACTTCTCTATTATCCCAAAATGAAGTATCTACCCAGTTCATGCTCGAAACAACAACGGTGTCGTCAACAATGATCCCTTTGTTGTGGAGAATCCTAAATGGTTGATACTGCGAGACAAGTCTAGTCTCGAAGTCAGTCGATGATAGTTTTGCGATTTCATTCAACTTCTGGGCAACTGCGACATTATCCTTCCCACTCTGTGTGTTGAACCAAGAAGAATCGAGCAAGAACCGCACGGTAACGCCACGATTTGCGGCGTTAAGAATTGAAGACATGATTTCACTGTGATTTATCCAGCAAGGATCGCAGTAAAATTGTTCGATAAGAATTCTTGATTTAGCACCGTTAATGAGGTCAATCAAACGCTCATAAGAGAAATCAGGCGAAACAATTGGTCTTACGATTCCGCGAAACACCGAGATATCGTCCAAGGACTCATAACAATTCATTTGACACGCGTCTTCCGCCATTCTGTGAATTTCGGGTTTTCCAGAAATTGAAAGATATTCTTGAGCAGTGCAGATATCTGCCATTGAGAGACGAAAATCCTCTTTGAACATTTCGGAGAAATATGACGCGAGGGTTCGATCCTCGACGGTCACTCCCCAACCCCTGTTAAACTCGAGCCCTTCCGATACCCAATTCTCAGACATGATGATGATCCTTCGATCGTCTAAAATGGCATACTTGCTATGAAGATATCTATATCGTTTGAATCCATCATGTGAACTCATAAAATGGACCTGAACTCCGTTGCTGTGCAATTTCATAACGCTTTCTCTTGTATCTCTTGATAAACCGCCGACAGGTTGTCCTTCGAGCAAAACACGGACATCCAAGCCTCTCTTTGAACAGTTGCAAAGCTCTTCAACAATCAGGTTATCATTTAATTCGTAAAGGGACACCTTCACTGATCGAGTGGCATATTTCAATTCCCGATTAATCCTTGTTCTTGCTTCTTCAGGCGCCGAAAATGGCTCGATTACTCCAGAACTTTCGATCTCAAAAAGATGTGATCGCCCAGGTGGCTCAACTCGCCAATCAGCAGATGTGTTTGTATCTCGCCAGGGCTGATATCTAATCGCGGCCTCTCTTTTTCCTATTTTAGCAACTGGATCACCATTCCACTCAATTCCTGCATATGCAGAATTTCCATATGTGATAGCATCAACGGCATGTCCTTCTTGATCAAGAAGAAAAACTTCATCGCCTGTGTCAGCCAGTTGAAATCGACCGGACTTTTTGAAATAGGTGCTATTAATTTCAATAACTCTTTTTTGGGGGTAGATGTTTTCAACCGAGGACTTATTCCAGGTTACAATGATTTCTTCATTTCTTCCGATGATGATGTCGATTGCAAATTTCAATTGACCTTCTCGATCTGAGATTGACCAGTTCAGGAGAGAAATCTCACCATCGAGGGGATTACCAATAACAAGATATTCAGAAAGAAAGGAAGGAGCAATCTCCGTAATGAGTAAACAAGAAGAATTTCTCGAATCAAACGGAGTATCATTTGTTTTTTCTCTGTTCTCGTACATCCCTGCAACTACCTGAGAGAATTCTGAGTAAACTTTATTGTCATCTCTCTCAAAAATCAGATCATTGTATAAACCCAACAATTGAGAGGATGAGAGGCCAAGAATTAGGAGGGGGAGGAGGACTGAGGTGAATGACAAATTTTGGCCTCTCATCATTGATCTGAAGCAAGGAGCCAGATTTTAATTAAGACGTATACAGTTAATTTAGATCAGTTTCTATGGTTTCGATCCAAAAGTCATTCATAGCACTTTTTTTTTTCGACATTGGAAGGTAAGACGAAGAAAATGGCCCCCACCTAGAAGGGAATTATTTTCAAAGATACCTAATCAGACTCTCAAGCGCGCTTCTCACATCAGAGGATTTAACAATACCAGAGGCTAGTAGTACTCCATCTGCCCCAAGTTCGATCGCCTGTTTAACGTCTTCTCCCGTTTTGACGCCCGCACCACAAAGAACGGGTATTTTTTCGTCAACTTTTCTTACTGAGTTAATGGCATTCGTAACGACCTCAGGTTTAGCCGTCGTAACCGATATATCTCCGCCGATAAGTTCCGGGGGCTCCACCGCGATAAAATCTGGTTTAAAGAATGCAATCGCGCCCGCCGCATCCGCTGTGTCCGCACAGGCCACGGTCTGAAGACCAGTTTTTCTGCACATAGAAATTGCCTTTGCGATATCTGAAAAGATCATTCTTCTCTCTGAGTGATTCAATAAGGTTCCGGCTGCTCCTGTCGCCTTAACGCCTGATGGGGTAATCCAGCCCGTTTGTGCCCCAGCATCAATAGGATCCACATGTTGAGATAGAACGGGGATATTTACTGAAGAAGCGACCAATGAGAGCTCGACGATAGGCGGGCACACCGAGATGCAGACATCCATGCTCTTTGAGATTTCCTGACAGATTCTTGCGATTGAAAGAGATCGGTAACCCTCCACCTCTTTGTACGTTTTGAAGTTGACGATGATCGCTGGTGTCGAGATTTTAGTCGACATCGACCATCCTTTCCTTGAGCTTCTTAAGAACGGACGGCTTCGTGGTATATTCCATTTCCTCTGGAGATAAAATACCTGGCATGAATGGTCCATGTCCTCTCATGTAGATGCTTACCCTGACGGCTCTTCTTCTTGCCTCATCCCACACGCTTCCAGCGAAATAGTCAACGGGCGTGTGGACACCGGCGGGTGATCCTGGCTCTTCCACACCTTGAAATCGTCCATTACTTATTTGGAAGCCGAGGCAAACGATTCGTGGTGGTCCATCAAAAAATGAGGGATCAGAATCTTCAACTGAACATGGATACCATGCACCGTAATGGGAACCGCGCATCCATCCAGCTACGAGCTGCGGGAACATGAATGGCTGTAAAACTTCTCCCACAGCTGGCAATCCGCTTTGGCAGCGAACGATCATAACAGGATCGTCCTTCCCAACATATTTTCCGGCTGCGAAATTGAGTTTCTCTGTGCTGACGACAGCTGCTATCCCGATCTCATCGATCTTGCTGTAAACTCTCTTGATCGCGTATCTAGTAGTATCGCCGAGAAGACTCAATATGTCATAACTCTCCTCAGGCGCGCTCATAATAATCTTCTTCGATTCGTACACATCTACAATTTCGAATTTGAACCCAAGATGTACGCGGGGATCGATAACGAGGCCCGTTGTGGTAAAAGGATCCATGAAAATCCTTGTCAGGGGGAGCGAAAACGAGGAGGGTTCAGTTTTATCAGCCATAAAAAACAGCACTGGCTCAGATGGTCTTTCAGTGAATTCCATCTCAGCAGCGCCAGGACCTGCCCCTCTGACATTGCCGCTGAACGCGTCCTTTAAAATATCCTGGCCGGCAGCATATAATCTCATATCCTTTGCAATCTTTGCAGCCTCCTGAAACGCTTCCCAGGCCAGATGATGGACTTCTTTGTTGTTTTCTCCTCTTCGATGGGACATGAAGAGATTGATATCATCGCCAACCCTTGTAACATAAAAATCCTCGATCACTCCAGCCTTAACACCGTTCATCAACGTCTCTCTGCATTTCTCCATCATCTTCGGATGAGGACGTGAGTGTCCAGCAACCGATCCGACATCCGCCTTTATAACAGAAACAGTGACCTTGTTCGCCATTTCCAATCCCAATCCTCTGCAATCCGAAAATACAACTGTCTGTATAAAACATTTACATTGTGCCACGGAATTACGATGGGGAACAATAAAAACCGTTTGCCCAGGGTAAATGGTTTAACAAAGAGTTTACCGTCCAGATATTACCATTATAAAATTATAAAAATGGTCAATTATGCGATAATTTAATCTTCCAGCACCGTGATTGCGCTAACAGGACAAGCATCTGCTGCTCTTTTTGCGCACTCTTTTAACTCTTCTGGAATCTGACCCTGCCCTGGCTCACCTGCGCGATATTTTTCCTGGACATCTGAAAGACCATCATCACCTTCAACGAAAACTTCTGGACACTCGTCGTTATAGCAGAGGCCACATCCAGTGCATTCTTCCCTATCAATATCTACTTTCGGAGACATGAGGTTTGGTATGGAGCGAAAGGATATTATTGTTTTCGGTTTTTTGTTCAAATTGTGATTTAAATCTGGCATTGTGAAGTTCTCCGGGAAATCATGTCTTTCAATCCAAGATTTCTTTGATCTTTCCCGCAGACTTTACCATTTATATATTCCGGGAACACATTTCCGGCAAGGTATTGAGATGAACGGACAATCGATGTTGAGGAATTCAAGATCGATCAACACTAGTGATTTAGGGAAAGAAGTCGTTGTCAAGGGATGGGTACAGGAAATCAGAAATCTCGGCGGGATTTCATTTATCATATTGAGGGATAGGTATGGTGTTATTCAGATTGCCATGCGAAAGAAGGACACTCCTCCAGATTTGTACGAAACACTCACAGGAATTTCGAGGGAATCTGTAATATCACTCTCCGGTATTGTAAAAGAAAGTAAACAAGCGAAAATGGGGTTTGAAATTATTCCAAAAAGCTGTGAGATTCTCAGCAAAGCGATGACGCCCCTACCGATGGGAGTGGTCGATAAAGTTGGCGTTGAAATGGAGACAAGATTCAATAACAGATTCCTTGATCTGAGAAAACCGGAAATAAGAGCTATTTTCCAGATCAAGTCAGTTGTAATGCAGCTTATCGACAAATATCTGGTGGATAAGGATTTCGTTGAAGTTTTCACACCGAAAATCGTTGCATCAGGGGCGGAAGGAGGTGCAACACTATTCCCCATACAGTATTTCGATAAGAATGCCTACCTTGCGCAGAGTCCGCAACTCTACAAGCAAATGCTTATGTCAACGGGCCTCGATCGTGTTTACGAAATTGCGCCAGCATTTCGTGCCGAGCCTTCTGACACAGTGAGGCATGTCTCTGAATTCATCAGTTTTGACGGAGAAATGGCATTTATTGACTCCCAACGCGATGTTTTGGAAGTAATCGAGGGGTGCATGCAATATGTGATCAAACATGTTGCTGATTCTTGCAAGGACCTCATCGAATTGATCGGAGCTCCAGTCAGTATTCCCAAATCTCCTTATCCCGTACTAACATATAGCGAGGTGCTGGATATTTTATCATCCGAGGGTGTAGACATTGAGGAAGGGGAGGATCTCGGTACGGAAGAGGAGAAGTTGCTTGGTGAGGTGATGATGTCTAAAGGTTATGAGATGTATTGGATAATCGAATATCCAGAGAAATTGAAGCCTTTTTATATTATGGAAAAAGACGGCACAGTTTTCTCTCATTCATTTGACCTTGACTACAAGGGTCAGGAAATCGCGTCAGGAGGTCAGCGAGAGCACCGGTACGATCGACTCGTTGAGAGAATGAAGAAAAAAGGACTGAATATCGCATCCTTTGAATTTTACTTGAATGCATTTGCGTATGGAATGCCACCTCATGGAGGATGGGGGATTGGACTAGAACGGTTCATTCAAAAAATGCTGAACCTTCCAAATATCAGGGAAACGATTCTCTTCCCCCGAGACAGAAACCGTCTTTCTCCGTGACAACCAAAACAGATTGTTGAAATGGGCCGCGGTGATCGCCAAATGGTGTATAGCAGATCGAAAAGCAATCATCTAAGTAAAAAGGAAAGGTGTAGAATCGTGTCATATAAGCAAGAATGGGATAAAAAACTGGCCGCCCTTCAGGAGAAATTGCGCTCGATCAAACCTGAGAAAAGAGCATTCGTGATCCTTTTGGTCGGTATCCTTTATCTTGGTGGCCTTATCACCGCGGATCAGCTAATCGTCAGGAAGCCACTAACGGAGATCGTCGGACCTACACCAGACGTACCTTATTACAGAGAACGAACGCAGACTGTGCTCGACGGGGGATGGCTTTATCGCGACATCAGATGCGAGTCTCCACCTCTTATTGTTTATCTAATGCTCCCCGCTCAGTTATTTGGTGGCGAAGACTGGATCTACGAAATCTATTTTTCTACGTTTCAGATTTTAACTGCACTTTTGTTTTATTATGGATTGAGAAAATGGGATGATTACAAAGCTTTTGCCGTCGCGCTTCTCTTTTATGCAGTACCGTTTGAAACAGTTGAATCAACTTTTGGAATACAGGATGAGTCGATCGTCGTTTTTCTTTTCTTCCTTTCAGCGATTCTGGCTCTTCACGGGCGTTTTAAACTATCAGCAGCGCTGATCGCAATCGGCATCTGGACTAAGGTGTTTTCAGCGATGCTTTATCCAAGTTTGTTCTTTTCGGTAAGAAAGTGGCGAGAGCGTTTGATCCATCTTGCAATCATCGCCCTCGTTTCGATTATCGTTTCCATCCCTTTCTTGATTGTTGTACCAGATGAATTCTTGGCCTTTCCCAGTTACTATTTTCTTGAGGGAGGGACTGGTCCAGCAGGTGGGGATAGTTTATGGGGGTTTCTGGCGATGGGCGGTCTTTCCATTCCTCGTAGTGTTCTTCTAGTCACGCTCGCTATCGCGCTGTCAATCTCGATTCTTTACGTTGCAAAGAAAAAACTCGGTTTTTGGAGCGGGGCTTTAGTTATTGTCGTCGCATTTCTCCTTTTTTATCCAAGGACTGCTATGGGATATTACATCTTCCCGATTTCGATGTTGATCGTGTGGGCGGTTGAAAATAGAAAGATAGCAGTTCGTTGTTTTACCACCTACGTGCCTTTTTTTGCAGCTCTTGCATTCAGCAAAAATAATGTCAATGGGGTTCCTTTATTCGATTATTCTTGGAGCTGGATTGCAGGGTTTATTCTCGTGCTCATCGGAACGGTTATGCTCCTCGATACCGTGAGGCTTGCTCTCAAGACAACACCTTTCATTGAAAGAAACGTCAAAGATGAATAGTTTTAAAGGATCAATTTAATAGAAAATTTAATGAATCGATAAACTGAGTGTCCTTCACGATGGCTGGCCGTGAAGAGGAAAATGAACAGGAAGATCGGGATTATGAGGCGAGTCCAGCAGAAGACATCGATCATTATTTGCGTCCAGGTGAAAATGAGGATTTCATCGAATTCTTCGTTTGCGGAGACCCCAAGCCTCAGGGAAGTACCCGATCCTATTATCTGAAAAAAATTGACAGGGTTGTCACAATACATGGCAACAAGGATACAAAGAAATGGCAGCTGAGGATCGCAACAGAAGCGCAGCACGCGAATGAAAAGAGAGCGATATCATTTTATTCACCCGATCCACGTTTTGGATACGAGGTCGAAGCTGAATTTGTTTTCCAGAGACCCAAGAGTCTCCCGAAGAAGATAAATCTCAATACAAAAAGGCCTGATGTTGACAAGCTCGTCAGGACAGTTTTGGATGGATTAGCTAAGGTATTGATTCCTGACGACTCTCAGGTTGTATCGATCATTACAAAAAAGCGATACGCGGTTGAAAACGAGTCACCAGGTGTGCGCATCGCAGTGAGGCGACTCCGACAATAATTAGCGAGGCCGGATGAGAGGCCCGATGATCTGCACTCATAGGGTTCATCATGTCCTAAAGGGGATCAGCTGACCCTCTTCTCTTCATCCTAAACTATCGGGCCTCGTGTATCTTTTTACATGCATCACTGTATTTAGAAATATCGCTCATTAATGACGACATTTCTCAATAGTCCAGCCGACACCTCAATCTAGTTCATTTTTAATTATTGAAGACATCAATCAAGGAGTCTTTTTTCACCCTCTATTTTTCTGAGAGGCGCGATGTCCTGTGTAACCTCGAGGCAACCGAGATATTTGTTATCCTTGCCCCTCACGGCAAGGTATTGAATGAGGACGTATTTATCGCCAAGATGAATCCAGAATTTCGCTGAGTCCCTTGTCCCCGTCCTGAAGTCGTTAAGAATTCTTTCAACAACTTCGACACTCTTCCGGGGATGGCATTTTTGCACCTTACGGCCTATGATCGCCTTTGTCCTCGGAAATATCCTTTCGCGGGTCTGATTGAAAAATCGAACTGAGTCTTTGTCATCGACGAATGTGATATCGATAGGTAAGTGACTAAAAATAGCTTCTAGTTGCTCGAGCGTGAGAGTACCGGTCTCGAGTGTGACCTCAGCACCTTTGACCTCTTTGACAACTGTTACCTCCTCAACAGCTCCAATGGCTTGGTTCGGGGTGAAGTAACAATATCCCAGATCGTCCATCGATTCCTTGATCTGTTTCCACTCGCCCTCATCAATGAGTTTCAACGCAGTTGGAAAGAGAATGTTTTCTTCCTTGTAAAAATGAGTCATGACCATTTCCGAGATAGAACGAAGCGCAGATGCAAGTTCCTCTATATTTTTTGAGAATACATCCCTTTGTTCGAGCAGCGCAGCAATCTTCTTTATGAGAGCTCTCTGCTGATCGTGTTCCGACCACATGACGGCAGGCGGCTGGGTCACACCATGTTTCTCAATCACGGGGAAGAGCGCATTCTCTTCCCTGACCTTATGCTTGTTGTATTCTTTGAGGTGTTCCACAAGTTCTGCGAGACGTTCAACTGTTTCCTCCGCTTCTTCTTTTTTTGATAGTGAAGGAAGCAGTCTAACAATTTCGTCAGCAACGTCTTTCACATACTTGTGTTCTTCTAGTAGAATAAAAATTGGGTGACCCGGGCCAACCATTTGCTTTTGACCTGATATTTCACTGGAGACTGCCACGTGCACTTCGCACAATCTCTCGATATCTTCGATCGGTACGCCTTCTTTAACAAGCGCATCTTCAATGATTGAAATATCGCCTTCATCAATCTGAGACAAAACCTGTTTGAATCGTTCTTTGACTTCCACTACCTTCTTTCCGCGCTTTAAATCTTCGAGGATCTCTCTGACTATTCTCTTCGCTTCATTATTTTGTCCACCCATCCCATTAGCCTCCAACTTTGATGGTTGAATAACAATTATCGAATGATGCACTGGTGTTCTCCATATTGCATCCTAAACGGTGATTTATGGCTCTCCCAGTACTTCAACATTTTGCAATTTTCCAAGACGTTTAGATGATTATCAATTTCACTCATATACGATAAATTGTGTATTTAAATCTCAAATGGGCCAGCCGGATTTCTTACTCATTAAAAGCCGGCAAGAAAATAAATAATGCGAGGAGAGCAATATATTTGCGATAAAAATGCCAACTGCAATCGTACTGATCAACACAGAAATCGGAAAAGAGGGTGAAGTCATCGATTCACTTTCAAAACTCTCCGAAGTCAAGGAGATTTATCTGGTTTATGGTGTATATGACATTGTCGCAAAACTCGATTCCGAAACGATGGAAAGTCTTGAGGGACTCATCACTCAGAAAATAAGACATGTAGGTGCGATTCGATCAACTCTCACGCTGATAGTCAGCAGACGGGGAAAATGAAAGATATTAGAATGATGATTACCGCCCTGTATCTATGGCTCTATCAGGTTTCGCAGATCTATTTAATCGATCGACGGTGATGCCCTGAACGAGTTTGAGAAGGACCTTGAAGTTCTCTTTAAACGTCTTGTGACTAATGCTCCAGTTGATGCAAAAGATAAACTTCTCAGTCTTGTCACTCGATTAATCGAGCTCAGAAATCAGAACATGTTGAAAATCAACCATTCTGTCCTCGAGCTGGTGGTTGCAAAAAACCTTATTTTGAATGGATATGAAGTGAAGCTTGAATATGATATCAGAGAGAATCTAGCTTGCGATGTTTGGGCAATCAAAGGATTAGGAACCCTGATTGTTGAAATAGAGACGGGATATGTGCCACCATCACACGCCCTTGACCCGACCGATTACATCAAAGCAAGGATTGCCAGTAAAATTGCGAGATACAGCAACTATTGCAACAAGTTCTCGCTTGGCGCTCCTCCTCACTATATTCTTCCAATACCAGAGTGTTTTATAAGGCCACCGCGATTCAGAACAGAAGAAGAAGTTCTCGAGATTAAAAGATATTGCGATATGTATTATTCAAACCCACCTGTCAGTATCGAAGAGATTTATAACTCCAGAATCCACAGTGTTTTCATCATCGATGTGGAAAATGCCGCGGTCAAGGAAACTGATCCGATAGATTACATCAACCGATGCAGACAATGGTATTTATGAACGCTCGCTATGAATAATATCATTGAAAATTACCGAGCCCAGAGTGTTTTGCCTGGTTTTCGTGCTCTGTAATCATTTGATAATTGAGAGTGTGATCGAGGAGATATCGAAGTGGAATCTTGCGCACTACGTGTATAGTTTTCCAGCAGCATCGGTTGCTTCGTCTTTTACTCGCTTGCCATAAAAAGATTTATACTATTATCCGATTGCTTGCTTTCTGTATGATGCCAACGGACTCGCCTATTATCTTCCTGGCGACAGTCGTCCTTATTAGCTTGTCCGGTGTCATCATGCCCGGTCCTGTATTTGCGGTAACGATTGCAAAGGGTTACGAGGATCTGAAGGCTGGTATAAAAATTGCCAGCGGTCACGCGGCGGTGGAATTCCCTCTGATTGCTGCAATTTTCCTCGGTCTGGATACCGTTTTCAAAGATGATCTGGTGTTTACAGCTATCGGTCTTCTTGGTGGTCTCCTTCTTTTTTATATGAGCAAAGATATGTTGTTTCCACCGAAGAAGATCACACTCGGAGAAAAGAAAAGCCCCGCCTATGGCTCATTTATCTCGGGGATGATTACCACTGCCATCAATCCTTATTTTCTGCTATGGTGGGCTACGGTTGGTGCAGCACTCATCATTGGTGCGATGCAATTCGGTCTCCTTATGCTGCCGATTTTTGCAATTGTTCATGTCACATGCGATTTTGCGTGGTATCAGCTCGTATCGACCTTCACATACAAATCGAAAAAGCTCTGGAATGAGAAAAAGCATCGATATTTATTCATTTTTTCGGGACTTATTATGTTATTCTTTGGCATCTATTTCATACTCAGTTCGATCGCAAGAATCGTCTGAGAAAGAATCGTGCAAAAGCTTAAGCAGAATTAGCAGAATTATATAAAACGCATTTTCAAAACTCAAAATAACAACGTCAAAATCAGCCTTGCTCTTTGAAAGAGCCTCAGTCCCCTCGACCTATTTCCATCATCCTTTCGAGAGGAAATTTTGCTTTTCTTATTGTTTCTTCATCAAGCTCCACCCGCGGTGCGAGATTCTCCAGTGCCCTTAAGACTGATGATAAGGTGATCATTTTCATCGTTGGGCAAACTGCGCCAGGAATGCTGTAAAAGATCTTTTCAGGATTCTCCTTTTTCAATCGATAAATGAGCTCTTTCTCTGTTCCGATAATAAATTCTCTTTTACCAGAAGCCTTCACGAATTTGACCATCCCCTCCGTCGATTTCACTGCGTCTGCAAGATCGATGACTTCGGGACGACACTCGGGATGCACAATAACGACGGCGTCAGGATGCGCTTCTTTCGCTTTCTTTATTTGATCAGGTGTGATCGCATTATGCGTTGGACAGAATCCTGGCCATAAGATGATGTTCTTATCCTTTACGAATCTTTGCACGTATTTTCCAAGATTCTCATCCGGTACAAAGATGATTTCTTTATCAGGCAACGAGCTAACGACTTTCACAGCATTCGATGATGTGCAACAGACATCCATTTCTGTCTTACAGGCGGCCGTTGTATTCACATATCCCACAACTTTCGCATATGGATATTTTCTCTTAAGTTCGGTCAACCCTTCCACTTCGCACATCGCTGCCATTGGGCATTTTGCCTTCGGCTCAGGATGCACCACGATCTTTTGCGGGTTGAGGATTTTCGCACTTTCCGCCATGAAATCGACACCACAAAAGACGATCACCTCAGCTTCGACTTTGGAGGCCTGCATAGAGAGTCCGAGCGAATCTCCGACAAAATCAGCGAGGTCTTGAATTTCTGGTCTCTGGTAGTTATGTGCGAGGATTACGGCATTCTTTTCTTTCTTCAGTTCACGGATGCGTTCACGCTCGGACATCTTTTCTCGGATACGAGGCATCGTATAAAAAGTTGCTTGCCTGTGAACAAAAAACGTTTCATTTTTGTGCTTTTTCATAAAGAATATTCAATTAGCTCTGCAAGCTAGCGTACCGCTGATAGGCCCTTTCGATCGATAGCAATTCCTCTTCAGTAAAGCTCCAGCCAACGGCTCCACAATTCGATTCAATCTGTTGCGCGTTTCTTGCGCCAGGAATCGTAACGATATTTTTATCCCGAATGACCCAGTTAAGCGCTGCCTGTGCGATCGATTTGGAATGAGCGGATGCTGCGAGTTCCAAAGTTGCGATCAAAGGTTTCAGCCTGTTTAGATTCCTTTGAGAAAACGAGGGCTTAAGGCGCCTTAATCCAGTGATCTTTTCGCCAGTGAGATATTTTTCCGACAAGAGCCCTTGCTCGAGGGGACTGTAAGCGATAACGCCAATCTTATTTTTCCTGCAATAATCAAGCAATCCATTTGTCTCTGGATCTCTGTGAATTAAGCTGTAATGGATTTGATTTGAGACGATATCGCTGAAAGAGAGCGCTTCTTGAGCTTTTTCCAGCCATTTTATTCCATAATTGCTCACACCAATATACCGAATTTTCCCCTGCTTAATCAACCGCTCCATATTTTTCATGAGTCTTGACACAGATTGAAGCGGGTTAGGAAAATGAACTTGGTATAGATCAATAACATCAATTCTCAATCGTCGTAGACTCTTTTCCACCGCTCGAAATACGGCATCTGAAGTGGGCCTGAAAGGAAAGAACTTCGTGGCGATAAACATCTCATCTTTCCTTGAAAGGATTTCACCAATAATCCTTTCCGAGGTCCCCCATCCGTAAACTTCCGCAGTGTCGATAAAATTGACTCCCAATTCAACCGCTTTTTCTTTCGCGAGAAGTATATCGTCTTTTTTAAGTGTCTTTTTGTAGCCCCAGTACATCCCCATACCCCATTGCCATGCCCCCAGACTGACCGCGGAGATTTTAAGATCACTTTTTCCAAGCTGTCTGTACTCCACAAGGAAGGAATATGTCACTATTTATTAAAAAAACCGTTTCTTGTCTTTCCGTTACAATGGTATGAATTAGAAATCTCTGAATGCTTAAAATCCGTGAAAAAAACGCGTGGATGAACGAAAAACCAGGTTTTATGCCACATGTAAATGTATAAATTGTACGAGGATGATTGGTAGATCAGAGCGGAAACCATGCAGGTCCGAGTCAATCCTGAGTACTGCAAAGGATGTGGGCTTTGTATATTGGTTTGCCCTCGAGGTGTTTTTAAACAAGGATCTTCATTGAGCGAAAGAGGGTATTTTCTTCCAATTGTTAATTCCCCTGAAAAATGCGCGAACTGGAAGCGAAAGGACAAGAAGAGAGCGGTATGCGAGATGTGTATTTTGACCTGCCCTGATCACGCGCTCGATTGGGACGCGTCAGGAGGAAAAGATCGATGAGATTGCCTGAGGGGACATATTTCCTGCAGGGAAACGAGGCGTGTGCCGAGGGCGCCATTGTCGCGGGTCTCCGATTCTTCGCTGGGTATCCTATTACTCCTTCGACAGAAATTGCAGAAAGGTTAGCACTCAGACTTCCTGAGGAGGGTGGAATCTTTATACAGATGGAGGATGAAATCGCTTCCATTTCCGCGGTCATCGGCGCTTCGTGGGTCGGCGCGAAGGCGATGACCGCTACTTCAGGTCCTGGCTTTAGCCTCATGCAGGAGAGTATCGGATACGCGGCAATGACCGAAACGCCGCTTGTTATCGTTGATGTGATGCGAGGCGGACCATCAACAGGATTGCCGACCCTTCCATCGCAGGGAGATGTCATGCAGGCAAAATTTGGATCGCATGGTGACTACGAGATCATTGCGCTTGCTCCGGCTACGGTTCAAGATATGTTCGATATGACGATTCAGGCGTTCAATCTCTCAGAGGAATATCGCGTACCTGTTATTATCCTGTCAGATGCGGAAGTCGGTCATATGCGTGGAAAGGTCAAGGTTCCTGAGAAACTCGAAGTCAACAACCGAAAAATTCGAACGGATAAGGTGTGGCATGATGGATTTGCCTATGGTGAGTCCCTGGTCCCGAATTTTCCAGTTTTTGGCAGAGGATTCCGTGTACACGTAACGGGTCTTTCCCATGACATAGCTGGATATCCGAGAAATGATCCCGAAGTTCACCAGGAACTTGTTATGAGGCTCTCCGAAAAGATTCTGAAAAACAGAGATAGAATCTGCAGCACTCAAATTTTCAATGAGAACGCCGAAAGATTCATTGTGGCATATGGGTCACCAGCCCTTGCGGCGAGAGAGGTGATCAGAAGCAACGGCTCCATCGGGCTACTCCAACTTAAGACCATATGGCCAACTCCTGAAAAGCAAATTATGGAAATTGCCAGACAAGCAGCAGAAATCATTGTTCTCGAAATGAATTTGGGACAAATCTATCGCGAGATTCAGAGAATTGCGTGTACAGCAGGGTGCGCGAAGGTAAGGCTATTCTCGAAATTGGGAGGGGAAGTACATACTCCAAGGGAAATCGCAATGTTTCTCAAGGGTGGTTGAATTGGAAGACTTTTTTGATCTATATAGAAAGGATCGCTGGCCAACGATATTTTGTCCTGGATGTGGGATCGGCACAGTCATGAATTGTTTCTATCGGGCATTCTCAGAACTGAATTTGGATCAGGATCGAGTTGTATTCGTGTCTGGTGTTGGCTGCAGTTCGAGAGTTCCGGGATATATTCGCGCAGACTCAATACACACGACGCATGGCCGAGCGCTTGCTGTCGCGACAGGAATCAATCTAGCAAACCCCGATCTGAAAGTAATTGTTTTCACCGGGGATGGAGATCTCGGTGCGATAGGAGGAAATCACTTTATTAACGCCAGCAGAAGGAATGCAGAAATGACAGTCTTTTGCATCAACAATAATATATACGGTATGACTGGTGGCCAAGCATCAACGACTACGCCGTATAATGCACTCAGCAGTACCACACCTTATGGCAATAAAGAATATCCGTTCGATCTTGCCGAACTTGCTGTCACCGCAGGTGCGAATTTTGTCGCAAGGTGGACTGTCAGAAATGTGAAAGAAATTATAGGTTCGATGAAAAAAGCACTCACGAAGAAGGGATTCTCATTTGTTGAAATCGTTTCCCCCTGTCCCACTGGTTTCGGTAGAAGGAACAAGATGGGGGATCCAAAACAGATGTATGAATGGTTGAAAATCAAGACAGTTAGGCGAGAAAAAACGAAATCATGGGATATTGATCCAGTCGATTTGAATATTGAAGGACAAATCACTGTCGGAGAATTTGTCGAACGGAATCGACCTTCGCTCGCTGAGATCTTGAGATCAGTGAAACCAAATATCGCACAAACATGATATTCCTCAGCGATGGTCTTTTGGATTCTCGCATTATGAGTCTGCAATCAATATTACAAGTCTTCATACCAACCATAACCTCATTCGAAATCGGGCGTCGCGCTCCCTTAAAACAGCACTGGTGATTAGGCTTTGTGCTCGTACGGGGCAGAAGACCTTTGAATAATTTCTTCGATCTCATTTAGAAAACTTCGGACAGTCTTTTTTCAACTTCATCCCAGTTGACGACGTTCCAGAACGCATCGACGAATTTGGGTCGGACATTTCTGTAATCTATGTAATAAGCATGCTCCCAAAGGTCAAGCACCATCAGAATCCTAAATCCGGGATAAAGGTTGACGTTATGTTTCTCGATTTGCATGATGAGGGGACGTTTCGTCGATCTGCAAAAGACGAGTGCTGCCCATCCAGATCCTTCCACGCTATTCGCCGCTTGTGAAAACTCCTTTTTAAAACGTTCGATATTACCAAATTCTTTTGTGAGGACATCGGCCAAGCGCCCACCTGGTGATCCCCCTCCTTTCGAGGCCGGGGCCATATTATCCCAGAACAACGAATGGAGAACGTGTCCGCCGATGTGAAAAGATAATTCCTTCAGCGTTGATTTCATATCGATCTCAACATTTTCCTTTCTTGCTTTATCCAGCTTTTCAAGAATTGCGTTTGCACCAGCGACATAAGCCTGATGATGTTTGTCGTGGTGTATTGTTAACTGTTCTTCCGAAATATTCGGCGCCAGCTCGTGATATCCATATTTTAATTTTGGAAGCGTGTAAAACCTATCGTCCTCCATAAGACCGCCATTCCTGATAATGTATACGGAAACTGCTCCTATTTCATCGTTTTGGCTTTTCGTTGTGTTCATTCAATTTCAGTGACCTATATGAATCCGATTGAGAATTTCACGTTAAGATGTTGATTTCTGTACGATTTGCGGGCATAGGGGGCCAAGGGATTATTTTCTCTGGTATTGCGCTCGCTAGAGCAGCCTCCCTTTACGAAAAGAAAGGAGGAAATGAGCTGTTTGCCGTGCAGACCCAATCTTATGGGCCTGAAGCACGAGGTGGGACTTCAAAATGCGATGTCAAAATTTCAGATCGAGCCGAATTTTACCCTTTTATCGAAAAACCTGATTACCTGGTCTTGATGTCACAACCAGCGTATGAGCAATTCATCCAGGATACAAAATCAGATACGATTGTGGTCCTTGACACCGATGCGGTGGAGTCGAGACCCGATCTTCGATATTACGAGGTACCTGCCATCAGAAAAGCAAAGGAATTACAAAAACCCATCATTGCCAACATCATTATGCTCGGTGCGTTTATTCATCTTTCTAAAATCATCAGCAAAAAATCGGTGATTCGGGCATTACAAGATATTTCACCGCAGGGAACGTTTGAATTGAACAAGGATGCTTTCGAGGTTGGTTTCAAGCTTGGAAAGGCTCTGACACTGCAGCACCGAGAAACGGGAATCGTTTGAAATCAACATTGTCATTCATTTTTCATCATTGCGATATTCAAATTTTTCATTTTTTCACAGGGTTTTTGGTTTTCTTCGAAGTTGCCACAAAACAGGCCGGGTAAAAGATAATATCCATGAAGTTGTTGCCCGTGGCTGGGGAATAATATGGATATAGCACAACTAAGGCGGCAGGGACGAAAATACCTCTCAGAAAGTGAGGTAAAAACGATACTGAAAGATTACGGAATAAAGACTACCAACTTTACTCTCATCAACCGAGATCAAATTGAATCGATCGAAATCAATTTTCCTGTAGCAGTGAAAGTCTGTTCCTCCGACATCATGCACAAGACCGATGTTGGCGGTGTTTTTTTAAATGTGAAGAGCCGAGAGGAACTTCGCGAGTGTCATGATCTCATCACGTCACGGTTTCCTGGTGCATCCGTCCTAGTCGAACCGATGGAAAAGCCAGGAGTTGAGGTCATTGTAGGACTCATCAAGGACAGAACCTTTGGAATGAGTATCATGTTTGGAATCGGCGGAGTGCTGACGGAATTGTACAATGACGTTTCTTTTAGACTTGTACCCCTTGATAGATTCGATGCAGAAGAAATGATCGATGAAATCAAAGCACAGAAGCTCTTCCGTGGCTTCAGAAATATTAAAACAGACAGAGATTCGCTTATCGATCTTTTAGTAAAGGTTGCAAGATTCGGTGATGAATTCAAGGAGCATATTAATCAACTTGATCTCAATCCAGTTTTCGTGAGAGAAAACGACACGATTGTGATTGATGCAAAACTAGTATTGGAACCCTTTAATTAATATATTTGATAGTGGGATGATTCCTCGGAAATCGTGGGGCGATTCTTTGACAAAAAGAGACGAACTCGCGTCGAAGTACTTCAAGTGTTCGAAGAGAGAGCGGGCTGCCTTCGAAGCGGGAATCAAGCTTGGGACGATTTACCATCAATTCGTCGGAACACCCATCAGTTCATCGAATGTTGAGAGTCTAGAAAGGGCTATTGAAGATGGTGTTCGTGTCCAGCCATTTGTCGAAGACGTGAGTGTGAAGATCGATCGAAAGAGTTTGAGGAAGAAGCGCAATGAGTATGATTATCAAACCCTAACCGGGCAGATGCTGGAAGTAAGTGTCATAATCAGAATTGATGAGGTAAAAGTCGTTGCCCAGATGAAATACATCGAAGAGTTGAATTATCCGCTTATGTTCATCAAGGAGATCGTTGAAACCTAATGAAAGTACGCTTATGCTGACGTTTCGTCCTTTTTTTAATTAAACAAAAAGATAATAAACATAGAATTGCCATACGGATCGTCACATTTATCGTATGATTATATAGAGTACTGTTGAGATTTCGGTGGAAATAATGAGCAAGGGAATAAAAATTGGTATTACTGGATTACCTGGCGCTGGTAAAACACATGCTCTTCTCAAAGTCATCGAGATGCTGGAAGCGGACGAGATGAAAGTTGGAGGAATGATCACCGAACCAATCATTGAAGATAACAAAAGGCTTGGCTTTTATGTGATCGACTGGCAAACGAAACGGAAAGCCATTCTCGCGAGTACGGAGATCCGTAGCAAATTCATGGTTGGGAAATTCGGTGTTGATCTCAGCGCGCTGGAGGAGGTCGGTGTTGAAGCGATCCTGAAAGCATGCGAGACAGCTGATGTCGTTGTAATTGATGAGGTCGGAAAAATGGAGGTCGAAAGCGAAAAATTCGTGAGTGCTGTCAAAGCGGCACTAGAAATCGAAAAACCTCTATTGCTGACCTTACACAAAAAATCTAGAAATCCGCTTCTCCAAGATATACGGAGAAGGGATGATGTAAGGATTCTTGAAGTAACGCCGATCAATCGGAATCTATTGCCTTATAAGATCATGAAATTGATGAAAGGAGAACTCCTGTGAGTGAGATTCCATCTGCAGTCGAAATCGTGGAAGGGAGCACAAGGGTTCTCGTTCCGAAACAACATACGCTGAAAGGCCCTGGTAAGCGCCTCGGCGGGGTGTTCTATAATCAGCAAACAGCTTTCAGCAGGGACGTAAGCGTCATGTTCTTCGGCGCTTTGAAATTCGAGGGAAAGGCGCTTGATGGACTGGCAGGGACGGGAGTTAGAGCGGTCAGAATAGCTAATGAATCACCAGGGGATTTTGAATTTATTATCAATGATAGAAGCAAGGAAGCTTTCGAATACATCAAGAGAAATATCGATCTCAACGGCCTGGAAAATTGTATTCCGTGCCACTCCGATGTGAGAATCCTATTGTGTGAACAGACTTTTGACTATATCGACATCGACCCGTTTGGCTCACCAGTACCTTTTGTTCAGTTAGGGATCGAAGGATGCAAACGACGAGGCATTCTTGGCATAACCGCGACAGATACGGCGCCGCTTGCTGGTACGTATCCAGATAAATGCTTGAGAAGATATGGAGCGAAACCGTTCCGTTGTGCGTTCGGTCATGAAATAGGCTTGCGAATTTTGATAGGTTATCTTGCCAGAGAAGCCGCGAAATTTGAGAGAGGAATCAAGCCAGTGCTCTGCTTTTACGCGGATCATTATTTCAGGGTTCATATTCAATTACTTGAAGGCGCTCAATACGCTGACCAATCGTTGCGCACATTAGGGTCAATCGGTTATGATGAAAATTCAAAGGAGCGAAAGTTTCCAGCAACTGACGATCTCGAGCAGATCGGTCCGCTCTGGCTTGGTAGACTTTTCGACAAGGAGCTCCTCGTTCGAATGATTCCTTATGATTTTCTTCATTGCAAGAATCGTTGTGCTAAGTATCTTAAGATCTGGAAAGAAGAGCTCGATGAGCTCCCGTATTTCTACGACGTAGATGAGATCTCGTCGATCTTGAAGATTTCACCGCCTCCTTTGAATGATATCCTAGAAGAATTGAGGAAATCTGGAAAAGCATCAAGAACGCATTTTTCTCCAAGAGGCTTCAAGACGGATCTAACGTTAAAGGAGGTTTTAGAAAGAGTTGAGGAAATTGCGAAATGACATAGATATCGCTACTTGTTGACGCAATTGTAGAGAGTTCACAAATGTTTTTTACCAAGATCAGCATCCTTTATGATGGTGAGAGTCTGTCAACGCTCGCAGTGATCGGGACTCAATGGGGAGATGAGGGAAAGGGCAAGATTACGGATTACCTGGCCGAAAAGGCGGATTTCGTCGTGAGATTTCAGGGCGGCACGAATGCGGGCCACACTATAACGTTGGATCATGAGATTTTTAAACTCCATTTGCTTCCGTCGGGAATTATTAGGGAAAATACGATTTCAGTTATTGGCAATGGTGTCGTCATCGACCCGGAAGAATTGATCGAAGAGATGAAAACCGTTGAAAAGAGCGGTCGTAGTATCGGAGGTCTGAGAATTTCAGATAGGGCACATGTGATCATGCCATATCACAAAATACTCGATAGAGCGGAAGAGAGTCATCGTGGATCGAAAGGTGTCGGTACAACAGGTCGCGGAATTGGACCGTGTTACTCAGACAAGATTTCGCGTTACGGTATCAGGGTTTGTGATCTTCTAGATGAAGAATCGCTGAAAGAAAAATTGGAAGTGATATATCCCATCAAAGAAAGGATTCTTGACATATATGGTGGATCTGATCTGCCATCAATTGAGGAAATGATGAAAAAATTAATCGAATATGGGTCCTATCTTGAGAAATATATTACCGATACTTCTGTTCTTATCAATGAGGCGATCAGGAATGGCAAAAAAGTTCTCTTTGAAGGTGCTCAAGGTACCATGCTAGACATTGATCACGGAACGTATCCGTATGTCACTTCTTCGAATTGTGTTGCTGGCGGAATATGCACTGGTGCTGGCGTTCCGCCAACCTGTATCAATGAGATTCTCGGCGTTGTGAAAGCGTATACGACGCGTGTAGGTTCAGGTCCATTTCCCACAGAGCTCAAAGATGAGTTAGGTTCTCGCTTGCTTGAAAGGGGAGGGGAGTTTGGTACGACAACGGGGAGACCGCGACGATGTGGATGGCTGGATCTTGTCGTCGTCAAATACGCTATCAGACTGAGTGGCATCACATCACTTGCGATAACAAAAATTGATGTGCTGAGCGGTATGAAGAAAATTAAGATAGCAGTCGCTTATGAGATTGATGGTCAGATTGTAAAGGAGTTTCCATCGAGCATCTCAAAAATCAAGAAAGCAAAGCCAGTTTACAAAGAGTTTGATGGCTGGGAGGAATGGCCGAAAAATGAAACCGTTGAAATTTGCCGCAAGGGTTACGATGCACTTCCGAAGGAAATGAAAGAGTATCTGAATTTCATCTCGTCGTTCACTGGCGTACCAATCAGCATCGTTAGTATAGGCCCAAAGAGAGATGAAACGATCGATACGGGATTGCTTAAATGGATGAAGGATTAATCGATCGACGCCTTATCAAATCCCTCGGCGGAGTATGGTTTGGTGGCATCGATCCCGATCTTTGAAGTGACGCCGTCGGCACTCGGATCAAGCGTAGAGCCAGCCGCATTTCTAATAACGACAAGCCCACGATCGGCCTGGAATCGCGTCGCAACAGCCCATTCAACCTGCCTATCATCAAATACATCGATGTCGTCATCCACAATAATGACCTTTTTCATTGAAGGATGACCAGAAAATGCTGCCAATATTGCGTTGATTCCATCGCCCTCTCGATTCTTTGTGATGGAAACAACACCGTGTAGCCAGCAGCAACCACCTTCTGTGAGCCTAACTGCATGAACGCGGGGTACCACCTGGCTGACCGCTCTATAAATTAATGGCTCTCTCGGAAGACCCATTAGCATGTAGTGTTCCAGACCGCCTGGAAGGATCAGATGAAAAATTGGTTTTTCTGTCATGTAAATTTTGTCAATTTCGACTACTGGCTGGATTCTCTTTCTGTCGTAAGTTCCCGTGATATCGACAAACGGCCCTTCCTCAACGGTCTCCGCCGTGATTCTGCCTTCAAGGATAATTTCCGAATACGCGGGCACAACGATCCCGCTATCGGTTCTTGCGACTTCTGCCGGCTGACCTAGACATATTTTCCTTAGCGAACTTGCAATCGTCATTTCGTCCTGAGCGTATTCTAGCGAGGTTGCGGCGGCGAGAAGAACAGCTGGACATACACCTATGCAGAATGCAACGGGCAATTCTCTTCCTTCTTTTAAACTCGATTCATACATCGTGAAAAGGTGTCTTGGAACAAGCCGTATCGCCAAGCGTCTCCGATCCAGAAGCATCAATCGATGAAACGAGAGATTTCTTTTTCCTTTGTACTCGGAAGCAGCAATTGCTGATGTGATATATCTTCCCCCATCTCCTGGATACCATTTCGGAATCGGAAGGACTCGAAGATCAACGTCCTCGATGATTTTTTGTCTGAAAGGAGGATCCTTGATCTCGATTGGAGGGCATGGATTATTGATCGCGTGTAACAGTTTCCCTGCGATCTCCCCCTTTTTGATGTTGAAATATCTCGCTATTCTTTCCCTTGTGGTCCACAAATTGCCAACAGCCTCGAATCCATTGAGATTTTTGAACCTAATTGGCACATCTGGATGCTTTAGCAACCATCTTGTGATTTCATATTCGAGCGGTACATCATCATCGACAGAAATCGCATCCTCAACGCGAGAAAGTATGCCTCGTAGAGACATAAACGTGTAATTGCTCTGGACCGATATAATACTCATCCGATCGTTTTGGCAAGGATGCACGAGATCCTTTGGAAGATGGCTTCCTCTTGCATCGGAATCGAATTAAAAATCATTCTGCAAATTTGAAATACAGTTAAAATACGAAAGATAAAATAGATCGTCTGTGCATGCCAGGCCTCATGGATCTCGATCGAATCGGCGAGCTCATCCGGAAATACGCGCTGCAGAATGCGGTTCTGTATGGTGGAAAGGCCGATGTTAAAGCGGTGATGGGGAAAGTTCTCGCGGAACAACCAGAGTTGAGGTCGAGAGCAAAAGAGATCTCGGCTATCGTAGCGGATCAAGTTCGAAAGATCAATGAGATGTCGATCGAGATCCAGCGGAAGGAGCTTGAGTTGATTGATTCCTCGCTTCTGCAGAAAAAAGTGAAAATCGAAAGAGAACATCCTCTCCCGGAATTGCCAGGGGCGGAAAAAGGAAAAGTCGTCATGCGTTTCGCGCCCGGCCCCTCAGGCCCTTTGCATATCGGTCATACAAGAGTTGCAATTCTTAATGATGAATATGTGAAACGTTACGATGGGATATTTATAAACAGGATTGAGGACACAAATCCCGAGAAAATTGATCCTGAGGCATACGATACGATCCCAGAAGATCTCGAATGGCTCGGCGTAAAAGTTCACCAAACCGTGATACAAAGCTCTCGTATGGAATTGTATTACGACATCGCGAGAAAACTCATCGATATGGGAAAGGCCTATGTTTGCACATGTCCGGTGGAGGAATGGCGAAAACTGAAAGAACATGGTAAGGCCTGCCCTCACAGAGAACTTCCGAAAGAGACCCAGCATGAAGAGTTCGATCGAATGCTTTCTGGTTATTACCCAGAAGAAAGTGCCGTTCTGGTTGTGAAAACGGATCTAAAACATCCAAATCCTGCTATTAGAGATTTCGTTGGCCTACGCATTGTCGACTCAGTTCCTCATCCGCGTACTGGTGCCCGATACAGGGTCTATCCGATGATGAATTTTAGTGTTGCAATTGACGATCATTTTCTAGGCATGACCCATGTCCTCCGAGGAAAGGACCATCTAAACAACACACAGCGCCAAGAGTACATTTTTAGATATTTCGGATGGAAAATTCCGTGGTATCATCACTATGGTCTGGTGTCAGTTCCAGAATCAATCCTCAAGACATCGATTGTGGCGCAGGGGATTAAGGCTGGCGAGTATTCGGGGTGGGATGATGTACGTCTTGGCACGGTGAGGGCGTTGAAGAGGCGGGGAATCACCCCCGAGGCGATTCGCGATTACTGGATTGATTGCGGAATCAAGGATGTTGATATCCAGTTTTCGTGGGAAACGCTCTATGCATTCAATAAACAACGGGTTGATCACTTGGCGAACAGGTATTTCTTCGTTTGGGATCCTGTGCTCATCAGCATCGAGGGCGTTGAAGCGCTCGAATCACATGCTCCACTTCATCCCAATCATCCAGAACGAGGCATGAGACGATTAAGACTGCAAGGTAGGCCTATTAAGGTTTATCTGAATAGAAATGACCTCGAGTCCATCGGATTAAGAGGAAAACTCCGACTCAAAGATCTGTGTAATATTGAAGTTGAAGGAAATCTCGCAACATATGCTGGTAACGATCTTTCAGTAGTGAGAGAGGGAATCAGAATTGTTCATTGGGTTCCTGAGTATGGCATTAAAACAGTTGTGGAGATGCCAGATGGTTCAAGGAAGGAGGGTTTTTCGGAGCCAATTCCTCCCAGTGAAATCGGGAATGTGATTCAATTTGAGCGATTTGCGTTTGTGAGAATCGAAACAGTCACTCCGGTGGTTAGGGCCGTCTTCACACATGCCTAGTCGAGATGATACCATTAAATAAGGCTGAAAATGAGATTTGCAATACTGCCAAGCGTTAATGAAAGCATGAGTGAGCTGATGGTGATAGCGACTGTGTCCTTCAAGCCAAACTCCTTCAGGAGAACGGCGAATGCAGATAAGCAGGGCATATATGTTGCCATCACGAGCCCAAAGACGAAAAGTTGAGCAGGTGTAAAAACCATGGCGAGGTTCGTTGTCCCAAATAACACGACCAAAAGCTGAAAAGCCATTTCTTTTCGTAATACACCGAAAATCAATGCAATAATTGTTATTGCTGGCAAGCCTAGAAAACCTACTGTGAAAAACGAAAGAGGTTCGACAAGATTGTTGAGAATACCGAATTCTATCAATACTTCCAACAGGAGGCTTCCAACAAACAGGATCGGAAATGCAATGATGAAAAAATCCTTGACACGTATGTAGGTCTTAAATAAAATATTCCTAGGACTTGGAATAGCAAGGTCAGGTATCTCAATCGCGATTGTGGATGGTTCAAATTTAAGGAGAACGTGAAGCAAGCGTCCGAGCAAAAGTAGAATGGAGAAAAGAATAACAAATATCATTACCGCATAAATAAGTCCTCCGAAATGCCCTACAACGCCAAAAATGATCGCCAATTGTGCTGAGCATGGGATAGCCATAATCGTAAGAGTTGCGAGAATGAATCTTTCTCGTCTTGATTCCAATACCCTTGTAGCAAGTATCGCTGGAACATTGCAACCGACACCTACAATCATGGGAATAATTGCTCGCCCGTGAAGTCCGATTTTATGCATGACGCCATCGAGAAGAGCGACAGCTCTTGGCAGATATCCTGAGTCTTCTAGTATGCCCAGTATAAGATAAAAAACAAGGATGTACGGTATCACGATCGAGAGGATCGCTTGGAGACTGAGATCAATGCCTCTCGATATGGCAATGCCTGCACGGCCGCCGATAAATTCTGCGAGTCTCTCAAAAGAATCACCTACCACGTATTGATATGCATCTCCAAGGCTTGATTCAATCGCACCGCCTATATAGACAATTGTGAAAAAAACGAGTGCAAGAATAAAGAGCATAATAGCAATTCCTGGCAAAGGCCTCAGCGTTAATTGTGAAATTTTATCACCGAGCGATTCATGTGTTTCAAGCTTTCCGATAACTTCTGATACAATTCTCCCGGCTTCGCCGTATCGATCACGAGCGATATGGACGTCGATACTCTCATGATGTTCCTCACTGAACTTTTTTCTAAATTCCTCAGCGCTTTCCTTGATTTGATGTGTGAACAGTTGTATAAAGTGTTCATTTCCTTCCAGTAATTTCAATAGCGCTCCTCTTAACAGAAAAGGATGTCGCCATTCTGCAATTTGGCTGCTGAGTTTTTCAACGATGTTTTCAATATGAGCGTCGTATCTTATCACGAAACCGGATCTGGAGAACTCGCGTTTGGCGATGACTTCGATCAGTTCATCGACGCCCTCACCTGTGATCGCAACGGTGGGTATGACTGGAACCTCGAGAATTTTGGCGAGTTGTTCAACGTCTAGACGATAACGCTTGCGTGCTACGTCCATAAAATTTAATGCGACAACAACACGATATCCCAGCTCAATTAGTTGGAGGATTAAAACAAGACTCTGTATTAGTCTCGTTGCATCCGCCACGGCCACGACAACATCTAACTTTTTTTCCGCGAGGAGTTTGGTGGCAACCAATTCATCTTCAGATATTCCCGATAGAGAATACGTCCCAGGAAGATCATAAAAAACAATAGTTTCGCCGCGATAAATGATACGGCCTTCTTCAAATTCCACTGTTGTCCCCGGATAATTTGAAGAGATGACACCGATCCCGGTAATCCGACTAAAAAGAACGGACTTTCCGACATTCGGGTTGCCCATCAACGCAACACGCATCAGGCGCACCTTTTAACATGCACAAGTGATGCATATTCCCGTCCGATGGCGATGCGGCATTCATCGAGTCTGACAATTAGAGGGCCTCCGGCGGGAACACCCTCTTCTAAGATTACGTTTCTTCCTGGAACGAATCCCATGGAGATGAGTCGCCTGATTTTCGATGGATTCTCGTCGCACTTGAGATGCGTAATGATACCCGTATCGCCGATGTCGAGCTTCGTGAGCGGTATCGAAGGCTCACTTGTGCAGAGCTTGCATTCCTCCTCGCACTGGGGAATGGGCTCTCCATCAGGGCAGAATTGAGGATTGTTCATCATCTGGCATATCCTTTTTTCTGATTCGTCAGACAGCATGTGCTCAAGCTTGCAAGCCTCTGTATGGCTCTCATCCCTTTTCATGCCGAGAATTCTAACGAGGAATGATTCAAGAAGGCGGTGTTTTCTCTTGAGTTTTAAAGCAATGTTCATGCCCTTGTTAGTAAGAGAAGCCCCCCGATATTTTTCATACTCAATGTACCCTTCATCAGAAAGTCTGCGGAGCATCTCTGTAACAGATGCTGGCGAGACCTTCATGCATCGTGCAATGTGATTTGTCTTTGCGGGTTTCCCGTTCCTCGTAATCTCATAAATACATTCGAGATACTCCTCGATTTTCTTGCTCACCATCGAAATAGGAATCGTTTTAACTATATTGAAGGTTTCGGATTCCCTAAAAATTTTAACCAAAGTGTTCGATAAATCAATATCGTTACAGATCATCATATTTCAAATGTCTCGAAATGGCACGATGTCACAGCACGTGCATGCATGGCACATTGTTTTGAAGCTCAACGTCGAAAGCTGGTATAATTCGAGGATCATTTTCTGTTCCGTTGCAAGTCGGAGAAGTCTATCTGGCGATACGGGTTTCAAGGGATAGCCAAGGGCCTCCTCCAATCCTTTCCTATTCAAATCGTTGATCTTTAAGGGTCTTATCGTTGCAACACATCCCAGCCTCGCCAGATACTCCACACCCTCGAGTACGTTTTCATCAGTTTCACCTAATCCAACAATAATATTCGAGCAGACTTTTCCGACCCCGAAAACCCTTACCGCATATTGTATCATACGAATTATCGTATCGAACTCAAGCTTATTGCAGACTTTTTTGAAGATATCCCTATCAAAAGTTTCGATGTTGATCTTAATCTCATCCGCACCAGCAGCTTTGAGCATTTCGATATGCTCATAATTATCTACGTATGGCTCTACACCGATTGGAATTTTTGGATCGAGTTGTTCCCTCACTCTTGAAACAATATAGGTCATTTTTTGTACAGTTTCGCTCGGAGACCCAACGACGGCACTCGTTAATGCAACAGCCTTGAAATCGTTGCACTTTGAGGCATCGAGAATCATTTCTATGATTTTTTCTGGGTTGAGGCCTTTCGTAATACGAGGATCAAGTTTCTTCGATACGCAGAACTTGCAGTCGTAAATGCATGAGGTTTCGATGTTAAAAAATGCCTGCTCAGGTGAATGATACAGCGTCGGCTGGATCTCAACCGAGTCGAGAAAAGGCTCCCCATTTCTTGTGAGTACAAACTTGCCATCCTTTTGAATAAGCTCGAATTCGCCCTGGTCCCTTGATATCGCCTTTTTGACTCTTAACCCTTGAAAGGACAAAACTACTGCAGGCGCGCCTGCGCCCGGTCCGGCCGTTGACCTGCTTAGGCGAAACGGAAGCTTGAGATCGTGCGGAATCTTTACCGCACCGCCAGTGATCAGTATCGCTTTTTTCTTCGCAAGCTCATTCAAACGCGCTTCCACTTAACTCCCTCGCTCGTATCCTCTAGTTTAATTCCTTTTTCTGCCAACCTTTCTCTAATCCTATCCGCCAAATCGAAGATCTTTCTCTTTCTGAGCTCCTGGCGAACATCAATAAGGATCTGAATCAGATCATCAGTTGATTCCATTGTCATTGAAATTTTTGGCAAGATTCCAAGAACCTCATCCACTTCTTCTAGGAAAGAAATCGCGCCATGCGCCCCTTCGTTGCTTAGCAAACCGTCCGAAAGCAATTTGTTGATCTCCCTGATGAAATCAAAGAGGACCGCAATTGCGCCACGAGTATTGAAATCGTCATCCATTTGCCTGATAAAATTCTCCCTCGCGCTCGAAATCAATTCCCGCGCATCATTATTCCCCTTCAAGTTCCCAGCTACCGATTTCAGTTCAATATAGGCATTGTGCAACCTTTTCAAACTCGTGGCAGCCTCCTTCAAGGCTGAATCGCTATAAGAAAGGGGACCTCTGTAATGCGTATTCAGAATGAAAAAGCGGATCTCCTCTTTCGTATGATTTTCAAGAACTTGTCTCACAGTGAAAAAATTCTTGAGAGATTTTGACATCTTTTCCTCTTGAACCTGGAGCATCCCATTATGTAACCAGTATTTTGCTGGAATTCTCCCCGTCACCACCCTTGACTGCAGAATCTCATTTTCATGGTGAGGAAAGATCAAATCGTTACCGCCACCGTGAATATCGATAATCTCTCCAAGCAGATTCAGACACATGGCCGAACACTCTATGTGCCAACCAGGCCTACCGTGGCCCCACGGACTTGGCCATGAGATCTCGCCTGGTTTTGCCCCCTTCCATAAAGCGAAATCGGCAGGGTTGCGCTTCATCTCATCAATATTAATTCGTGCACCGGCCACAAGTTCCTCCGTTTTCGCACCCGAAAGAATTCCGTACTCCTTTACCTTGTCCATGCTGAAATAAACGCTACCATCGTCTGTCCTATACGCATAACCGGCATCCTCGATCTTTTGTATCATGTCAATGATTTGTGGTATGAATTCGCTCGCACGGGGATAGAAATCGGCCCTTTTCACACCGAGCGCCTCGATCTCCTTGAAATATCGCTCGATATACATATTAGATAACTGAAGCGGCGGGATTCCGAGTTCCTTCGCTCGATTGATGATTTTATCATCGACGTCGGTAAAATTAGTCACATGGATAACCTGGTAGCCACGGTACCTCAGATACCTTACGATCATATCGAACACAATGATATGTCTTGCGTGGCCCATATGAAGATCATCATATACAGTCACACCACACACATACATTTTGACCTTGTTGTTTTCAATCGGAACGAACACCTCTTTTTTCTTTGTCAATGTATTAAAAACCTTTAAAGCCATGGTCTTCTGCCTCGAATCGCGATGGAAGTCACCATTATTTTTCCTTTTTCACCAACTTTTCCAATTCGGCAACTCTGTGTTCCAACTCTGCGATGCTGTTCGAAATATTCATGAATGCATCCACAACCGGATCTGGCAACAGATCGTGTCTCAAATCAAGTTTCGTCATGCCGTCTTTCTTGACGACTTTGCCAGGCACGCCAACAACCGTTGAATTCGGTGGCACATCCTTTACGACGACAGATCCAGCGCCTATCTTAACATTGTCACCGATCTTGATATTGCCGAGAATCGTTGCGTTCGCACCAATCACGACATTGTTGCCAATAGTAGGATGTCTCTTTCCCTTTTCAGTGCTAACGCCGCCAAGGGTTACGCCCTGAAAGATGCAAACATTGTCGCCGATTTCGGCAGTCTCGCCGATCACCACCCCAGTTGCATGATCGATGAAAAAACCCTTACCGATCTTCGCGCCCGGATGGATATCCGCACCTGTTAAAATCCGCGCAAAATAGTTGATAGCTCTAGCCAAAAGATACTGACCTTTGAGATATAGTCTGTGCGAAATTCGATGAAGAAGGATTGCATGAAGCCCCGGGCTGAATAAAAGGGCTTCCTTGAACGATTTCGGCGCAGGATCGCGTTCGAGGACTGTATAAACATCGTCTTTCCAGCTCATGTATACGCGCTCACTCGGAAAACATGTCAGTACTCAAATATCTTTCTCCTGTATCTGGGAGAATCACCACAACTTTTTTTCCTGGGCCTAATTCTTTGCCTATCTTTACTGCACCGTGCAGAGCAGCACCCGATGAAATACCTGCTAGAATTCCCTCCCTTCGAACAAGCTCTCTTGCCATTGATTTTGCTTCTTCGTCTGTCACGGTGATGATGCGATCGACGACAGACAAATCTAACACCTTCGGTATGAAGCCAGCGCCTATTCCCTGTATTTGATGTGGTCCCGGTTTACCCCCAGATAATACTGGGGATCTGGAAGGCTCCACCGCGACGATCTTCACATTTGGGTTCACTGTTTTGAGCACTTTCCCAACACCAGTGATAGTTCCGCCAGTTCCGACTCCGGCAACAAATGCGTCAAGATCTGGGACATCATTTAGTATTTCCCTGGCTGTGGTTTTCATATGAACCTCTGGATTTGATGGGTTTTCGAATTGTTGGGGCATGAAGCAATTACTGTTTTGTTTGGAAATTTCCAGAGCGCGAGCGACAGCTCCTTTCATTCCTTCCGCTGCTGGTGTGAGAATTAATTCCGCCCCAAATGCTTTCAGTAACCTTCTCCTTTCAATGCTCATCGACTCTGGCATCGTGAGGATGAGCCTGTATCCCTTTACAGCGCAGACCATCGCAAGACCAATACCAGTATTTCCGGATGTTGGCTCAACAACGATCATCCCTTTTTTTAGACGCCCTGACTTTTCCGCATCCTCGATCATTGCCAAGGCAATCCTGTCTTTGACAGAAGACATTGGATTGAATGATTCGAGTTTGCAGTAGATTTCCGCAGAATCTTCTGCGATGAGATTGTGCAATTTGACGATCGGTGTTTTACCAATTGTTTCGAGAATACTGTTATATATCATCGGATTTCACCATTGTTAATACTAGATCAACAGATATCATTGTCCTACAGATGAATATTACGGTTTCTCACCAAATAAGAATTCATTATCTCTTGAATTAGCAAAGATGTCGACGCCACCAGCGATATTCCACAAGAATTAACATACTGGAGCCGGGATCGAGATTTGAACTCGAGTCTGCGGATCTCTGCGGCGATTGACTGCAGTCCGCCACATGGCCGCTCTGTCATCCCGGCGCTTCAAAGTAATTCAGTTAATCTATATTTCTATTTTATGTCCCAGTATACGGACAAGAATACCAATCCGAAATACTTGCCGCATCAAATAGATCAATTTATTCGGTTGCATGGCAATCGGAGATTTATTATTGATAACGCATCCGCATTTTAATTGGATCTGTTAGTAGCGAAAGGTTTGTAGAAAGAATTGTGGTTGGAGATCATTTATTATGATATCCATTATCGGAGCCCGTCTGTTTGCATCCCATAAATCAGAAAAATATCTGAACTTTGAACATATTCCGTAAGCATGATGATGCCTGAGCATTGCAAAGAGGTATCCGTACGTACTGTCAATTTCCCACTAACGCCTACCAACATTGCAGAGGTCGTTAAGGGTAAGAAGGCATATACGAGAACGAGATACTACGTTTTAAGAAATAGGAATGATTCCGCCGTCATTTCTGTAGAAAAGGAAGATGGAAATGAACTTTTTCGCAACATAAAATCATTCGAAATTCTATCGTTGCCCGATGAAACAGTTTTTGTCGAAGATCGCACAATCGATGTCATCAATCGTACCCAAATGGCAAAACTCTCTCAAAAATACAAGGGAAAACTTGTCGTTGTTCGGGGAATGTTTAATCATGTTTCATTCGTAAAAGATGAGGATCTGATCAGGATCAATGTTATCGATACAGTGCCACCAAGACCATCGAAACTGTCAGTGATAGTCGAGAAGATCATATCAATGGGTTTGATCAACGCGCCGATTATAGCTAACCATATTGAGATTGATCTGGAATCTATTGCGTCTACATTGAAAACAAAAGGCGTTATTTTTCCATGCAGGGCATCGGGGATCTCTTGCGACAAAGTTGTGTATTTCCTCGACGAAACGCCGGAAATAAGTGTTGAATCAACACTCGTTGGTTGCGACCTTTCGAGAAGAATTTTCAAATCTTTATACAAAAAAGAAGTAGATTTTATTGATATCTGCCCTCGCAATCACGTCCGCCTTGATGGATCGCCGACACTTGTAAAGTGTTGTAAGGTAAAATCTGGATATGAGCTGAAGAATCAAGTAGCTGCTGTCCCGTGGGGCACGACAATTGAAGAAGTGAAGGATGCACTACTAGCGCTTCTCAAGGCTTCTGGTAATAGTAATGGTTCTTGATAGCAGAACAATCTTTTAAAACGGTTATTGAGTGTAAACGAATACGACACCAGACCGTGATTCATTTGAAAGAAACCGCAGTGCGCTCTCTGTTTCTTCAAAAATTACATATTGTCATCCGAGAATGTATCGGGCATGGTCTCGAACACAGAATTCATCGCACTCAGTCCATACAATATTAAATACAATTTCAACAACATTACCGTTTACGATTCGACGTTGCGGGACGGAGAACAGATGCCTGGCGTTGCATTCAACGCTGAACAGAAGATTACAATCGCAAAGCTGCTCGATGATGCACACGTTCCGCAGATTGAGGCAGGTTTTCCAGCAGTATCCGAATCCGAGCGTCAAATCATCAAGGAGATCACATCACTTGGTCTGAAAGCAAAAATTCTCGCACTTTCCCGGATTCTGAAAAGCGATATCGACGCAGCAATCGATGCAGGTGTCGATCTCGTATTACTTTTTATTGCAACTTCAGATATCCATCTCAAGTATAAATTGAAAATGAATAAGGAACAAGTACTCAGCAAAGTTGTCGATGCACTTGATTATTGCAGAGAACGGGGCGTTCCAGCTAGCGTTAGCTCCGAGGACAGCATGAGAACAGACCTCAATTTCTTGATCGAATTCATGAGGACTGCCGAAGAAGCTGGTGCTGTAAGATTAGGTATTACAGATACCGTTGGCTGCGCTTCGCCGGAGGCTGTTTCTTTCGTCGTATCTTCAATCGCTTCAAACGTGAAAAAACCTATCTCAATACATCTCCACAACGATTTCGGTCTCGCGCTCGCCAATGCGATTGCTGCCGTTAAAGCTGGAGCGTCGGCCGTAACAACAACCGTGAATGGAATCGGTGAGAGATCGGGTAATGTTCCGCTGGAACAGTTCGTTGCAGTCATGAAATTCATTTATGGCTACGATCTCGGCATCGATTGTACACGGCTCAAGGAACTATCGGACACTGTTGCAAGGTTTTCGAGATGTCAGCTGTCACCGCATCATCCCCTTGTCGGTGAAAATGCCTTTGCGCATGAATCTGGGATTCATGTCGCCGCAATCCTCAACTGCCCTATGACTTATGAATGTATTCCTCCGGAGACTGTCGGGAATCGGAGACGCCTTCTCATGGGCAAACATACAGGGATGACATATGTGAAAAAGCGCCTCGAAGAATTGAAGATCAATGCTACCAATGAGCAAATTCAAAGAATTCTTCAACTCGTTAAAATGATAGGGGAGCAGAAAGGTCGCGTGACCGATGCGGAGTTTGCTCAATTAGTCGAGAAGGTCATCAATGAGGTCAAAATGTAATTCGCACGCCTGATGCATCCCTTCTGAATCTGCCAAATTCCATGAGTGATTCAAGTTCTCTTCTGGAAAAAACAGGCCCTTCTCTACATACCCTTATACCGTTGATCGCGCACGATCCGCATATCCCGATACCACACTTCATGAATCTTTCCAATGAAAACTGGCAATCAACATCATATTTCTTGCAGAGATCGAATAATTGAAAAAGCATCGGTTCGGGACCACATGCCAACACTGAATCATACTTCTTCTTATCCATCATCCTTGCAGCCAGCTCGACGACAGTTCCTTTGAATCCCTTCGTTCCATCATCCGTTGAAATTGCGACATAATTCGAGCATTTCTTTGCTCTTTCTACGAAAACCAGTTCCGTCTCAGTTTTGGCGCCGATTGCGAAATCGACTAAATCTCGTTTCAACGCTT
This sequence comes from Methanomassiliicoccales archaeon, assembly GCA_014361295.1. Taxonomy (NCBI): domain Archaea; kingdom Methanobacteriati; phylum Thermoplasmatota; class Thermoplasmata; order Methanomassiliicoccales; species Methanomassiliicoccales archaeon. Next base: position 368,135 of record JACIVX010000001.1, on the reverse strand, counting down.
CTGCGGCAGGCATTAGCGACGCGATCCCGTTTCCTCCGCCGACACATAAAACACTCCCCCTGCCGAGTGAAAAACCCCTGCCGTAAGGGCCTCGTACACCTAGCTGGTCGCCAGGACGAAGCGAGCATAGCGCCCTCGTCGCCTCACCAACCTCCTTAACCGTAATGCCCTTGAGACTTCCTATATAAGAAAGGGACATTGGGATCTCGTCAATACCTGGGATCCAAATCATGAGAAACTGACCGGGAAGACATTTTCTTCTCAGAAAGAATCTCAATGTCTTAACGCCATTGGCTTCCGCCACGACTTCCTTAATAGTGACCGCTTTATGAAAACTCATGCGCGACCCCCACGATTTCGCTAATTGCGCTGTATCCCTCCTTTTCTAAGAATCTTCTTAGACCATTGTTTATGTTCCTAAAAACACCCAAACCTCTTTTTCGAACGGCACTACCAATCTGCAATGCGGTCGCCCCTGCCATAAGATATTCAACCGCATCTTTCCACGTTTCTATCCCTCCGACCCCGATAATAGGAATATCAAGGGCATCGTAAAGCTCGTAGACACATCTAATACCGATTGGCTTGATAGCCGGTCCAGATAACCCTCCATATCGATTTGCCAGAACTGGTCGTTTGAAATCGATTGAGATCGACATTGCTTTAACTGTGTTGATCGCGACAACACCGTCACCACCAGCTTCCTCCACAGCCTTTGCGACTTCAATCAATCGATGTGTATTAGGTGTCAATTTTGCGAAAACAGGAATCCGAATTTCATCTTTGATCATCGAGACAATTTTTCTTACAATTTCTGGATCGACCCCAATCTCCATCCCGTAACCCTTTGCATGAGGGCAACTGAGATTGAGCTCAAGCGCTGCAACGCCGTATTCCTCCATTTTCTTGCTCAGATATGCGAATTCTTTTTCATCCGATGCAAAAATGCTTCCGATGATCGGAACGCCGCACCCAAGTGAATCCTTCACCTCCTTTCCAAATTCGTCGATGCCTGGATTTGGTAGGCCCATTGCGTTGATGTAGCCAAACTCCAGCTCGACCACAGTTGGATTAGGATACCCCTCTCTTGGCACACTTCCAATCGACTTCGTCACGACAGCGCCAGCACCAGATTTTGCCGCAGCAATGATGCAACCAGAAGTCTCACTGAGAATACCAGATGCGAGCATTGTGGGATTCGAAAGAACAAGACTTTTTAATTTCGTCTGCAACGAAATCATTCAATTGGGTTATGTTGATCTTGAGATATTAAAATTCATCAATGAATCGAATACAATTCGATTGTTGTCTTTTTAACAATCAAAATATAGGGCAAAGGCGATTGAAGGCAGAAATATGGATGTTTACAAGATACGCAGGGACTTTCCCGTTTACACAGGCAGGGACAACGACCCAATTTATTTCGATAACGCATGTCAAACTCTTCGTCCGAGACAGGTGATTGAAGCCTCAAACGAGTATTATTTGAAGTACCCTGCTTGCGCTGGTCGCAGTGTACATCGCTTCGCGACGGAGGTCTCAATCAAAATCGACGAATCTCGCGAAAAAATTGCAGGGTTCATCAATTCCTCTTCTCCAAAGGAAATTATCTTTACAAAGAATTGCACAGAAGCGCTCAACCTCGTTGCAAAGGGTCTTGACCTGAAAAAAGGCGATATAGTACTAACGACGGACATCGAGCACAACAGTAATCACATTCCCTGGATGCAGGTTGCTAGATCCAAAGGCATCAGGCGTAAATTTGTTGAGACTTCAAAGGATGGGATTTTTGATCTCGAAACATTTAAGGCAATGATGTCAAGAGATGTCAAGGTTGTTAGCTTTGCTCATGCAAATAATGTCGTTGGAACGAGTATTCCAGCGAAAGATGTGACCGAGATAGCGCATGATTATGGGGCAATCGTCATGCTAGATGGAGCACAAGCAGCGCCCCACATGCGAGTCAATGTTAAGGAATTGGATGTGGACTTTTACGCATTCTCGATGCACAAAATGCTTGGCCCAGCGGGCGTCGGTGTACTTTATGGTAAGGAAGATCTTCTTGAAAAGCTCGATCCATTGATCACGGGAGGTGGAGCTGTTAGCACAGCTTCTCTGAATGAGGTTGAGTTTTTGCCTTTGCCAGACAAACTTGAATCAGGCCTCTTGAATTACTCTGGCATAATAGGATCGTCTGTGGCAATCGATTATATCAGTCAAATTGGCCTTGAATCGATTTCAGAGCACGTTTGCAGACTTAACTGCAAAGTAACCGAGGGGCTGCGCAATGATCAAGCAATTGAAATTCTCGGGCCTCTTGATTGCAAGCTGAGAGGTAACATCTTTTCTTTCAACATTAAAGGGCTGAGTTCACATGATGTCGCAATGATGCTTGATCAAATGAAGGGAATCATGATTAGATCCGGCATGCATTGTGCGCATCCATTCTTCTTAAAACGGGGGAGCAGCGGTTGTGCTCGTGCCTCTTTTTACATATACAATACGCTAGAAGAATGCCAGATCTTTGTGGAGACCGTTCAAGAAATTGCTCAAATCTTTTCCAACTGAACGACCAATGTATTTCCATTTTCCCCTGCCATAGTTTTTAGAATGAGAATATCTCCGTAACCGAATCGAAGCATGTCAACAAAATAATCATCTGAGTTTTCATCTTGATCGCCTTTTAAAATAATATTGTCTGGTATGGCCGAAGCAAACTCCATCTCACCAGCAATTAGCTTAATGTACCCTTTCTTGACGATGAGAACGCAATCCGCAGATGGCAATATATTTTTCATGTAGATTTTCTGCTCTGCATATGGATAATTCCTGATATTATAAAACACATCGCATATTTCAGCCAAAGAGTCTTTGATGCTCATCTTTTCCACTTCGGAGTTCATTGAATTGAACATCGAGAGAAAAGAACAGATGATTAAAAAACTGCACAAGCCAACCGCAAAACGCGAAAGCATGAATTCAATCAAGTGATATCACCTCAGCTTGAACAAACCTCGACCGATCGATCTCGACGCAAGAAAGTGACAACTTAATACTGTCGTTCTCGATCACGATTGGTTGACCAGAATTTGAAACAATGGAAATCCTCGGATTGTCGAGAATTATTGTGCCGCAGAGATCGTCATTGATGAAACATTTGATCATCAATGAAGCACTATCGTTTATGCCGCCACCAAATTCCAACCTGCAAACTTGGCCAAAAGTTCCCTTCGGGATTTCAACATTGATTGTTCTCAGGTTTTCTGGCCCAGAAAGATACACTGAATATGCTCCCTTGCGAATCTTTTCCGCTTCAATAATCAGATTTTTCTTAATGACAAGGGTATCGTAGTATTCCGCGTTTTCGATAAGAATAGGCATAGTGAGGGAGAGAATAAGAAAAATAATCATGAGTTTAAGAGGTAGTCCCTCCAGTCCCTTCTTATCGAAGTGTCTCATATCCCTTCACTCAGATATGACAGGTATCGTTAGGCTCGAATCTGTCCCATATCCGCTTTTCGTCACCGTCACAGTTACAAATCCGATTGTCGTACCTCTCTGCGAAAGCGAGAGATCACTGAATTTGACCTTTCCCGAAGCATCCGTCATACCGTGGGCTGTTCTTCCATCTTCAAAGGCAATATTCGTACCTTGCAGGACTACCGATGCGCCTGAAACTGGATCTCCATTTTGATCGACGACGGTGATTGTGAGCGTCAAGTCGCTCTTTTCGTACAATCCGTCGGAATTCTCGTCTGTCAGAATAATTTCACTGGGTGTTGCATAAACAGCGCCGATGCTTTTAGGTGCTTCGAGTCCTGTCATCCAACCAAGGATCACTGTCATCCCGATACCAGCAATGACCACCATCAGGATCAGCTGTAACGGGAGACCCTCAATACCTCCTTCTGCATCATTTCTGATATTTCTGCCCCTGAGTTTCATATTGTTTCACAGAAAGTTGGAGGGGCAGAGAGAATAATAATCGCATCAATACTTTTAATATAACTCCATCAAAGTTCGCAAATCGCTGCTGTCGAAAATCCTGCCAATACATCATGCCGGATTGATTCAACCCAATATCACTTCATCCACTGTGCTGTATATCGATCCCTTTGGTGTCAACACCGATTTCTTCAATCTGATTGACTGTACCACTTCCTTCCCAAATTCTTCTTCACTGTATTGATCGATGAGCTTCTCGATTTTCGTTGATGAAATGATCTCTCGCGCCCTTGCAAGAGTCAAATGTGGACTGAATTCCCTCTTTTCCCTTTCAAATCCAAGTGAGTGCAATTCTTCATCGAGTTTTTTCGCGATAATCGAGAGTTGCTCAGCATTTCTGATTCCAATCCAGATCACACGAATTTTCGTTTTTGATGGGAAAGCACCAGTCCCGATCAGCGAAATTGTGAATGGGCTTAATCCAACTGTTGCTCTTTCAATAATTTTTTTGATGTCTGGAATCAGCGATTCATCAGTATCTCCAAGGAATTTCAAAGTAATATGCACATTTGCTTGATCAACGAGTTTGAGCGATGGTAGTGCGTTCTTCAGTTCTTCAAGAACTTTCGCTATTTTTTCGTTAGCCTTCAGATCGACCGCAATGAAGGCCCTGAATCTCGCCACATCAATCCCCTACGCGCTCGAGAACATTTTCGAAAGCTTTCTTTGTATCCTCATCAAATAACGTGAATTGAATCAACTGCAGACCCGTACCTCTTTTGATGTAATCAATTATCGTGTTTATCATCACCTCGGCAGCCTCATCAATTGAAAAACCACCTACGCCAGTTCCTATGGCAGGAAATGATATGCTCTTGATTCCAAGTTCGTCCGCTCTCTTGAGACTTGCCAACGTACAGGAGGCAATCTTTTTGGCATCTGTTTTCAAATCCTGACCCATACTGGCAGCATGAATCACATACTTGGCCTTTAGCCGGCCTGCCCCAGTAACAATTGCCTCGCCAACTGGAATTGGTCCTTTTGACAATGCTTCCTCCTCAATTTCTTTTCCGCCTTTTTTCTTGATCGCACCAGCTACTCCAGCACCCATCCATAGCATGTTGTTTGCAGCATTGACGATCGCCTCCGTCTCCATCTCGGTGATATCACCTCTCAGTACCCTTACAGTAATCCCATTGATCGTCTTTTGCATGAAAACCTCTATTTTCACCGAAATATGTAAGTGTATCTTTCGCAAAAGACTAGAGGATTTTAATAACTTCCTCTTGAAAGAAAAGAAATGCTTATGTTGAGAAAGTCAATCACAATCAGAGATGACCTACGACCTGATTGTCATTGGAGCAGGACCTGCTGGGTTGACGGCTGGAATTTACGCGCGCTCTCGCAAGTTAAAGACACTGATTCTTGAAGCGGGCAACGCCGGCGGACAGCTAGTTTCTCTTTATCCGGATAAAGGGATCGAGAATTATCCAGGTTGCGTCCTAACACAAGCTGAAAAGCTCGCAAAGAGAATGATAACCCATGCCTTGAGTATGGGCTGTGAGCTTCATGAGAATGAGATGGCTCTTGATATTCTTGAGAAAGACTCACGACTTCTCGTTGTCACGGACAAACGGAAGTACGAAACCAAGGCGGTCATTATCGCCGTTGGTATCGGGCTTTTCAAGCCAAAAAAACTCGGTATTCCGGGAGAGGATCAATTCGAGAATAAAGGGGTTTTTTACAAAATTCCTCATAAGGAAAGCCTCGTCGATAAGCGTGTTCTTTTTGTCGGCGGTGGTAATAGTGCCCTAGAAATGGCTCTCATCGCATCTGAGGTGGCCGAGACATATATTGTGCACCGACGAAATGAGTTCAGAGCTGATGAAGGCGTAGTAGAAAAAGTGAAGCGTTCAAGGATAAAGACAATACTCAACGCCGAACTCGAAGAAATTAAAGGGGATCAAACGGTGAACAGCGTCACTATTAAGGTCGGGGGCGACCAAAAGATGAACCTTGATGTCGACGTAGTTGTCATCAATATTGGCTATACTCCCGATCTTAAAGATATTCAGAGATGGAATGTGGAACTGGAAGATAATCTAATCAAGGTGGACACAGCCATGCGTACCTCGCGGCCAGGAGTATTCGCATGCGGGGATGTCGTTACCTACAGCGGAAAATACAAGCAGATCATCACGGCTTGCGGGGAAGCGGCAACGGCCGCAAACAGCGCATATAAGTATATCATGAAGCCCTATTGGTCATAACTCGTTCTTCAGAGTTTTTTATTTAATTTTGAGTTAATGAATTTAATCGCAAAGAGAACGAGAATAAAAGAAAGAAGCAGACCAAAACCACTTGCAATAATTGAGCTATCGCCGTCGAAGAGTCCTCCTAGGGAAGCGAGCAGGTTAAAGGTCCCATGCATCATCACAGCAAATAGGTAATATGGAATTACCAATTTGCCTTCGAATCTCTTTTTTGCGACGCCATAACCAACAATTGATGTTGCAGAGCCATGCAGGAGTGCTGAAGAGTAGCTGCGCAATAGAGCAACGATCAGGAACATTAAAACTCCTCCCTCAGCCATCGCAACGCTCTCGTAAAGGAGATTTTCTGTCGCGGCAAATCCCAATCCTGTTGCTGCGCCAAAAACGAATCCACTCCTCATTCGCCGCAATTTCATCGACGATTTCAGTACGCCGAGCATTTTTGCAAATTCCTCAGCGAATGGAGCAATGATCACCACTATGACGAGTGACCAGAGTGATGGATTTCTGGAAAAAAATTCGTATTCTCTGAAGACTGGGCTGAGAAGTAAAGTAATGGCGAGGAATTCAATGAAAATGGCGATAACAACGGCTACAATTGCGCCATAGAAAAATAGAATCAAAAGTTGGAGCCAAGATTCCTTTCTACCAGTGCCTGCAGATCTAAACCATGAAAGGAAAATCAGGGAGGGGACGACGGCTGCGAGTGCCAGTATGATCAATTGAAGAATGCCTGTTAATGACACTACTAGCAAAATTACGATCAGATATTTATATGTTAATCATTAAAAAATATGGGAAATGATCTTGGAGAATGATTGAGAATTTTAGCATCGAGAGTTTATGGAATAAATAAAGAAATGGAGGCCTGTAAGGGTCGCTTTGATTTTCAGAGGAAAATTGATTTTACGGCGGCGTGATGGATGATCTCCTTATTTCTTTTCAATTGTGATACAATTGTTGGGGCATTCATCGGCGCAAGAGCCACAATCAAGGCACTTTGACTCGTCAACGATCGCTACATCCTCGACTTCGATGCATTCCTGTGGGCAAACATCAGCGCAGGCTCCACATCCAACACATTCATCCGTGTTCACTTTTGCAACCATAGTGATACCTCTGCGCCCTGTACTCGAAAAGTAGTATAAATTCCTTTTCGTCTGGTCATGTCATGACTACGAGTTGACGTATAGTGATAGATCAGGGAGGACTAACTTTTATTCATAAAGAAAAGAATAAATCCTCTTTAGGACCATTACAACTCTCACTCGTGCGATGACCGGAGACCATTTTTTGTTCTCTTTTAATATGGTTAACATGCTTCTGAGAAAAATCAGAAGTACACGTTAGTTGTTCTGTGATCTATGTGGCAGCCCCTTGATTTAGACACTTGGCTTGAAAGGAGATCTGAAAAATTTGAAGCAGTAAAGACATCCGTGATGGAAATCCTCGAGGCTGTGAAGAACAGGGGCGATAGAGCTCTCATCGAATTCACTGAGAAATTTGATAGAATTAAGATTGATTCGATTGAGGTCAGTAGGCAAGAGCGGAAAAGAGCCCTCGAAAATATTTCACCATCACTGAGGCGAGCACTAGAGATTGCAAAATTACGCATTGAACGATTTCATCAAATGCAGTTGGAATGTCAATCCTGGTTCAAAGAAGTGGATAAGGGGATCTCTCTTGGAGTGAGACTCACTCCATTGAAACGTATCGGTGCATATATCCCAGGTGGAAAAGCGTCTTATCCTTCAACAGCTTTGATGTGCGTCGTTCCTGCAAAAGTTGCTGGTGTGAATGAAATTTGTTGCTGTACACCTCCGCCTGGAAGCGACGCAACGCTCGCTGCGTTTGAAATCGCTGGCGTCGACGAGGTGTATAGAATTGGTGGGGCTCAGGCTATCGCCGCGATGGCATTTGGAACCGAGAGCATAAGGCCGGTTCAAAAGATTGTAGGTCCAGGGAACATTTTTGTAACGGCTGCTAAGCTCCTCGTCATGGATCGAGTTGGAATCGATTTCCCAGCAGGTCCGAGCGACATAGTCGTGGTTGCAGATGAGACCGCAGTTCCACAATTTGTCGCCACTGACCTTATGGCTCAGGCGGAACACGATCCAAATGCAATGTGCATGCTCATTTCGCTCGATAGCGAATTGCCTTCGAATGTAGAACACGCGATGATTGAAATGATCCGAAGTGCGAAGAGAAGGAATATCATTGAGAGTTCCCTTAGGAATATGGGTTTGGTCGTTGTTGGGAATATGGAAGAAGCAGCAATTATTATTGATCGAATCGCTCCCGAGCACCTTTCAATTCAGACGAAGGACCCGATGGCGTTAGTCGGACTGATCCATAATGCTGGCTCTATTTTTATCGGCTCTTATTCTCCAGTTGCTTGTGGTGACTATGCGGCTGGACCGAATCACGTCCTTCCAACAGCTGGTTACGCAAGTTTATACTCCGGTCTTGATGTTCGTCATTTTTGCAAAGCATCATTCATACAGGCCCTTTCTAAAGAGGGCCTAAGCTTGATTGGAGGTGTTGTTGAAGAACTTGCGAAAGCAGAAGGTCTCTATGCGCATGCCGATTCGATCAGGATAAGACTCCGTTGATGCGGCGAAAGAAGAGCCGAGCGATATAGCATGATGCTAGTGGCTTACTACGGCATCGTCGCTAGTTCGTTGGTAGGGTATTTTAAGAAAAATCACTTCTAGGGTTTTATGGTTTATGAAAAATGAATCAAAAACCGAGATGTCAGCTGTTTTAAATCGACCACAGAGAAGCGAAATCACCGAGCACTGTGTTTATATAACGCTCGCTAGAACTTGCAAGAATGAGAATAATCGAAGTATTTTGAGAGAATCGCAAACGATGAATTGACTCATTACAATTTTTTGAGAAAAATACTTAGTAAAGACGCTAATCCAACTAAACTCCTTATCGCAAAGTATTGGTTTCCAGCCAGACTATTCGGTTTAACATTCGCCTTAAAACTGATGGAGAGGAATGAGCGTAGCGCTGAGGAAATTTATAAGGAACTGTGAAGTTCGCTACCTGAGGTCAAAAATATCATCGAAGATGAAGATCGCCACGAAAGCCCTTTGATTTCACTCCTCGACGAAGAGCGATTGAAATATACAGATTCCATTGTTTTGGGTTGGAACGACGCTCTAGTTGAACTCATGGGAACGCTTGCTTGATTCACGCTTGTGTCCGAGAATGCAAGGATCATTGAAATGGCGGACTGATCGCAGGAATTGTCGCTTCCTTTTTGATGGGAATTTCTGAATATCTTTCGACGAAGGCTGAGAGTGATGGTAAAAGTCCAATGAAAGTATAAGGTTATACAACGGTCACCTACATGATGATGGTTTCCTTTCTCATTATTCCATTTCTATTTGTTGACGATATCCTCATGGCACTTTCCGTCACAATTCTTAATGCGGTCATTGTGATTTTCGTTTTTACTTTCGTTCTTACATATTATTTCTTACATCTATATCTCAATCGCAAAAGATCTTCCCTTCAAGAAACGATTTGTTGAGGTGGCTGAATTAAGTCTAGGAATCGCTGCACTCACATTTGCTATCGGCTTCGTTGTGAGAGAATTATTTAACATCAATCTGTAACTAGAGCGACTTTTTTTATACCTTTTTTCAATCTATTCATTAAAATACCTCCAGTCCCATCATTCTGAAGGAAAAGGATGACGATTGGGTTGTTATCATTTGGAACACGAGCAGACCGTGGCTGGGGGGTGAGAGTTCGCTCTCTCATCCAGATGATTTCATCCTTTTCACCGGTGGAAATTTTTCATATTGAAGATGATACAATTGAAACAATGGGAAATAAAAAACTGCCGTCGATTCTTGATGGTATCGAGAATGTTCGTTCGACGCACATTGAGGCACTCGAAGGTGTAAGGACCAAGATCTCGAGGTTATTTAATTATTATAGAAATGATTGTGTAAAGATTTCCCCGAGAGTGTTAAAGAAAATAGAAGCGGTTGGAACCTTTCAAGTCGAGAGCTTGGATCTGTTTTTTCTTGCGAACTCATTAAATAAGCGTAAAAAACCAGTAATATTGGACGAACACAATGTATATTGGAATCTCCTAAGGTACGGAATGTTCGATTCGCCATTTTTCAGAGGGATGATTGGCAGAAGTCGATCGGTCCGAAAAGTAATGGCGTCCTGGCTACTAGACAGAGCAAAGGGATTTGAACTTCGATGTCTAAATGCGGCAGACGCCGTTTTTGTGACGTCCGAGGTCGATAAAGGGTACATGATTTCTGCAAATCCTGAGTTGGAAGGAAAGATAACAGTGATACCCAATTGTATCGATGTTTCCGAATACCCCTTTTGTGATTCTGAGGAAACGGGTGAAGAAACCAAGAATGTCGTTTTCATCGGCAGATTGGATTATTCTCCAAACCTTGATGCCATTTCGACAATTCTAAATGAAATAGCACCGCGATTTGATCGGACCATTCGATTCCAGATTGTCGGAGGTCCGGTTCCAAAAACAGAGCATAATCAAGAAAATGTTGATTTCTTGGGAATCGTTCCGGATATCAAACAAGTTTTGAGAAATGCGGATGTTTGTATCGCACCTCTTCGTTTCGGGAGCGGAACTCGTATAAAGATCCTGGAATACTTCGCAATGGGCAAGCCTGTTGTTTCAACTTCGATTGGGTGCGAAGGCTTAATGGTGGAAAACCGTCGTAATATTATGATTGCGGACGACATCAATACGTTTGTTGACTCAATTAGAGAATTGCTCGAAAATCGTCAGCTTGCTCGCGGCCTTGGCAGGGAGGGAAGACGTCTCGTCAAGGAAAAATATGATTGGCGATTGTTTGTACCTTCTGTACGATCCATTTATCAGTCGCTCGGGGTTCTGGGACAATAAATTTAAGATTCTCTCCCTCAATATACTTGTATCATGAAAGTTTTCACGCAAGATGAGTTAAAGGAATTCAATGGCAAAAATGGAAAGCCGGCATACGTCGCCGTTAAAGGTAAGGTTTATGACGTTACGAAGAGCACATTGTGGGAAGACGGAGAACATCAATTTGAACATTATGCTGGCAAAGATCTCACGAACGAGATTGGCGATGCACCCCACGATGAGGATGTTCTTGAACGTTTTCCTATTGTGGGCACATTAAAGGAAGACTGATCATATCTGCGGACTTTCGGAAATGAAGATGTCGAAGTCGCCATATCTAAAAGGAGAATTTCCAATGATTAATCGAGAACTAATCAACTCAAATGAGGGGAATTTCCCCTTCATTCCCTATCAGATTTTAATCGATCTGAATGCTTCGACCTTTGTCCTTTTTAGTGGCCTCTGCAATTGATTCGACTTCTTTTTTCTCCTTTTCCATCGCCTCTTCAAGTGATCTCAATTCCTTTTTGAGTTCCTCTGGTGTCGGTATCGGACCGAGGATATCGTCCACCTTCCCGACTGCCTTTTCTATATCCTCAATTTTGCTCGCATCTCTTGGCGGCGTTTGTCTTGCCATACCCAGATATTCAGACGCGCCTTCGACGAGTCTTGTCAGCTCAAACGGCAGGATGAATTTTGTCGCAGGTCCGCTCCCTAACGCCTTCAGTGTATCGAGAGAAAGAACAGTCAACGCTTTTGAATCAAGTGGTGTCGCTCCTAGAGACAGAATTCGAAGCTTTTGGGCTTCTCCCTGGCTTCGTA